>NZ_JBNJOI010000020.1:0-63051 GCF_050113675.1 Vibrio sp. TRT 21S02
TCAAAGCTCAAACGCTAGAAAGTAAAAAAGCCCTAGTCTTTCGACTAAAGCCTCAGTAGTTGTCGGTGAAGAGCCATGTTCTGAACATCAGGCGAACCCCACCTTGGGTTCGAATCAAAGCTCAAACGCTAGAAAGTAAAAAAGCCCTAGTCTTTCGACTAAAGCCTCAGTAGTTGTCGGTGAAGAGCCATATTCTGAACATCAGGCGAACCCCATCTTGGTTCGAATCAAAAATCAAACGCAAGAAAGCAAAAAAGCCCTAGTCTTTCGACTAGGGCTTCAATAGTGGTCGGTGAAGAGGGATTCGAACCCCCGACCCTCTGGTCCCAAACCAGATGCGCTACCAAGCTGCGCTATTCACCGACTTGTGTTTTATCTCGATTTTCACCAAGAAAGGAAGCAAGTAAAGCTACCACTCTTTATTAAAGAGAAATAATGGGGTGGCTAACGAGACTTGAACTCGCGACAACCGGAATCACAATCCGGGGCTCTACCAACTGAGCTATAGCCACCATCAAATTTTGTATCAACCGGCTGTTGCCGTTTTGCTCTCGCTAATCGCCAGAACAAATAAAAAGTGGTCGGTGAAGAGGGATTCGAACCCCCGACCCTCTGGTCCCAAACCAGATGCGCTACCAAGCTGCGCTATTCACCGACTTATGTTTTATCTCGACTTTCATCAAGAAAGGGAGCAAAGCTACCTGAATAAATGGGGTGGCTAACGAGACTTGAACTCGCGACAACCGGAATCACAATCCGGGGCTCTACCAACTGAGCTATAGCCACCACTGTAGTTTTACCGATATTATCCTCCGAGGCGAAAATGGCGCGCCCGAAAGGATTCGAACCTTCGACCTTTGGCTCCGGAGGCCAACGCTCTATCCAGCTGAGCTACGGGCGCATGCCCTATCGGCGGAGTGGAATAATACGTATATCACACTATGGCGTCTAGTACTTTTTCAACTTTTTTTATCGTTTGACGCCTTTTTGGGCAATTAAAGTGTGACAAAGACCTATTTCATGAGTGATAACCCCCTTGATGGTCTTAACTTGTTGTTTATTGCAACAAGTTATCAGGATATAATCACCCAATATTTACATTGATTTAACAGCTTTTTGCGCTATAAATCGATTTAACACCTCTAATAATTAGGTAAGCATCGACTTACCGTCAGGAATGTAAAGTGAGTTTAATGGATATGTCTCGAAAAATCGTAACCGCTTTTGTCGCTGCACTAACCTTTTCTAGCGCCTCTTTTGCAGCGAGTGTGAGCCAAGAAGAATATGATGCTATTGCTGAACGCATAAAGCCTGTCGGTGATGTTTACCTAGCCGGTTCAGAGCCTGTTGTCGCTGAGCCTACTGGTCCTCGTGATGGTGCATCAGTTTATGGCACTTTCTGTGTCGCTTGTCATGCTTCTGGCGTCAGTGGCGCACCGAAAACGGGTGATGCAACAGATTGGGCACCACGTATCGCAAAAGGTAAAGATGTACTCGCCGATCACGCGATCAATGGTTTCAATGCCATGCCAGCCAAAGGCTCATGTATGGATTGTTCAGACGATGAAATCATCGCCGCTATCGAGCACATGATTAAAGATCTGTAATTATCTCTGCTTATATAAAGAGGGCTTGGTCAACACCAAGCCCTCTTTAGTTATATCATTAAACGCCCATCTTGCATCTTCCAAAGCTCACAAGACGCACTCAGCCCTTTCGGCTGATGTGCCACTTCAACCACCAACTTATCTTTCCAACGATGAGTCAACCGCTGACGAATGGTAGCCTCTGTCGTTTTATCTAGTGCACTGAATGCTTCATCCAACAGATAAATGGGGGTATCACGCAAGATCGCTCTTGCCAAGGCAATTCGCTGTGCTTCTCCACCACTTACTCTTGCTCCATTGAGCCCTAGTTCGGTATCTAATCCGTTTGCCAGTAAATGAAACATCGGCTCAAGGCAGACAAGCTGTAACACTTCCAACAACATAGCATCGCTGTAGCGTTGCCCCAATGACAAGTTATGTCGCAGGCTAGCTGGGAAAATGATCGTCTGTTGAGGGACATAACTGATTTGCTGCCAAAGCTCTACTCGGCTTAGTTCTGTCATAGGGTGACCTTTTAGCGTTACCGGTGAGTCTTGGCAGACGTATACCCCTGCTAAATAACGCAGCAATGAGGTTTTTCCACTGCCACTTTCTCCCTGGATCACCATATGGCGGGATGATGATAGCGTCAGTGACAGATCCTTAAATAACCAATGGCTGCTATTCGGGTAGCGATGAGAAAGAGATGACACTGCAATTAATGGGCTGTCATCAGCTGGTATAAAATCACTTTTTATCGGATTTACATCATCACTCACCATTGGTTGCAGCATCGCTAACACACGACGGCACGCCGGAAAGGTTTGTGGTAAGTCTTCAAAGGTACGGGTCAATGCCAATACAGGGCCAAACGCCCCGGCATACAAACAGAGAACCGGTAGAGCCGTGAGCGTTGTTGAACCTTCTTGCCACCAAGCAACCACCAATAAACCAACGAAACCTAAACCGATAACACCGTCCGTCATCGCATCTTTGATGCCATTGCGACGTGCTAGCGCACTGTGCGACTGTTGTAACGCAGCACCTTGTTTAGCAACCTGCTGTTTAAAGAATGGCATTGCTTGCCAGTTCTGTATTTCATTAATGCCAGTCACGACATCCGTTAACGTGACATTTAACTGACCGAATTGCTGACGGATATTTTGCCCCAGTTCTCCATAGCGGAGCAGATGGTATGTCGGGATCGCCGCTCCAACTAAAGCAAGCAGACTCAATAGGCTAACAGCAGCCATCGTGCCCCCAAGCTGATAACCATAGAGTGTGACCATCAATGACACCAACACGGCAGACAAAACAGGCACGATGGTGTGCGCATAAAATACTTCGATTCGCTCTATATCTGACACCACGCGCGCAGTGAGCTCTCCTGTCGACAACGCATGAATGTTGTCTGGAGCTTGCTGCTCAAGTTGCCAGTAAATACGGTTACGCAAATCCTCCTGAATTCGAAATGCCGCATTATGTCCAGACAACTGTTCTGCGTAGCGGCAAAATGCTTTGCCAATACCAATCCATAAAAGTGGCCAAAGCAGCTGTTCCCATATAGCGCTCGCCTCCCCTGTAAACAACGCCTGAGCATAGTGGCCTGCCACCACGAGAATAGCGATAGTCCCAAGCTGATTCATGACGCGGCATAGTAATGAGATCATCAATGGCCAGAGGTGTGGCCGAGCAAGGTTGAGTAGCGTGCGGATCATCATACTCGGACCTCCGTTAGTTTTGTTTGACTTTGCCAGTCGCGTACATCAATAACGCGATCGGCACGCTCGATCACCGCAGGCGAATGACTGATCACCAGCAAGCCAGTAGTTTGCTTAAGTTGGTGTAATGTATCCAAGACTTGCTGCTCGGTGTGTTCATCCAATTGGCGGGTTGGCTCATCGAGTAACATCAGCGCATGCCCTGATAGCCAAGCACGACATAGCCCCAGCCGCGCAGCTTGCCCACCCGAAATATGTTGCCCACCTTCGCCCGGCTGACTTTGCAATGCATTCGGTTGCGATAACCAGTCCTCCAATCCACATTTCCTCAATGCGGTTTGGATATCTTGCTGCGAAGCATCAGGCGCCGCTAACTGACAGTTATCCGCCAAGCTACCATTAAAGACGTACGGCATTTGTTGCAGGTAGCCCATAGATTGATGGGTAATGATGCCACTGTCTGGTTGCAGTTGGCCGCGGATCAACTTGAACAGTGTCGACTTGCCGCACCCACTTGGCCCCCTTAATACCACCAGCTCACCCTGATAAACGGTCAATTCAAGCTTATGAAATAATTTGGGTTGCTTGGAGTAGCCAAAGCTGAGCCCATGAATGTCCAACACAACATTAGGACTATGAGGCAACAAACGGCAATCTTCATTATTTGCCATAGAGAGTACTGCTTGAACATCAGTCTGAACTTCTCGACCTAGCGCGCCGGCAAAGAAAAATGCCCCCATTAAGGACAGCGGACGAATCAATTCAACACTGGCTAAAATGATAAATGCAGCAGAAGGAGCGTCAATGACACCCGATTGATACCGGCTGATCGCCAACAAGGAAGCGGCAATGATTGTGCCCAGCGAGAACAACAAATCCACCAGTAAAATCACCAGTTGGTTGGTTTTGAGAAGCGACATGGTCGAACGGCGTAATTGCTCTCCATGTGACTCAATTTCCCTGCCCCAACGTTTAGAATATTGATATAGCTTGAGCACAGGTAAGCCATGCAAGCTTTGAGTAAAGAGTTCCGTCAATAAAGCCAAGTTGTGCTTATAGGTGGCGCTAACAGCAGCGAAGCGCTTAAACACCAGCATCAATATCGCCGGAATAAGTGGGATCATCAGCAATAACACTAACCCAGAAAATGGGTCGATAAATGCAATAAACACACACACCAGTAACGGCCCAAGTAGGCCGATAAAAAACTGTGGTACAAACAAACCCCAATATAAATCGAGTACTTCGACACCTTCACCCAACAGATAGCTGAGTTTGCCTCGCAGCTCTGGGGTCATTTGGTTCGGTTTAAGCTGAGCCAATTTATCCAAAAGCTCGGCTCGGAGGCTTCGTTTCACTTCAGATGCCGTATGCGAACCGAGATAGCGATGGCCAATGATGATCAAAAAACGGCCTGCCAGTAACACAACTGCCGCCAGAATCACCCACCCCGCCATGCTTTGAAAGTCATCAGCAAATACACGGCTCACCAACCAGTATTGACCCACTAGACCCAAAATAACCAAGATACCACTGGCAACCGTACCCAATAACCAGCGCTTGGCGGTTTGGGGAATTGGCCCAATCATGATGCGCCCTCACTCTGGGCAGAGCGCGTTTTGTAACGCCATATCACATACGTTTCTATCACCGCAATGACAATCAAGGTCACTTGGGCGGAAGGGCGTTCATCCAATAACCAGATCACCGTCGCCAATATCGAGCCCCACACAATCAAGAGCACTCGGATTTTTTCTGAAATAGTCAGGCCACGGTTGTCTTTAATATTCTGCAATGTTGGCCCCAATAAGCGACTCCTCAGTAACCACGCCTGAAAACGTGGTGAACTGACACTAAAGCAATACAGGGCCAGCAATGCAAAAGGGACGGTCGGTAGTAACGGGACGAATACTCCGATCATACCTAATCCGGTCGCGCTGACTCCGATAGTTAAAAAGGCATATCTTTTAATCATGTTCCAATTCATTCTGTTCATTATGTATCGTCATGAAGGCTGGCTCAGACTGCGCCTTAGTGGTGATCACTTAGCGCTATTGTTATAAAAAAGGTGTGAAGTTTCCTTCACACCTATCGGTTAAGCAGGTTCGGCCTGTTCTTCTTCGGTATGGCCTTCAGTTTGATGAACTGCATGCTGTAACTGTTCATCAAGCTGGAAGGCTTGGCCAAAGCCTTTAACGTAATTGCCTGATTTCGGCACAAAACGATAAAAAGTAAAATCTTTCATACCACACAGCTGATCCACAATTTCACCGAAGGTGTCACGCATTTCCTGCTTCAACGGCATGGCACTTTGAGAGTGTTTATCAACCACAATGACATCGCAATCGATGATCAGGCGTTCTCGCGCAAACAGATGACGGGCTTGTTCTTCTGGTTCAACCAACATCAATGAAGCCTTGGGTATTTGCTGAAGGTTACGTGCATGCTTTGAGACCGTACTCAGTAGCATTACAAAGTCATTTCCGTGTCGAATAAATGGGCCATAGCTAGCGAGGGGGGTTCCAGATGCATCGACCGTTCCTAGTTGAGCGGTAGAAAATTGAGTAACGAACGCCTGAATACGAGCAGGTAAACGCTCTAGCTGCTCTTTGCGATAAGGCATAACCATTTCCTTGTATGGTGATATTCCACCAACCTTTTATGAGTTGGTGATAACTTGTCGTGAGACCATTGAAGCGCTGTACTGCTCTCTTAGGCACAATACAGCGAGAATCCTCTATTGAGTGCGTCTTGCACCGACGCATACGATTGCGACTCACCATCAGTCCTGAACATAGCAGGTACACAAAGCCCGCTCACATGAGTGAGTTCTTGAGGTGGATGTTTTAAGTGAGTCAGTACTATAAATAGTGAAGAGTTGTTAATGACGCCCCGGAAATCGCAATCGCATAAGGCACCGTCTTAACCGATTTCTGTGCGATCCAGCCTCGGTGAGCAAAGTGGTTGTGCACTAAGCACAGCACGCTCAGCACACCGCCGAATAATGCGGTTTGGAGCAATAGTTCGCCCCATTGCTCCGCAGCACCATAAGCACAAAGCGCTAATAGTTTGCTGTCTGCTGCGCCTAACCACCGGTAATGCAATGCCACCACACCAAAACCAAGTATCACAGCACTAATGAGTGCGCCGACGACATTAAATGGGGTGGTCATAACGATTGGGATCAACAGAGCAAACAGCAGCCGATGGGAAACGTGGCGGTGACGAAGATCGCTTAGTGCAATAGCGGCCAAAACAGCCATTGTCATCAGTTGCAATGCCAACAGTAACCATCCAGTCAACATGAGCTCTGCTCCGGATATTTTGCGGCGATGATGACCCAAACTGCGTCATTCATGCGATGACAACCATTAATAAATACTCATAACCATATAGTAATGAGAATTATTATTAATATTATTTATAAAATCAATACTAACCAGCGCTTTTTGTTACAGATATTTATGGAACGACAGCCACTAAATGATCGCGTTGACGGCCCTCTTTCACTAAGGCAATCACCTCATTTACATAACCATCAGCCAATAAAAAACCGGCTAACGCCGGTTTCTTTTTACTTCTTAAACATCGATCGTAAGTTGGCAATGTGTGCCTGCCCTTTTGCCATGCGCTCTTCTTGAGTCACAGGCTTTTTCACCTGCTCCCACTCCACATCATCGTAAGGTAGCTCATCGAGGAAACGGCTTTGGGTGGGCTTAATCAATTCACCAAATTGACGGCGCTCTTTACACATCACAAAGGTCAGCTCACGCTGTGCTCGGGTGATCCCCACGTACATTAAGCGGCGCTCTTCCTCAACGTTATCTTCATCAATGCTGGTTTGATGCGGTAAAATCCCCTCTTCAGTGCCAATCAGATAAACGTAAGGAAATTCGAGACCTTTTGATGCGTGTAACGTCATTAGCTGCACCGCATCGCTATCGTCATCTTCTTCACCACGTTCCATCATGTCACGTAAGGTTAACCGTTGAACCACTTCCTTCAGCGTTTTTTCTTCCTGATCGTAATTGTCGCCTTCTAAATCCGACACGATCCAAGAATAGAGATCCGATACGTTTTTCATTCGCATCTCAGCCGCTTTCGGACTGGCAGAGGTCTCATAGAGCCAATCTTCATAATGGATATCACGAACCAATGAACGCACGGCTTCGACTGTATCTCCTCGTTCAGCTTGATCCGCAATCTTAACTAGCCAAGCCGTAAAGCGACGCAAGGTTTCCAAGCCGCGTCCGGTAAGATGCTGCTCTAAACCCATTTCAAAACTGGCTTCAAACAGGCTTTTACCACGCATATTGGCATAGCTGCCCAGCTTTTCTAATGTCACGGGACCAATTTCACGACGTGGCGTGTTCACGATTCGCAAAAATGCATTGTCATCATCTGGGTTCACTAAAACGCGCAGGTACGCCATGATGTCTTTAATTTCTGCACGTGCGAAGAATGAAGTGCCCCCCGATAATTTATACGGCACCCGGTTTTGCATCAGTGACTTTTCAATCAAGCGCGATTGATGGTTACCACGATACAAAATCGCATAGTCTTTGTAGTCAGTACGGTTAAGGAATTTATGCGCGATCAATTCACCAGTAACACGTTCAGCTTCATGATCTTCATTCTTCGCCATTAAGACCTTGAGTTTTTCACCATCTGGGATCTCAGAGAACAGGGATTTCTCATACACGTGCGGGTTATTGGCGATCAAGATATTAGCAGCACGCAGAATTCGACTCGTCGAACGGTAGTTTTGCTCCAGCTTAATCAGACGCAGGTTTGGGTAGTCTTCCCCCAACAGCACCAAGTTTTGTGGTTTTGCCCCGCGCCATGAATAAATAGACTGATCATCATCCCCAACCACCGTCAGGCGACCACGCTCACCCACAATTAATTTCACCAGTTCATACTGGCTGGTGTTGGTGTCTTGGTATTCATCGACTAATAAATAGCGGATGCGGTTTTGCCAACGTTGACGCACCTCTTCATTGCTGCGCAATAGCGATACAGGTAATGCGATCAAATCATCAAAATCGAGCGCGTTATATGCTTTCATCTGCTTTTGATACATCTCAAAACAGAAAGCAAACAGCTGTTGCTGTTCCCCTTGAGCGTGGGCTTTTGCCTGCTCTGGCGTCAACATGTCATTTTTCCAGTTTGAAATGGTACTCAGTAACTGGCGCAATAAATCTTTGTCACCATCAAGCTGTTTTTCAGTCAGCTCTTTCAGTAACGCTAACTGATCTTGATCGTCAAACAGCGAAAAACCCGCCTTTAAACCCAGCGCTTTATACTCACGCTTAATCATGTTGAGGCCCAAGGTATGAAAGGTAGAAACCATCAAGCCCTTGGATTCATTCTTACCTAAAGTCTGACCAACACGCTCTTTCATTTCACGAGCTGCTTTATTGGTAAAGGTCACCGCCGCGATGTTACGTGCCTTGTAATTACACTGCTGAACCAGATAAGCGATTTTGTTGGTAATGACACGGGTTTTACCTGATCCGGCCCCAGCCAATACTAGGCATGGACCAGATACATATTTCACCGCATCATCTTGTCTTGGGTTCAGCTTCATTGCGCTCTCGGAACTGGAAAATAAGATGGCGCCTATCATAATCCTGCAACAGCCTGAATGCTACGTTCACATTGACAAGAATTTACACAAATTTGCGTATAAGACAGTTGCATATATGGGTAGAGTTTGAGCTATAATGAATGAACGTTCATTCATTGGTGGCGCGATTATGTCCAATAACAGCCAGATGGATAAGCACGAGCAAATCCTCTCAGCAGCGGAAAAACTGATTGCAGAACAAGGCTTTCAAGGCCTTTCTATGCAAAAGTTAGCCGCTGAAGCGGGGGTCGCTGCCGGCACTATCTATCGCTATTTTTCCGATAAAGAGCATCTCCTTGATGAAGTACGTCTGCATGTTGCACGTCGTGTTGCGACAGCAGTGCAAAGCGGTGTGACCGAAGATATGCCCCTCAAAGAGCGTTATCGCACGATGTGGCTTAATATTTGGAATCTCGCTAGCTCAAATCTCGCAACCATCAGCAATCGTGTTCAATATGAGTCTTTGCCTTATACCGACTGTTGTAAAGCAAAGGAACTTGAACGCGATATGTTTGCCCAAGTAGATCTGCTCTTTAACCAAGGCAAAGAGCAAGGCTTGTTCAAACCACTTGCGAATGAGGTCCTATCTGGATTGAGTTTTGAAGCAAGTGTCGCTTTAGCACGTAAACATGCATTGGGATTTTATCAGCTGGATGCTGCTGCGCTGGACGCTGCAATTGAAGCCAGTTGGGATGCAATTATTCAACATTAATACTTGGAGTTCTGATCAGAATGAAAAAGTGGACTTTCTTTATGTTACTTATCGCCGTGCTGCTGTTTGGCAGTGTGATAGGTTTCAATCTCTTCAAACAGCAAAAAATTGCTGAGTATATGGCTAATCGTCCAGAGCCAGAGTTCCCTGTTACGGTCACAGAAGTTAAGCCCGTAGACTGGGTGCCTGTTATCGAAGCGATCGGTTTTATCGAACCTAACCAAGGCGTCACAATTGCCAATGAAACCAGTGGTGTCATTGACGAGATTGCTTTTGAGTCAGGTACACAAGTGAAAGAAGGCCAACCTCTAGTGATGCTCGACTCTCAAGTAGAGAAAGCAAACCTAAAGAGTGCAAAAGCGAAGTTGCCGGCAGCCGAAGCCAAATACAAACGCTACAAAGGCCTGTTCAAAAAAGGCTCTATTTCAAAAGAAGCGTATGATGAAGCAGAAGCGAACTACTTCTCCCTCAAAGCCGACATTGAAAGTTTGAACGCATCTATTGACCGCCGTGAAATTAAAGCACCTTTCTCTGGTGTCATTGGTATTCGTAATGTTTACCTAGGTCAGTACCTACAAGCAGGTAGCGATATCGTTCGCCTAGAAGACACCAGTGTTATGCGCCTACGCTTCACCGTGCCTCAAAACGACATCTCACGCATTAGCCTTGGCCAGTCCGTTGATATCTTTGTTGATGCCTACCCACAAAGCCCATTTAAAGGCTCAATTGCCGCGATTGAACCTGCGGTTAACGTACAAAGTGGTTTGATTCAAGTTCAAGCAGACATTCCAAATAGTGACGGCAAGCTGCGCAGTGGTATGTTCGCGCGTGCAAACATCATTCTGCCTAAGCTGGAAAATCAGGTCACTCTGCCACAAACGGCAATCACCTTTACGCTATACGGCGACAATGTATACATCATCTCTGAAGAAGATGGCGTGCAGCGCGTTAAGCAGCAAGTGGTGAAAGTTGGCGAGCGTGCCAAAGACATTGCACACATCCTTGATGGTGTGAAAGTCGGCGATCAAGTGGTCACCACTGGTCAGGTTCGCTTGAGTAACCACGCTAAGGTTCGCATTGTCGAAAGTGATGCGACTACCCCACCAGCTGAAACACCAATGCTGTAATTGGAGGCATCATGCGCTTTACTGATGTTTTTATAAAACGTCCAGTTTTAGCGGTATCGATCAGCTTTTTGATCGCTTTGCTTGGTTTACAAGCGGTGTTCAAAATGCAGGTTCGTGAATACCCTGAAATGACAAATACCGTCGTGACGGTGACAACCAGTTACTACGGTGCCAGTGCCGACCTTATCCAAGGCTTTATTACTCAGCCATTGGAGCAGGCCGTTGCGCAGGCAGACAATATTGACTACATGACTTCCCAGTCGGTGTTGGGTAAATCCACCATCACGGTGAACATGAAGCTCAATACCGATCCGAATGCGGCACTGTCTGACATTCTGGCAAAAACCAACTCGGTACGCTCTCAACTTCCTAAAGAAGCAGAGGACCCAACCGTAACCATGTCGACCGGTGCAACCACCGCGGTACTGTACATTGGTTTTACCAGCGATGAGTTATCTTCAAGTCAGATCACCGATTACCTTGAACGTGTAATTAACCCACAGCTATTCACCATCAATGGTGTTTCTAAAGTGGACTTATACGGTGGTATGAAATACGCACTTCGCGTTTGGCTAGACCCTGCGAAAATGGGAGCACTCAAACTGACGGCAACAGATGTCATGGGTGTGTTGAATGCCAACAACTACCAGTCAGCAACAGGTCAGGTTACTGGTGAGTTCGTGCTCTACAACGGCAGCGCAGATACTCAAGTATCCAACGTGGATGAGCTGAAAAATCTGGTTGTAAAATCAGGTGAAGGCGAAGTGATCCGCTTGGGTGATATCGCCAAAGTGACGCTAGAGAAGAGCCACGATGTTTACCGTGCCAGTGCGAATGGACAAGAAGCAGTTGTTGCTGCCATTAACGCGGCACCAAGTGCCAACCCAATTAACATCGCTGCGGATGTGCTGGATCTGCTCCCTCAATTAGAGCGAAACCTTCCAAGCAACATCAAGATGAACGTGATGTACGACTCAACCATTGCAATCAACGAGTCGATTCACGAAGTTATCAAAACCATCATTGAAGCGGCAGTGATCGTATTGGTGGTGATCACGCTATTCCTTGGTTCATTCCGAGCAGTCGTGATCCCAATTGTTACCATTCCACTCTCACTGATTGGTGTGGCGATGGTGATGCAAGGGATGGGATTCTCTTGGAACCTGATGACACTCCTTGCAATGGTTCTGGCTATCGGCTTGGTAGTGGATGATGCCATCGTGGTATTGGAAAACGTGGACCGTCATTTGAAAGAAGGCGAATCACCATTCCGCGCTGCGATCATTGGTACACGTGAAATTGCCGTTCCTGTTATCGCAATGACATTAACGCTGGGTGCGGTATATGCGCCAATCGCATTGATGGGTGGTATCACAGGCTCACTGTTCAAAGAGTTTGCCCTAACCCTTGCCGGTGCGGTATTCGTCTCTGGTATCGTGGCATTGACGCTTTCACCAATGATGTGTTCGAAAATGTTGAAGGCGAATGAAAAGCCAAGCAAATTCGAGCAAAAAGTGCATCATGTACTTGAAGGCATGACCAACCGCTACGAAGGTATGCTACGAGCTGTCATGGCTCATCGCCCTGTTGTCATCGCTTTTGCACTGATCGTATTCGCCTCTCTACCTGTACTGTTTAAGTTCATCCCAAGTGAACTGGCACCTTCAGAAGATAAAGGCGTGGTGGTCTTGATGGGTACAGGCCCTTCAAATGCGAACCTTGATTACCTACAAAACACCATGAATGATGTGAACAAGATTCTGTCTGATCAGCCAGAAGTTGAGTTTGCGCAGGTGTTTACTGGTGTGCCTAATTCAAACCAAGCGTTTGGTCTAGCAACCCTCAAGCCGTGGAGTCAACGTGAAGCAAGCCAAGCTGACGTCACTAAACGTGTCGGTGGCTTAGTTTCTGATGTACCAGGCATGGCGGTAACGGCATTCCAGATGCCAGAATTACCAGGCGCGGGTTCTGGTCTACCGATCCAGTTCGTTGTTACCACACCAAACAGCTTTGAAAGCTTGTACACCATCGCAAGCGATATCTTGACCGAAGTGACATCCAGCCCGATGTTCGTCTACTCGGATCTCGATTTGAAATACGACTCTGCGACGATGAAAATCAAGATCGATAAAGACAAAGCGGGTGCTTATGGCGTCACCATGCAAGACATCGGTGTGACATTGGGTACCATGATGGCTGATGGCTACGTTAACCGTATCGACCTTAACGGCCGTTCATACGAAGTGATCCCACAAGTTGAACGTAAGTGGCGTCTAAACCCTGAGTCGATGAAGAACTACTATGTTCGCGCAGCTGATGGTAAAGCCGTTCCTCTGGGCAGCTTGATCACCATTGATGTTGTGGCTGAGCCTCGCTCACTGCCTCACTTCAACCAGCTCAACTCTGCGACTGTCGGTGCCGTTCCTGCACCGGGCACAGCGATGGGTGATGCGATTAACTGGTTTGAGAACATTGCGGAAACCAAACTGCCTACGGGTTACAACCATGACTACATGGGTGAGGCTCGTCAGTTTGTGACTGAAGGTAGTGCGCTATACGCCACATTCGGCCTTGCACTTGCCATCATCTTCTTGGTATTGGCTATTCAGTTTGAATCCATCCGCGATCCAATTGTTATCATGGTTTCAGTACCACTTGCAGTATGTGGTGCCTTGATTGCATTGGCTTGGGGTATGGCAACGATGAACATCTACTCGCAAGTAGGTTTGATCACCCTTGTGGGCCTTATCACCAAGCACGGTATCTTGATCTGTGAAGTTGCTAAAGAAGAGCAGCTCCACAACAAACTATCGCGGATTGATGCGGTAATGGAAGCTGCTAAAGTTCGTCTACGTCCAATCCTAATGACGACAGCGGCGATGATTGCTGGTCTGATCCCACTGATGTACGCAACTGGTGCAGGTGCTGCTCAGCGCTTTAGTATCGGTATTGTTATCGTGGCAGGTCTAGCGATTGGTACCCTATTCACTCTGTTCGTACTGCCAGTGATCTACAGCTACCTTGCTGAGAAACACAAGCCACTACCTGTTTTTGTTGAAGACAAAGATCTGGAAAAGCTAGCACGTGTTGATGAAGCAAAAGCGGCACAGCGCCAAATTGCCGAACAGCAATAATGCGTTAGGACAGCCATAGAACAAAAGGCCACTTCGGTGGCCTTTTTTAATACCGTTAAGATGGCAATGCGTCTCTTTTTTGCTCTTCAAGTAGCGACTTTCCCGTATCAATTACATAGAATGTAGACAAATCGAAAGGAGTTTTAGTCATCATGTTTGACCCAAAGAAACTAGAGCAAATCGCTAAACAAATTCATGACTCAATGCCAGCCCCTGTTAAAGAGCTTGGCGCTGATGTAGACCAAAAAGTTCGTCAGGTAATTCAAGGTCAATTAAACAAATTAGACGTTGTTAGCCGCGAAGAGTTTGATGTGCAAACACAAGTCCTGTTGCGCACTCGCCAAAAGCTGAATGAAATGGAAGCTAAACTGGCAGATCTGGAAACCAAGCTGGCTGACAAATAACAGAGACTTTAATTAATACCAAAGAAAAAGGCTTACCCCATTGGAGTAAGCCTTTTATTTAGATGTTGTGTTTTCTTTTGTATTTATTGACCCCAGTCTGTCTGAGGTTCTTTAATTAACCGCCAACGGCAATTCTTTTCATGTCGCTCATGTATGAGCGTAGCTCTTCGCCGATGTACTCAACTGGGTGGTTACGAATTGTATCGTTCACAGCAATCAGTGTTGCGTTGTCCACTTGGTTAGAAGACTCACCTAAGCCTTTACCAATCACATCTGTTGCAACAGATGGCATGAACTTCTCACGCAGTAGCGGTGTTGCAACGTTCGCAAATAGGTAGTTACCGTATTCGGCCGTGTCAGAGATCACCACGTTCATCTCGTATAGACGCTTACGTGCAATGGTGTTTGCAATCAATGGTAGCTCGTGTAGAGACTCGTAGTAAGCCGACTCATCAATGATGCCCGATGCTGTCATCGCTTCAAATGCCAATTCAACACCAGCACGAACCATCGCAACCATTAGGATACCGTTATCAAAGTACTCTTGCTCAGTGATCTCTGCATTCGTTTCTGGGTAGTTTTCAAATGCCGTCTCACCCGTTTCTGCACGCCAGCCAAGTAGGTTTGCGTCATCGTTCGCCCAGTCAGCCATCATAGTGCTAGAGAAGTGGCCAGTGATGATGTCATCCATGTGCTTGTTGTAAAGCGGACGCATCAGCTCTTTTAGCTCTTCAGAAAGCTCAAACGCTTTAATTTTTGCTGGGTTAGATAGGCGATCCATCATATGAGTGATGCCACCAAACTTCAGTGCTTCAGTGATGGTTTCCCAACCGTATTGCAACAGTTTACCTGCGTAGCCTGGGTCAATACCGTCTGCAACCATCTTCTCGTAACATACGATAGAACCCGCTTGCAGCATGCCACAAAGGATAGTTTGCTCACCCATAAGGTCAGACTTAACCTCAGCAACAAAAGAAGACTCTAGACAGCCAGCACGGTGACCACCTGTACCTGCCGCCCATGCTTTAGCGATATCCCAACCTTCACCTTTTGGATCGTTTTCTGGGTGAACAGCAATCAGAGTCGGAACACCAAAGCCACGTTTGTATTCTTCACGAACTTCTGTACCCGGACACTTAGGTGCAACCATCACAACCGTTAGGTCTTTGCGGATTTGCATGCCTTCTTCAACCACGTTAAAACCGTGCGAGTAACCCAGTGCTGCACCTTCTTTCATTAGCGGCATTACGGTTTCAACCACGTTAGTGTGTTGTTTGTCTGGCGTAAGGTTTACAACTAGGTCAGCTTGAGGAATTAGCGTTTCATAGCTGCCAACTTCAAAACCGTTCTCTTTTGCGTTTTTGTAAGATTGACGCTGCTCGTCGATCGCTGCTTGACGAAGTGCATACGCAACATCCAAACCTGAATCACGCATGTTCAGACCTTGGTTAAGGCCCTGAGCACCACAACCCACGATAACCACTTTCTTACCTTTCAGGTAATCCGCTTCTGTTGCGAATTCACTGCGGTCCATAAAACGACAACGACCCAGTTGGTCTAGTTGCTGACGAAGGTTTAATGTATTGAAATAGTTAGCCATTGTGGGGCGCTCCTTTAAGAATTTTTCCGTTAGGTCGATATGTCACTATCGAATGACTTGATACTAAAACAGACATTCGGTTGCTTAAAGTGATATATTCACAATTACTTATTGCAATTTTTGCAACACGGATATGACCTATTGATGAACATTAAGAGCCTGCAGTTATTCATTCATTTGTGTGAAAGTAAAAGCTTTGCCCGCACCGCATCAACCATGCACATCAGCCCTTCTGCGCTAAGCCGTCAAATCCAAAAACTGGAGGCTGAAACCCATCAGGTTTTGTTTTTACGTGATAACCGCAGCGTAGAGCTAACCCCTGCAGCCAAAAAACTGCTGCCAGTGGCGATGAAAATCCTTGGCGAATGGCAAAACTACAATGCGCTACTTCAAGGTCATGAGCAGGAATTAAAAGGTGAGATCCGATTGTTTTGCTCTGTCACGGCCAGTTATAGCCACCTGCCTGAGCTGCTCTCTGAATTTCGACTTCAACATCCTTATATTGAGTTTAAGCTGTCAACGGGAGACCCCGCACAAGCCATAGAAAAAGTGCTGTCCGACCAAGCAGACATCGCTATCTCAGCCTTGCCCGATCAGCTGCCCGCTCGAATTGAATTTGAAACCATCAGTGAAATCCCACTTTCGGTCATCGCCCCCAGTGGTATCAGCAACTTTGCCGAACAACTGCATGCAGAACAACCTAACTGGAGTACCATTCCTTTTATCGTCCCTGAAGCGGGTACGGCAAGAGAACGCGCCAATACCTGGTTTAAAACCATGAAAATCAAACCCAATATATACGCACAAGTCTCTGGTCATGAGGCGATCGTCAGTATGGTAGCTCTTGGCTGCGGAGTCGGTATTGCGCCAGATGTGGTGATCAATAACAGTCCAGTCAGAGATAAAATTGAACGACTCAAAGTTGCCTCCATTGAACCATTTAAGCTGGGGGTATGCTGCAAACGCTCACAACTGGATAACCCACTCATTCGAGCGCTATGGCAAGTTGCCCAAAGTAAGTTTATCGCGCCATAAGTGACCCAAAATATAAAAAAAGCCATGCGATGCGTGGCTTTTTTAAGTTGGAAAATTGGGCTTAAATCACTCGAGAAAATTGTTGCTGGCGTGCTTTGTCTCGCAGGTACTTATCAAAGCACATACAGATATTGCGGATCAGCAAGCGCCCGCGCAGAGTGACACGAATTTCACTCTCATCCACTTCAACCAGTTGGTCATTGATAAAAGTTTGCAGTAATTCCAAGTCTTGCTTGAAGTAGTGGTTAAACTCGACCTTAAATTCGCGTTCAATCTGAGTTTTATCCAGTTTAAAATTACAAATCAACTGCTTGATCACTTCACGTCGAAGTAAGTCATCACTATCGAGTGATACCCCTTTCCATAAAGCGTGACGTTGCTCATTCACCTGAGCATAGTACTTTTTCAACTCTTTTTGGTTTTGTGCATAAGCATCACCAATCATCGAAATCGCCGACACACCGAATCCAACCAAGTCACATTCACCTTGCGTCGTATAACCTTGGAAATTTCGGTGCAAAATGCCACTGCGCTGAGCAATGGCAAGCTCATCATCTGGCTGAGCAAAATGGTCCATACCGATGAACTGGTAGCCCGCATCCGTCAATGTCGCAATGGTGTATTGTAGGATCGCCATTTTCTCTTCAGCGATAGGCAAATCTTCGTCTTTAATCTTACGCTGCGCTGCAAAAAGCTGAGGCATATGCGCGTAGTTAAAGACAGATAAGCGACCCGGTTGCATCTTCAAAACCTGATCTAAGGTTTCAGCAAATGAAGCTTTGGTCTGTTTTGGCAAGCCGTAAATCAAATCAAGGTTAGTCGAGCGGAACCCCAGCTCTTTAGCGCGAGCCACCATCGCAATAATGAAATCTTCATCTTGCTCACGGTTAACCAACTGCTGCACTTCTTTATTAAAGTCCTGAACACCAATACTCAGACGGTTAAAGCCCTCACCACGCAGGTGATCCAGCATGTCCAGTTCGATTTCACGTGGGTCCACTTCAATGCTGATCTCAGCGGTCTCTTCAAAAAAGAATTCGCCACGCAGTATCGCCATAATGCGGCTGATCTGCTCTTCAGATAAGAAGGTAGGCGTGCCACCACCAAAATGCAGTTGGGTCACACGACGCCCTTGCAGCAAAGCGGCTCGTGTGCGGATTTCTTGTTCTAAAACATCAAGGTACTCGTCTGCTTTATGTGCATGACGGGTAATGACTTTATTACAACCACAGTAGTAACAAAGCTTATGACAGAACGGGATATGAATATAAAGAGACAGTGGGCGCTCTGGATATGACGTGCAAGCCATATCGTAATCGGCAACCGTGAACGCTTCATGGAACTCCACCGCTGTCGGGTATGAGGTGTAGCGAGGACCAGAGTAGTTGTACTTATCAAGCATGGCTTGATCCCATACGATTTGCTGACTAGCGACGACTTGCTGCGACATGGTACTTTTCCGTTTACGACTGATTAAGTTCAATACTAATTATGAACGGCTATTTTGCCACACCGTGTCTGTACACGTCGGCATGGAAAAAGCTTTTTAAGTATAAATGTTCAGAACTGATAACTCGATCACTGGCATCAAATACCAGTGATCAAGCTGAATTAAAGCATTTGGATGTTGATCTGATTGTTCAGAGGCTGAACTTGCTGCTTTAATTGCTGAAGTTCTTCAATGATGGCCTCTTGCAGACGAGACTCTGCTTTATGACGAGTTAAGTTTTGTTGCATGCGCTCTTTCTTGGCTAATGCTTGGCGCTCATCGCCTCGCTCCATATCTTTTACGATATGGTACAGCTCAGAAATAGCCGGATATTGCTTATCAAAATCAACGCGCTCTTCACCTTGAACATAATCCATGATGCAGTAAACACGAATGCTGATTTCTGATAAGTCACATTGCCCTTGAATACCGGCCAGACACAACACTTGAACATTCTCAAAAATGTTGGCATTGCGCTTGTCGATTGCCAGCTTTTGGTGCTGCAACTGCAATTCCTTTTGCTTCTTAAGCTGGAGCAGAAGGTAACCTGCATACGATGCCAAGCCAATAATGATGGCTCCACCAGCAATGGCTAATAAGGTTACATTCATGGCGGCTCGTTACCCTTTAAAATCGTTCAGATCGAGATCTTCAAACTGGGAAAGAAGATCATCATCAGAGGCTATTTTTTTGGCCTTAGCTTTTGGCGCCTCAACCACGTCACCCTCTTCCAGCTCTTCTTCTGGCTCTTCATAGATACCCAGCTGTTTCATCAACACTTCAATGCGATTGAGTTTCTCATCAACGTATTTTTGTAAGCCAGAACCTAAGCTTTCACCGTTATCTAAGCGATCAAGCAACACGTTCAACTGAGCGTCATTTTCCAGCATTTCCAGCTCTTTCTCAGCCGATACACGGCGCTCAGCTTTGCTTGGTTTTTTCACTGTCTCAACGATCAGTGGAATTTTCTTTTTGCTGCCCAAGCGCGGATCGCGCTTTTGCTTGGCTTGCAATTCTTTTTGCGCTTTAGCTTCCGAGTTACGGGTACCCGTTTTCAAACCTTTGCGCTTTTTATCTTTCTTCCGTAAACGACCTTCCACATCAGATTGGGTGCGGTTACGTACAACAATCAGGTCACCATTGCCACCTGATCGGTTTTTCTTTGAACGACTCATTACTGGGCCTTCCTCAGTAAAATTACATCTTTACCAATAAATTCAAGCTCGAGCTGATCCCGCTCTGCCAGATATTCAAATGTAGCGCGGCTAAAAAAGACCACGTGAGTTAAGTCATTTTTGTAATGCCAACGAGCAAATGCCTCTACATCTATGACCATTTTGGTCATCAGACCAATCCAGCCACCTGGCTTAACTAAATTTAACCATTGCTGCCACACGATATCAGGTTGATAGAGATGTTCTATCACCTCGGTAGCAGTCATAAAGTCATACGTTGTTTCTAACACACTGGTATCAGGGTGGTAGTAAATATCGTACAACGCGACGTTGTGTCCCTGCTCTTGCAACATCAAAGAGAGTGTTGGCCCAGGACCACAACCAAAATCTAACCCATGAGAGTTGGCTGCAATGCGCTGAATCAGCGGATCAGCAATCCGGGACAGAAAACGGCGATAGCCTAGGTCACTGGGATCATTTTCATGCAGATCATAGTGCGCTTTTTCCGCCTTTGCATCTAACCGTTGACTTGGATTGACGAACACCAGTTCACAACACTGACACTGAAGATACTCACGATGTTTATCTTCAAAATAGAACTGCGACTCCTGCGCTCGACATAAAGGGCATGTATGCATACAGACATCCTCAAACAGGGATGCGAAACATACCAGAAACTGACCTTAGAGTGGAGCACTATTGTGCAATTAATCATCGATTCATGAAAAAATTCGTAAACCGGAAGGAATTTCGTGGAGAAGATAGCAAGGAGACAGTAATTGATGGCAGCAGAGCACTGGTTCTAGAGGGATGAACCAATAAAAAAAGCGATGGGAAATCCCCATCGCTTTCTAAATGCCTTTATCAGGCGAAACTGTGTTGTACACACATGTGTACCCCAATAATCCTTTTGTTTTTCAAGCTTTCCCTGCCAAAAAGGTGTCGTTTTCCATCGTCCTGATGAATTTTGGCTTTCCTAATGACGTCCTGTTTACTGGGCTAATCCTTAGCCTGCTCCATTACGCTGTCTAAACCATCAGACAATGTGACCATCCGTATCGGGTTCGCATCCTGCTAACCAAACCTCCATGCGTTCCACATTCAAGCATCCTTTGCTTGCATCCTTGGAAGCCACCTTGGCCTGCTATTCCTTGTTCAGCTCCTTGCCGATGTGTTCACTTTACCGCTTCAGCACTGACAAACAACCTATCGAGCAAATAATTTGTGTTTATTTTATCAACAGCAAACGCATTTCCATTCATTTCAAATAGTTACTTCTTTCTGTACGGAAAGTTTATTGCGAACGAATGGGCGATCTCTTACAAAGTGAATAGACAGTTAGACCCATTCAATGAATTTTTAAGTGTGACTTTGACCGCAAAGTACCATTAGGTTTTGCTTAAAAAGAAAAAGCCTCGGTGAAATACCGAGGCTTTTTCAATACAACATTGCTCGAACGAATAAGAAAACTTAGTGCAGGCCACCAACGTATTTCGACAGTGTTTCAATATCGTCGTCGGTCAGTTTCTTCGCGATATCACGCATCATTGCATTCATATCATTGTTACGAGAACCATCACGGAATTTGAGTAGCTGAGCTTTGATGTAGTCAGCATGCTGACCAGAAATTTTCGGGAAACCTGAGAGCTCAGTACCATCACCACGTGGGCCATGACACGCGATACATGCTGTCAGACCACGTTCCATATCACCAGCGCTGTACAGCACTTTACCTCGTTCAACCACATTTTCAGGTGTGGTGTTATGCGCAAGAGGCAAAGATGCGTAATACGCTGCCAGATCCGCCATGTCCTCTTCTGACAGTGGCATAGCCATACCACTCATCACAGGATCATAACGACCTTGTTTACCGCCACTGGTCATCCCTAATTTCAGATCTTTCAGCTGCTTCTCAATATATTTAGCATGCTGACCAGCTAAACTAGGATACATAGCGAGTTGACTGTTGCCGTCAGCACCATGGCAGGCAACACACGTTTGGGATTTTGCTTTACCAGCTTCAATACTGCCTTGGGCCCATACAGAGCAGCTGGCTAATAGTGTAAAGATTAGCGCTAATTTCTTCATGACATTCCATTATAATTATCAAGCTTCCGGTACCACTCTGCGTTGCCACTCATGGTACAATAGGCGACCTTATGCCGAGCACGGTTATTTTACACAATTTCACAAAAAAGTAATCAATCGACTACACAAAGTCGAGATGGAGTTAACAGTGAGCGTAAAAATTCATTATCAAAACACTCATTTCATCACTAGTGCACCTGATATTCGTCACTTGCCAGAGGATGAAGGTATCGAAGTTGCGTTCGCGGGACGCTCCAATGCGGGTAAGTCTAGCTCTCTTAACCGACTGACGAACCAAAAGAGCTTAGCAAAGACATCCAAGACACCCGGCCGAACTCAGCTTATTAACCTGTTTAAAGTGACAGAAGGCTGCCATATCGTCGATCTTCCTGGATATGGCTTCGCACAAGTGCCACTAGAAATGAAGAAAAAATGGCAAAAATCTCTCGGTGAATACCTGCAAAAGCGCCAATGCCTAAAGGGGTTGGTGGTCCTAATGGATATTCGCCATCCAATGAAGGATCTCGACCAGCAGCTGATTTACTGGGCCGTCGATAGTGGTATTCCCGTTCAAGTCTTGCTCACCAAAGCGGATAAGCTAAAAAGTGGCGCTCGCAAAGCTCAAGTGTTAAAAATTCGTGAATCAGCACTCGCTTTTGGTGGCGATGTTAATGTTGCTGCTTTCTCGTCTTTGAAAGGGCTTGGTGTTGATGTACTGCGCAATAAGCTCGACGAATGGTTCGCTCCAGCACTTGCGATGACGCTTACGGAAGAAATCGTTGAAGAGCAACAAGCTGACGACGAACAAGAGTAAATATCCTGTAATAAATCATCAGCCCTGCCCAGTGCAGGGCTTTTTTGTCTCTCACATATAAAATTTCTAGGCGGGGAAACGGGAGAGAAATAGGAGGTAATTATTATTATGTCGATAAGCATTCACCAATGCGCTTTTGTTTGCAACCAGAGCCACACGACAATACAACCTATCAAACAGACATAGATAACCTTTTACTTCAATAACTTAAATTACATCAATGGATAAATTCGTCGTTACTTCACTTCTTGAAATAACAAAAGTGTGAACGATAGAGAATTACAAAATTGGTTTTGCTTACAATTAGATATCACTAGCTAAAAGCGGTCACCGTGATGGAATAAGCGTGAAGAAATAGTGAAAACAGATAGACAAAAGAAGCGGTGAAAAAGTTAGGCAATACATAAAGTTAAACTTTTCTTTCGCCCAATAAAAAACGCCCCAGTCAAATACTGACTGGGGCGGCTGAATCAGCCTAATCCAATAACGTGAAACAAAAGGTCTGAAAGATAGAACATCTTACCTCTGTACCCTACGTCGATTAATGTACAACAATTGGTCAGAAATGGAAACTATTTTTGTAATTTTTTTTCAGGTATGTTTCATTAAGCTACATAAAATATTTGTTTTCGCTATCTTTTTTAAGAACAAAAAAAAGCCAGCGTTTGTGCGCTGGCTCATGAAAATCAGTCATTATTGAGTAAAAAGTGTCTAATGAGCCTGATCCCAGTTTTCTCCATGCCCTGCTTCAGCGATCAAAGGCACATCTAACTGCGCTGCAGACTCCATCAATTCTTGTACTTTTGTTTCAATTTCGGCTAAAGCTGACTCTTGAACTTCAAATACCAGTTCATCGTGTACTTGCATCAGTAATTTAACGCGGCCGTCGCCTTCTTTTTGAATCCATTCATCAACAAGCAACATCGCTTTCTTAATAATGTCGGCCGCCGTTCCCTGCATGGGTGCGTTGATAGCCGCACGCTCTGCCGCTTTACGACGCATGCCATTACGTGATTTGATTTCAGGAAGGTGTAAACGACGACCAAAAATCGTTTCAACGTACCCTTGCTCAGCTGCCGCACTGCGGGTGTCTTCCATGTACTGCATGACACCAGGATAACGTTCAAAGTACTTGTTCATGTAGTCTTGTGCTTCACCACGTGGAATGCCCAATTGTTTGGCTAAGCCAAACGCACTCATGCCGTAAATCAGACCAAAGTTCACCGCTTTCGCACGACGTCGCTGCTCAGCACTCACCTGTTCGATGCTAACACCCATGATTTCAGCCGCTGTTGCAGCATGGATATCTTTACCTTGTTGGAAAGCTTCTAATAGCGCTTTATCCCCAGACAAGTGCGCCATAATACGCAGTTCAATCTGAGAGTAATCGACAGCCATAATTTTATAGCCATGCGGAGCAATAAATGCCTGACGAATACGGCGGCCTTCTTCATTACGAATTGGAATATTTTGTAAGTTTGGATCAGTAGAAGACAAACGACCTGTTGCAGTGACCGCTTGGTGGTAAGAGGTATGCACTCGACCCGTTTCTGGGTTGATCATTTTAGGCAGCTTATCGGTATAGGTTGATTTCAGCTTTGCCAAGCCACGGTATTCCAGAATGCGTTTCGGTAGCGGGTAATCCAACGCCAGCTCTTGCAGCACTTCTTCATTGGTCGAAGGGGTACCCGAAGGGGTTTTCTTGATCACTGGCAGTCCCATTTTTTCAAATAGGATCGCTTGCAGCTGCTTTGGTGAATTCATATTGAACTCTTGCTCAGCGATCTCAAACGCTTCTTTCTCGAGCTCATCGAGTCGTTGGGCGATCTCTTGCGACTGCGCCGCCAGCTTCATGTCATCAATCAACACCCCAGTACGCTCAATGCGCGACAGTACTGGCACTAATGGAACTTCGATATCTTGGTAAATCGCCTTAAGCTTTCCATCTTGTTCTAAGTTAGCAAATAAACGGTGATGCAGGCGCAATGTCACATCGGCATCTTCCGCCGCATATGGCGATGCTTCATCCAGCTCAATTTGGTTAAAGGTCAGTTGGTTCTTACCCTTACCGGCGATCTGCTCAAAAGAGATGCAGCTGTGTTGCAAGAAACGCAGCGCCAAGCTATCCATATCGTGCTTGCCACCAACGCTGTTATAGACGTAAGAAGCCAACATGGTGTCATGCTGAATGCCTTTCATATCGATCCCATAGCGAGCTAACACACTGGCATCGTATTTGAGGTTTTGACCGACTTTCGCCTGAGTATCATCTTCAAGAATCGGCTTGAGTTGCTCAAGCACCCAGTCACGGTCAAGTTGTTCTGGAGCATCTAAGTAGTCGTGCGCCACTGGTACATAAGCTGCAACGCCTTCTTCTGTTGCAAATGACAAGCCCACTAAGTTGGCAACCATGTAATCGAGGCTGTCAGTTTCTGTATCAAAGGCGAAGACTTCTGCGGTTTTTAGCTTCTCTAGCCACGCGGTAAAGCTCGCTTCATCCAGAATAGTTTCATACTTACTGCGATCGATAGTCACTGCTGAAATGTCCATATCTGCGCCACTTGATGCTTTCGCAGCACCCGTTGCAGCGCCCGATTTTTCATCCGCCTCTACTACGCCGTTACCGCCATCTAATAGCTCATTGAGCCATGACTTGAACACTAACTGACCGTAAAGTTTAATCAGTTCGTCTTTGTTTGGTTCTGCTTTTAGAAGGGATTCTGGTGTTTCTTCGAGTTCAACATCAAGCTTAATGGTCGCCAGTTCATAGGACAGCTCTGCATTTTCTTTATGTTCGATCAGCTTCTTCGCCATGGTTTTCGAACCACGGAAACCAAGCGGTGCAATATCATCAAGGTTGTCATACAACTTATCCAGACCACCAATCCCTTGTAATAAAGCGGTTGCGGTCTTGTCACCAACGCCAGGGACACCAGGGATGTTATCCACTTTATCGCCCATCAGCGCCAAGTAATCGATGATCAGTTCTGGTGGGATACCAAACTTTTCAATCACCCCTTCACGATCCAACACCACATTGGTCATGGTGTTGATCAGTGTGACATTTTCGTCCACCAGCTGAGCCATATCTTTATCACCCGTACTGATAAGAACAGGTATGCCTGCTTGTGACGCTTGATGTGCAAGTGTCCCGATCACATCATCGGCTTCAACGCCTGCAATGGAAATCAAAGGTAGCCCCATTGCACGGATAACGTTGTGTAGTGGTTCAATCTGGCAACGCAGATCATCTGGCATCGGTGGACGATTGGCTTTGTATTCCGGATACATATCATCACGGAACGTCTTTCCTTTGGCATCAAACACGACAGCAATACGGTCAGAGGAAAACTGACGCATCATGCTACGCAGCATGTTTACCACACCATAGACAGCGTTGGTCGGAATGTCGCCGTTACTCATGGTGCCTGGGTAAGCGTGGAATGCACGATAAAGGTAAGACGATCCATCAATCAGGATCAGAGGATTATCTGGAATGCGAGCCATAGTCTTTCATTGTCCAAAGCAAATGCAAAAATAGGTGCTTAGCATGCCACGTCTAGCAAAGTGATGCCATGTTAATGCGTGAATACACCCACACAGTTGCGATATCGTGTCTATACTATTTAAGTTTTGACTCATTCCTCCTGATTCATATGCCTTCCACAGCCGCCTAGTCGTCTGTGGATAACTCTGTTTATAGTTTTTATCCACTGGTTATACAAAAGGTAGAAAACCATTAAATATTGAACATAAGCACTTGATTAAAAAGAGGATAAACAAAGATCGATCATTGATGGCGAGATCTTTTAACGATCTTCTATTGTGGAAAAGACTATTGGTGTCCTTTTGTGCAACCGGGTGTTTGCGCAAACGATCAGGCATAAAAAAAGCGACATCGAATGATGTCGCCTAGCAAAAAGGGGTCAAAGCTAATTCTGGTGAATATTCTGCTTTGCCATAAAGCTATAAATTACACTGGAAGCAATGTGAGCAATGTCGTGTCAAAAAGAATTCGTGCAAGTTCTTCGAGTAATGTTTCATGACCTTTCAACACTGAAGTTAAGCGGTTAATCAACGTCCCTGTGAACTTTACTCATTCCCTAAGACGAGATTAATAGTAATCATTCTCATTTAGCTCGTCAACACCTAAATGAGAAAAAATCTCATTTATTTTTTTCATCAGCTTAAAGTTGCTTCACAAAATGAATGCGAGATTCTAGCAATGGTTCCTTTTCTTCAAATTTTTCAATCAGATAAGAGTTTCTCAACAATAATCTAAGCATTGCTGGAAATTGATTGCGCGATTTCACTTTTACGGCTTGATAGCCTTGCTTACGCAAGCTACTTTCTTGTTCATCCAGCAGCAACTGCGCAATGCCTTTATTTCTTGCAGCCGGAGCAACGCCACCAAACCAGCTGTAGAACGTCTCTTCATCCAATTGGTAGCCGATCTTAAAACCCAGTAGCTGCCCCTGCTCTTCTGCTACCAAAACAAGGTGTGTCTTGCCATCAAGACGCGCTTGCAAGCTTGCTACGGTTTCTTTCCTTACAAACTCATCCACTTGTTCAACTACAGCAACACACTCTTCCAGCGTACCGATACGACAGGTAATACTCATCACTCTCTACCTCAAATAAAAAAGGCCAGCGCGATGCTAGCCTTTATACGTAGTCTTTACACTTTAAGCATCATCATTTAAGAATTGAGCTGCTTGCGCATTTTCTTCTGCTAACCACTCAGCCACATCTTTAGCAAAGTAGGTCAGAATGCCATCTGCCCCTGCGCGTTTGAAACACAGTAAGGACTCCAACACCGTTGCACGCTCTTGTAACCAGCCATTCGCAAAGGCAGCCTTATGCATCGCATATTCACCTGACACCTGATAAGCAAAAGTTGGTACTTGAAGTTCAGATTTTACACGGCGAACGACGTCAAGGTATGGCATGCCCGGCTTGACCATCACCATATCCGCACCTTCATTCACGTCCATTGCCACTTCATGTATGGCTTCATCACTATTGGCCGGATCCATCTGATAGTTCTTTTTGTTGCCGCCTTTTAGGTTTGAAGCAGATCCGACAGCATCACGGAATGGGCCGTAGTAGCATGAAGCATACTTGGCTGAATACGCCATGATTTGTGTATTGATGTGCCCTGCTTCTTCCAATGCTTGGCGAATGGCACCAATTCGGCCATCCATCATGTCGGATGGTGCTACCACATCTGCGCCCGCTTCAGCATGAGAAAGCGCCTGTTTGATCAACACTGCGGTGGTTTCATCATTCAATACGTAACCTTCGTCATCGATGATGCCGTCTTGGCCATGTGTGGTAAACGGGTCAAGGGCAACATCGGTGATCACACCCATTTGTGGCACATGCTCTTTCAATGCTCGAACCGCACGTTGCACCAAACCTTCTGGGTTATACGCTTCTGCAGCGCAAAGGCTTTTTGCGTCTTGGTTCACCACAGGGAACAGAGCAATCGCAGGCACACCTAAGTTGGCTAGGTACTGCGCTTCTTCCAACATCAGATCAATAGACAGACGTTCAATACCCGGCATTGACTCCACCTGCTCACGACGGTCCTTACCCATTAAAATAAACATCGGGTAAATCAAGTCATTCACTGAAAGCTGGTTTTCTGCCATCAGACGGCGACTAAAATCATGTTTGCGCAGACGACGCATACGGCGACCTGGGAATTGGCCTTGAATGGAAACTGACACTCTATTCTCCTTCATCTGGTGAAAGTGCTGGCGAAATCATATCACTCTCGTTTCGAGACGCTAGCGGCAATCGAACAAAATCCAAAAAATGACCTCATGCTCACACTGCCGTATACTCATGTTCCAACACACGTTAGCAAGGAACCACCATGATCGATACCCACGCCCATATATACGCCACAGAGTTTGATAACGATCGCGACGACGTCGTGCAACGTGCGCTAGAACAAGGTGTGGATACCATTCTGTTACCAAACATTGATCTGGACTCCATTGAACCTATGCTCGCAACTGAGGCGCGTTATCCAACAATATGCCGCTCTATGATGGGCTTGCACCCTTGCTACGTCGATGCCAACGTAAAACAAACCTTAGCGACTATTCATAGCTGGTTTGAGAAACACAATTTCATCGCAGTCGGAGAAATTGGCATTGATTTGTATTGGGACAAGACATTTCGCGCTGAACAGGAGATGGCGTTTGTCACTCAGCTCAATTGGGCAAAAGAAATGAAGCTCCCTGTGGTGATCCACACACGGGATTCAATTGAAGAAACCCTAGCTTTACTCAAGCAAGAGCAGGACGGTTCACTCGCTGGGGTCTTTCACTGCTTTGGCGGCAGCGTTGAAGAAGCAAAAGCAATTAATGACTTAGGTTTTCACTTAGGGCTTGGCGGAGTATCCACTTTTAAAAATGGCGGTATGGACAAAGTGATCCCACATCTGGATATGGACTATGTCATCTTAGAAACGGATTGCCCTTATCTTGCGCCAGTGCCCCATCGAGGCAAACGCAACGAGCCAGCTTACACCCAATTAGTGGCACAGCGCGTTGCTGAATTGCGTGAGCTCACAACGTCAGAAGTGGATAACCTCACGACCAATAACGCGAAACGCTTATTCCAGCTCTAACTAACAGACACAAAAAAGGTTGGCTCAGGCCAACCTTTTTTAATCCATTTTTTATTACTCTTCCGCTTCGGTTTCTTCATCCTCTTTGCGAACATAGAAACGCGCAAAGAACAAACCAACCTCAAACAGCAAACACATTGGTATGGCGAGTAAGGTTTGGGAAATCATATCCGGAGGCGTGAGTAACATACCGACGATAAACGCAATCACCACAATGTAAGGGCGCTTTTCTCGCAGACTTTGCGGATCTGTTGCACCAGTCCAACACAACAGAATGATCGCTACCGGCACTTCAAATGCGATACCAAATGCAAGGAATAGAGCCAACACAAAATCGAGATAACTCGAAATGTCCGTTGCGAATTCCACACCACCTAGTGAAATCGCGGTAAAGAAGCCAAACACTAACGGAAACACCACGAAATAAGCAAAGGCGACACCACAGTAAAACAGCAACGAGCTGGAAAACATCAATGGCATGATCAGCTTGCGCTCGTGCTTATACAGCCCCGGAGCCACAAATGCCCACACCTGATATAGGATCATCGGAACGGCGACAAACACCGACGCGATCAGAGTCAATTTTAACGGGGTGAAGAAAGGCGATGCGACATCCGTCGCGATCATGGTTGCCCCTTCTGGCAACCTTTCTACTAATGGCTTCGAGATAAACTCATAGATGTCGCTGGAGAAATAAATCAAACCAACAAACACCACAAGCACCGCTAGTAGCGCTTTTAACAGTCGATTACGTAATTCTAATAAATGACTGATTAAAGGTTGTGTCTGCTCTACAGAAGACATATCAAACCTCGTAATGCATAGATCAACAGGAGCCGCATGTTAATGCAGCTCCTATACAGGGAGAGACTATTCGGCTTTCTTATCTGCCACAGACTCAGAAGGTTGCGCTGTCGAGATAGACTCAACGTTATCTTGCTTTGGCTCAACCGGTTTAGGCGTCTCTTCAGGCTTACTTTCGTAAGGACGCTGTACATCCTGAGCTGCCTGCTTAAGCTGTTCAACGGAAGACTTCAACTCTGGAGACAGATCTTCCATCCCCATTTTTTCCGCCTTGCGCAGATTTTCCTGTAGTTCCTGAACCTTAAGCTCATGTGAAATTTCATCTTTCACATTATTTGCCATGCTTTTAGCTGCACTGACAAATCGAGACACGCTGCGAATTGCATGTGGCAAACGCTCCGGCCCAAGAACCACCAGCCCAACGACAGATATTAATACCAGTTCCCAAAAACCGATATCAAACACGTGTTACGCCTGCTCTTTGTCTTTCTTAGTTTCAGCAGTCGCTTCTGTTTTCTGCTGCTCTAGATTTTTTGGTTCGAAATCTGCGTCTTTTTCATCTTTCTTTGACGCATCTTCATCGTTCATCGCTTTCTTGAAGCCTTTGACTGCACTACCTAGATCGCCACCAATGTTGCGAAGTTTCTTTGTACCAAACAGCAGAACGACAATGACAGCAATAATCAAAAGTTGCCAAATACTAATACCACCCATTCTTTTTACCTCGGGTCTTATTAAACAAATTATCTAAAGAGTTTAACGTCTAACGACGATAAGCTCGCCAACTAAACAGCCAAAATGTGACACCACCTGCGGCACTCAACAATGACAGCTGCTCATAAGCGTTATTCACCAGTATGGCCGAGCATACGACCAATGTGGCGCCAACGCCAAATAAAAATCTTCCGGTCGCCTGCTGACGCTTGCTAGCACGGTAACCATGATAAAGCTGATCAATACGTTGATTCATCGCTTTACCCTGCCTTAAGCTGTCATAAAGCAGCTCTGGTAGTTCTGGCAGTTTTTCAGCCCAGAATGGCGCACGGTCTTTCACCGCATTAATCACCGCCTGCGGCCCGACCTGATTCATCATCCACGTTTCTAGGAATGGTTTCGCCGTTGCCCACAAATCCAATTGTGGATAAAGCTGACGCCCTAAACCTTCCACGTACAACAAGGTTTTTTGCAACAAGACCAGCTGAGGCTGCACTTCCATATGGAAACGTCTTGCAGTGTTGAACAAGTTCAGCAATACATGACCAAACGAAATTTCACACAGTGGTTTGGCGAATATTGGCTCACACACAATGCGAATGGCGAATTCAAATTCATCAATATTGGTTTCACGTGGAACCCAACCAGATTCAACATGCAATTCTGCCACACGACGATAATCACGATTGAAAAAAGCAAGAAAGTTTTCCGCTAAATAACGCTTGTCTTCGTTGTTCAACGTACCAACAATGCCACAATCGAGACCAATCCACTGAGGGTTCTCTGGATGCTCAGGCTTTACAAACACATTCCCCGGATGCATGTCCGCATGGAAAAAACTGTCACGGAATACCTGAGTAAAGAACACACTCACACCGCGTTCAGCCAATAGCTTCATGTTGGTGCCGTTGGCTTTCAGCCCTTCGATGTCTGAGACCTGAATACCGTATATTCGCTCAGAAACCATGACAGTTTCATTACTGTAGTCCGGATAGACTTCTGGCACATACAGCTCTTCACTGCCTTCAAAGTTGCGGCGCAGCTGAATTGCATTGGCAGCCTCACGACGTAAATCCAGTTCATCTAGCAGTGTTTTTTCGTATTCACGCACCACTTCAACAGGTTTTAAACGACGTGCTTCAGGCAACGCTTTGGCGACTATACGCGCCATGCGATACATCAGTTTTAGATCTGCATCAATGACCGGGCGAATATCTGGCCGAATGACCTTTAATACCACTTCTTGGTTAGTCTCTTTCAGCCTTGCCGTATGCACCTGGGCAATGGAAGCCGAGGCGAGTGGCACACTGTCGAAATCCACAAACCATTGGCCTAAATTACCACCTAATGCGATTTCTATTTGCTCGCGAGCCAGTTCACCGTCAAAAGAAGAGACTTGATCTTGCAGCATTGCCAATGGGTCAGCGATATGCGGTGGAAATAAATCACGGCGCGTCGACATCATCTGGCCAAACTTAATCCACACCGGGCCTAACTCTTGTAAAGCCAGACGTAGACGCTCACCCAGTGGTTTCTCTGGATGCTTATTCTTAATCCAGAATAGTGACTTACGAGCCAGCAATGGCGCTTTAGTCAATTGATGCTCACTCGGCAACAACTCATCCAGCCCATATTCAAGCTGAACTTTGATAATGTGATAGAGACGCTTTAACTCTGTTGGGGTCATGCTTTCTCCAGCAGGCGCTGCAACTGCGCTTCAATGCGTGCCGCCTGACTTTTCACTTCATCCACTTGATCACAGAAGTACGCGACTTCAAGTGGCGCTGGTACCAGTTTCCACTCTTCAGTGATCACTTGTGCTAAGTGGTTCTGGTGTTTGGTAAAACGTGATTTAGCGAACTGCCCCACATTGTTAACACCTTGGACCAAGGTATGCGCGACAACATCACCCGTTAGACGCGATAGCCACTCTTCAATATCGGGCTTGCAATCGGTCATGAGTTGCGAGAATTTTTGCGCCAGTTGAATATCGCCTTCCAGCACCACTTTGTCTTGTTTGATCAGTTTGGTGATGTTGGATTGATCACGTAGCTCTGGCAACACAGACAGGTTCAGTGACAAATAGCAGTCAGGCTCACCTTCATAATTCGCCAACACATCAATTTGCTGACTGAAGATAAAGGTCAGAGTTTTATCCACTTCTTTGAGATGGATCTGGATCACCTGACCTTTTAGACGAGACAAACGACGACCCAATTCAGGGTCGTCTTTGATCAAGGTATTCAGTGTTGTTTCAATAACCGCGGTGACAAGAGGTTCAAAAGGCATGACGTTTCCTTAGAATTTGTAACCACGGTGCAATGCAACAATGCCACCTGTTAGATTGTAGTAGCTGGTCTGTTCAAAACCGGCTTCATCCATCATCCCTTTTAAGGTTTCTTGATCTGGGTGCATACGGATAGACTCAGCAAGGTAACGGTAACTTTCCGCATCATTTGCCACCAGCTCACCCATTTTTGGCAGTAGATGGAATGAGTACGCGTCATACACTTTGGACAATGGCTCTAGCATCGGCTTGGAGAACTCAAGCACCAACAGGCGACCGCCTGGTTTGAGTACGCGATACATCGAACGCAGCGCTTTGTCTTTGTCGGTCACGTTACGAAGACAAAAACTGATGGTAATCGCATCAAAGTAATCATCTGGAAAAGGCAGCTCTTCAGCGTTCGCCTGCACATAATGGACGTTACCGACAATCCCCGTATCACGCAGCTTATCTCGACCAACGTTTAGCATCGAGTTATTGATGTCAGCCAAAATGACATGGCCTTTATCACCGACGATACGAGAGAACTTCGCTGTCAAATCACCAGTACCGCCACCCAAGTCTAAAATGCGCTGTCCCGGACGTGCACCACTGCAATCAATGGTAAAACGCTTCCAAAGTCGATGAATACCGCCAGACATTAGGTCATTCATAATGTCGTATTTCGCAGCGACTGAGTGAAATACCTCAGCAACTTTTGCGACTTTTTCGTCTTTCGCTACGGTTGTAAAACCAAAATGTGTGGTTTCGTTATGCTCTGCTGCGTTGATTGATTGCACGCTTGTTTCCGTCATGTTGATTCCTCTTCGAGCAGTATGGTCACCAAATTCGATATACAATGATACGACCCAGATACTGCGGGCGATTAGTTTACTTTATCCGCAGAGCGATGTCTTTCTCAAGCTCTTAATTATCCATCAAACTTCGTTACGATTGTGCAACCAAATGGTGCAGATAAAAAAACGTTACCCAAACACAGTTGGATAACGTTTTTATTCATCAATTAAAGAACGATGTTATACGTCTGACTCTAACATTGTCTGCGTTGCTTCAGCGTCACCACTTTGCGCCAATTCAGCCAAATTGGTCGAGATTGGGCGCTTCACTTCTACACCAAGCTGCTTAAAACTTTCCGCTTGGCGGATAACATTGCCTCGGCCTGTTGCCAGTTTATTCATCGCACCCTGATAGTTTTGATTGGCACGATCAAGTGCTCCACCCAAGCTTTCCATATCATCCACAAACAAACGTAACTTGTCATACAGCTTACTTGCACGCTCAGCGATGATCTGCGCATTCTGGTTTTGTCGCTCATTGCGCCATAAATTGTCGATGGTACGCAGCGCCACCAGTAACGTCGTCGGGCTGACTAAAATGATGTTTTGCTCCATTGCCTCTTTCACTAGGCTTGGATCTGCTTGAATCGCCACTTGAAATGCAGGCTCTACCGGAATAAACATCAAGACATAATCGAGACTCTGAATGCCTTTAAGTTGGTGGTAATCTTTTTGACTTAATCCTTTAATATGTGCCCTTAACGCAAGTAAGTGCTCACTTAATGCTTGTTCTCGTTCTCTGTCATTTTCAGCATTAAAGTAGCGCTCATAAGCAACGAGCGCCATTTTTGAGTCCACCACCACCTGTTTGTTTTGCGGTAGATGTACGATCACATCTGGCTGATATCGTTTACCGGCTTCATTTTGCAAACTCACTTGGGTTTGATATTCATGCCCTTCACGCAACCCTGATTCCGCAAGCACACGGGCCAGAACCACTTCGCCCCAGTTGCCTTGCTGTTTGTTATCCCCTTTGAGCGCCAGAGTCAGATTTACCGCTTCTTGTGTCATCTGCTCATTCAGCCGTTGCAGGTTTTTCAGCTCATGAACTAAGGTGTGGCGCTCTTTGGCTTCCTGACTGAAGCTGTCGTTTACTTGTTTTTTAAACCCTTCCAACTGCATTTTTAGCGGCCCAAGTAACCCCTCTAAACTTTGGCGGTTTTGTTGATCCACTTTGGCGGTTTTGGTTTCAAATAACTGGTTAGCAAGATGTTCAAATTGCTGTTTGAGCCGCACCTCTGCATGTTCCAACAATTGCAGCTTTTCTTCACTCGATTGAAGCTGCTGCTCATGACGTGCTTCTTGTTCGCGCAGCTGTGCTTCTAACTGAGATTTCTGCTCACGCACCCGCTCTAAGTCTTGAGCGTATTGTTGTCGCTCCTGTTTCACTGCTTCGAAATAACGCAGTTTTTCCATAACAGCCATTAACTTACCGTGCGACTGTTTAAGCTCATAGGCGGCTTTATCACGTTCGCTATCGAGCTCATCCAGTTCCTGCTGCGCATCATTGAGTTCACGTTGCAGTTGATCGGTCTGTGTTTGATGCAGTTGTTGTTCAGCGTGTATTTGCTGCTCAAGTAACTGACTTTGTAGCAACATTTTTTGCTTCATCCACCAGCTTGCACCGATGGCACTCACAATTGCCCCACTTAACGCAGAAAAAATGATGCCCTGATGCTCGATAATCCATTGCATGATAACGGTTTAACCTGTTTTTAAGACTTACATTTAATGGTATTTCGATACTGGATAAATGTCCAGTTTGTCGCACATTTGATCAACAGATAGACTAAGCGCTGCACACCTATTTGTTATTACATACAGCCACTTTAGCCATTCTGCGCAACTCAGTGCTGTCACAAGGAAATATCATGAATGAGCGCCGTGCTTTAGGATTCGGCCTAGCCGCAGTCCTGCTTTGGTCAACCGTCGCGACCGCTTTTAAACTCACATTGGCAGAATTCACGCCAATTCAAATGCTCACTGTCGCCAGTTTGGTTTCTGCACTGGTTTTGAGCCTGATATGTGGCGTACAAGGTAAGCTGTCGCAGCTTGCTAGCACATTTCTTTCCAATCCTTGGTATTACCTATTACTTGGTTTAATCAACCCGCTCGCTTACTACCTTATTTTGTTTAAGGCCTACGATCTCTTGCCAGCTTCCCAAGCACAAGCGATTAACTACAGTTGGGCAATTACCCTGACGCTGATGGCTGCTGTATTTCTTGGTCAAAAGATCCGTAAACAAGATTGGGTGGCTTGCTCATTAAGTTATTTTGGCGTGGTGGTGATCGCGACCAAAGGCGACATTCTTGGCCTGCAATTTGATAGCCCAACCGGTGTCGCTCTTGCTCTCTTGTCTACCCTGCTTTGGGCTGGCTATTGGATTCTTAACACCAAAAACCAAGCCGATCCCATTGTCGGTGTGTTATTAGGTTTTCTGGTTGCGCTGCCTTTTGCATTTGGCCTCGCACTGTATGAGGGAGCGCCTTGGCAACAGATCACCAACAAAGGCTGGCTAGCCGTTACTTATGTTGGCTTATTTGAGATGGGCGTAACCTTTGTATTGTGGCTATCGGCACTCAAAGCGACTCAAAATACGGCACGTATCAGTAACTTAATCTTCGCCTCGCCATTTATTTCACTCATCTTGCTGGCCACCATTATTGGTGAGAAAATCCACCCTACAACTTTAGTTGGCCTAGTTTTAATCATTGCAGGCCTTGTGATCCAGCAGATCAAATTTGGCAAAAAAGATCTTAACAAACAAAGCGTTTAACATATTCAGAACAATTGATAAGCCAGCTCACTGCCTTGTCCCCGAACTTCATCAATGATGCTGTCCAGTTCAGGGGCGAGTTGCAGTGCTTTGGCTGCTGGCTGTTCTTTGAGGTAACGCTGCTTTTCTTCACTGCTTAACATATAGTCCCAGCGCCGATGGATATCTCGCGCTAAATACAGCACACAAGCTAACCGTTTTGAGTCCACGGCCTTTCCCGGATGATTGATATTGGCAATCGCATCCACCATTTCAGCCGGAAATTTCCAAGTTTCAGCCAATACCGCCCCGAGTTGCTGCGCATCGGTAGCCAGTAATTCGCGCTGCACTTTCGTTGGATCTTCTCCTGCCTCAATCCGATCGGTCATTTCCTGCGCTTTATCAGGCACTAAAGAATGGATCATCAACTCACCAATGTTGTGCAGCACCCCTGTGGTAAAGGTTTCATTCGGATCAAGTTTTACGTGTTTGGCAATCACACTGGCAATGGTGGCAATTTCGAAAGTATTGGCCCAGTAATCTTTTACATTTAAGGTTTCCAGCTTAGGAAAAGTGGTGGCTAAAATGGATGAGGAAACCAAGGTACGGATCGCCCCCGCACCCACTCGAACAATCGCATCATTGATGTTGGATACGCCTTTTACCCCGCCGAATTGCGCGGAATTTGCCATCCTTAACACCCGTGCTGACAACACTTGATCCATCGACATTTTGCGTGCTAACTCACCGAAATCAATGGTTTCTCGGTTCACCATTTCTAACAGCTCTTGTAATACGCTTTCTATTCTTGGCAACTCATTAATCCGTGAAATCAGCACTTCGTAGCTCATACAGCACTCCTAAAACTCAATCCGTCCATCTTTAATATAGGACAGAAATTCATTAAGAGAGCGACTGAACTGACGCCATTTTTATCCCTAAGAGAGACGCTTTTGCTTTAACCATTTTCGCGGAGCGATCCCCGTAACCTTGCGAAATGCCCGAGAAAAACCCGAATAGCTGTCGTATCCCACTTCATCTGCAACCCAATTTAATGGTTTTTTCTGCATCAACATAGATTGGGCAACAGTGATACGCCATTTCTGGCTATAGTCACCGGGAGTTTCTCCAACCGTCTGTTTAAAGCTGTCAATGAAATGGGTACGAGACATCAATGCTATCTCGGCTAGCTCCTCAATCGTATGTGCTTGCGGAGGCAACTGATGGATAGCGGCCATCACGTTCGCGAGCCTTGGATGCGCAAGCCCAGCAAACAATCCATTTGAAATTTGTTGTTGTTCGATCAGGTGGCGGAAGATCAACGCCATCATGGCATCACTTAACTTATCCATCAAAAATTGGCTTCCTGCCGCCTGTTCACCTGACTCATAAAACAGCACATCTATCACAGGCAAAAAGCTTGGTGCGGCGCTTAACGGGATCACAATGACAGAAGGCAACGCTGACAACAATGGATTCACTTGCCCGGTACGATATTCGACCGTAGCACACACCAGCTCAGCTCCTTTACCTAGCCCTTCAATCACATGTGGATTCGCTTTGGGTAAGTAGATCACACATGGCTGATCAATGGTCAGCTGTTTGGAGTGAGCATCGCGCAAAGTTAGTTGGCCAGACTTAAGAATATGAAGGTGCCCTTTGGTTGCCTTATCTTCCTTTATCGATGACACCCCACAAAGGTGACCGGAGTAAAACACACCAGCCCGGATTGAGAAGTGCTCAATCAGTTGTGACAGCAAGTCCATGTTTGATCCTCGTACTATTAGCACAGTTTTGTGTTTTTTTGTCTCTCTACAGACCGGAGCAACGGCCTAAAGTACTTCACACAACGCGATAAACACCAACAAGGAGTTCCCATGACAAGCGTAAAATCGACAACAAAAAAACTCACTCTGATGGCAGCTGTATTGGGTGCCTCGTTTTCGGCAATGGCCGCCGATATTGATATGAGTGTTGACCAAAATGACTTAGCGATTAAAGGCTATGATCCAGTGGCGTACTTCACTGAGCAAGGTGCCGTCAAAGGTAATCCTGAGTTTTCGGCCACCTATAAGAATGCCATCTACCACTTCACCAGCAGCAAAAACCGTGATGATTTTCGTGCTAATCCTGAAGCATTTGCGCCTCAATACGGGGGTTACTGTGCATTCGGTGTTGCCATGGGTAAGAAGTTTGCAACCGATCCAGAAGCATGGAAGGTTGAAGACGGTAAACTCTATCTGAATTTGGATAAATCGGTGCAGCAGCGCTGGTTAGAAAACACCAACGGCTTTATTCAAGATGCTGACGGTAATTGGCCACAAATCAAGACGGTTGCAGCCGATAAACTGTAATGATGTTTCGCATCCTCTTGTTCTCCCTTCTTAAGGGGATGCGACTTTTTACTGCCTAAACCCACTGGCCGGCAACAAAGCCCGAACTCCAGCACCACTGGAAATTATATCCTCCAAGCCAGCCAGTGACATCCATCACCTCACCAATAAAGTACAAGCCTTTGATGTTTTTGCATTCCATGGTTTTGGACGATAAGTGATCGGTATCCACACCACCAAGTGTTACTTCTGCGGTGCGATAGCCTTCTGTACCATTTGGGGCAATGGCCCACTGCTCTAGTCGCTCAACAATTGCGGCTAATTCTTTGGCATTGAACTGTTTTAATGGCTTATCGACGAGCTCTTTACGCTCAATCAGCACTTCAACCAAACGCTTTGGTAGCACCTTAGCTAAGGTGTTTTTAAGTGACTGATTAGGATGTTTTTCGCGGTTACGCTCTAATAGCTCGGCAATATCATCATTCGGTACCAAGTTAATCGTCACCTTCTGACCCGCTTTCCAGAACGAAGAAATTTGTAAAACAGAAGGACCGGATAAACCTCGGTGAGTAAACAGCAACGCTTCTTTGAATAACGTGCCATCTTGCGCGGTAATTTCGGCTGGAATCGCGATACCAGAAAGCTCGGAAAAGGCTTCTTTATCTTCTTTATGCAGCGTAAAAGGCACCAATCCAGCCGTCGTTGGCACCACAGGAATACCAAACTGCTCAGCGACTTTATAGCCAAATGGTGTAGCGCCTAGCTTAGGCATCGATAAACCGCCCGTCGCCACAACCAAAGCATCACAAGAGATCTGTTTCGCGTTAACCTGCAGTACAAAACCGGTTTCTGTTTGGCTGATTTGTTCTACATCTTGCTGATAACGCAGCGCCACATTTGGCATCGCGCACTCTGCCAGTAGCATTTTAACGATGTCTTTCGCCGTGTGGTCCGCGACACAAAAGAGCTGACCATGATCGCGCTCTTCAAACTCGATTCCGTGCTTACTTACCATCGAGATAAAATCCCAGTTGGTGTACTGAGACAAAGCGGATTTCACAAAGTGAGGGTTACGGCATAAATAATTGTTGGCCGAGACATCGTAATTGGTGAAGTTACATCGCCCGCCACCTGAGATAAGAATTTTGCGCCCCGGCTTTTTGGCATGATCCAGCACCAATACACGGCGACCACGCTTACCAGCTTCAGCGGCACACATCAATCCTGCTGCACCTGCACCGATAATGATGACATCAAACTTCTCACTCATGATTTTCACTTTTTACTCTGGCAATAAAAAAGGATGTGCGATGGCACATCCTTGCAAAACGAGGCGCTATTTTAACGATCTTTTTATTGCTTGCCAATTCACCAGCTAGAGAAGAATGGCGGCAAACAGCGTGACAGCAATCAACGCCGTACTCAGAATAAAGAGTTCACGGACCCTATCGCACTTCCCAGTAAACACCGGATCATGGTGATGATGGTATTCTTTGCTTTTTAGGTAGTGGTAAAGCCGAACTTGTTTGGTGACGTTACCATGCGTGGTGAAGAAACCGCGTCCATCCACTTGCTGATAAAGCAAAGGATGTGCTTCACGCATTATATAGATAAGAGAACGAAGTGCTGTGAGATACCTTGCCATGTTAACGGCCGTCACAAACATTAGCGCAAATAGAATGATGTCTGCATTGATCATCTTTTCCTCCCTACATCTTCTCAAATGCCCAGAGAAAAAGACGATCTATAAGAGATGTCTTTCGCTGAATGGATTATTCAGCGGGGGCATCCATGATAGAAGATGAACCTTCTTTTGCCAGTGCAGCTAGGTCTTTATCAATAAAGAATAGCGCTTTGCCATCTTCACCAACCAAGTCTAGCTTGTCTAAAATCCCTTTAAACAACTTCTCTTCTTCGTGCTGCTCAGCAACGTACCACTGCAAGAAGTTGAACGTTGAGTAGTCTTGAGATGTGAATGCAACGTGAGCAAGTTTGTTGATCTTGTCCGTGATCATCTGCTCATGTTCATACGTCTCTCTGAAAACTTCGCCCAGACTTTCGAATTCATGCTTCGGCGCATCAATTGCACCCAGAATTGGCATTGCACCGGTTTCACTGACATAAGTGAATAGTCGCTGCATGTGTTCCATTTCTTCCACTGCATGAGCACGTAAAAACTGTGCGGCTCCTTCAAAGCCTTTGTCTTCACACCAAGCACTCATTTGTAAGTATAGATTGGATGAGAAAAATTCGAGATTAATTTGCTCATTCAATTGTTCAACCATAGCTTGAGACAGCATGTACCACTCCTGATAAGTCCATGTATTTGTTTTCAATATATCACGAAGACAACCATAACACTTTGCGCTCTGAATGTGGATATGAGATCGCTGCGACAAAAAATTGTTCAGGCTGGTGCTAATCTTTAACTAAGCAAGTTAAACGGAGATAGCACAATGAGTTATCAACATATTTTGGTCGCGGTAGACCTCTCTGAAGACAGTAAATACCTCGTCGACAAAGCCGTAACGTTGGCGAAAGCAGTGAGCGCTGATGTTTCCTTCATTCATATCGATGTGAACTACGCAGAGCTCTATACGGGGTTGATTGATATCAACTTGGCCGAGACACAACATCAAGCTATTGAAGCCTCGCAAAAACAATTGCAAAACTTTGCAGACCACGCCAATTACCCGATCAAACATACCTTGGTTGGTGCTGGCGATTTGGGCAACGAGCTGTGCGATAGCATCCAAGAATTCAATATTGATTTGGTTGTTTGTGGCCACCATCAAGACTTCTGGAGTAAGTTACTCTCGTCCACACGTCAATTGATCAATTGCTCTCCAGTCGATTTGTTGGTTGTACCACTCAAAGACTGACGAAAAGAACAAAAGCCGTTAGACTGCAGGTCTCTTATTGATAATGACTATTAGTTATGGGCTATCTATCTGCAGTCACCCTACTTTGGGCTTTCTCATTTAGCCTGATCGGCGTTTACCTTGCTGGTCAGGTCGATTCTTGGTTTTCGGTATTTATGCGTGTGGCGCTCGCCAGCATATTGTTCCTCCCTTTCTTAAAATTCCGTGGTATCCGCAAAGCGCTGATCGGCAAACTGATGTTGGTCGGTGGATTTCAACTCGGGCTCATGTACTGCTTCTACTACCAGTCTTTCTTATTGCTATCGGTACCCGAAGTCTTGCTGTTTACCGTGTTTACTCCTATTTACGTCACTTTGATTTATGATTTATTGAAAGGTCGTTTTTCACTCTGGTACCTCCTCACTGCCGCCATCGCAGTTTTAGGGGCTTGGTTCATTAAGTTTGCGCAAATTAACGAAAACTTTGTCCTCGGTTTCTTTGTGGTTCAAGGGGCAAACTTATGCTTTGCTATCGGTCAGGTCGGTTACAAGTACATCATGGAAAAAGAGCAACTTGAACTGCCTCAACACACGGTTTTTGGTTACTTTTACCTTGGTGCATTGTGTGTGGCGACCGTCGCTTTCGCTTTAATGGGGAACATGGAGAAGCTACCCACAACTTCAACTCAATGGTGGATTTTAATCTACCTTGGTTTCATTGCTTCTGGTGTGGGTTATTTTGCTTGGAACAAAGGGGCGACCTTGGTGAATGCAGGTGCACTTGCTGTCATGAATAACGCATTGGTGCCTGCAGGGCTTATCGTCAACATCCTGATCTGGAATCGCGATGTCGACCTTACCCGCTTGGTGATTGGCGGTACCATTATCATGGTTTCATTATGGATTAATGAAACCTGGGTGAAACGTAAGGTTGAACAACAATACGCGCAGAGCCGCTAAATTCACGAATGAAAAAGCCCGCATCACCGCGGGCTTTTTCATCTTAGTGCATATGGTTTTGACTGGCTCCAGCGGCTTCATCATACTGACTCAACTCGGCATTTACCTTGCCAAACTGCATTTCGAGCTTCTGATGTTTTTTCAGCAACTTTTGCTGCTTCTTCAACACCTTTTCCAGTTTCTTGTGATATTTATTCTGCTGCTTTGCCCGTTTTTTCGCTTGTTTAAACGCTTTCTTTGCCGCTTTGTCAGACAACGGCTCAATCACTTGGGTAGTATTACTCAGCGCTTCAGCGAGTAAGCCACATGATTGTTGCTCTTCCAATGGCTTGGCTTGGCATTCTTTGGGTGGGATCGCAGCTGGCTTACACAATGCCTCTTTATCAGCAGAAGAACGTGCACAAGAGCGGCACAGGTATTTAGGCTCTGTCACTAGACTGTAGATGTCACCTAAGCTTGCTGCAATATCACGCCGATCTAACTTACACAAACGTCTCGCCATGCAACCACTCCAATAGCTAAGAATACGAATAATTATTAGTAAGATATACCTTCATCATTCTAGATAAGCAAGCGCTAATTTTGGGTAAAGCTCATTGATATCGGTCAGTGCTCGGTAATCGAAACCACTAACAATTTGAAGTTAATGAATTCGATGACAATTCTTGCCTGCTCAAGTCAGCAGACAAGAATTAGGAGGAATGTAATTTTGTGATCACGATGTCATGCCCGCATTGACGTAAACATCAAAGCGGTTCTTTTTCGTTTCAATCGCCATGGTGGGCTTTTGTTGCGCGAGCCAGTCAGCATAATCAGGTCTTTTTACCACCACCCTTTTAACAGCAAGGGCTAAGGCGGGTTCTAACAGCGCATCCGCATCGGTGTCTGCACCGACTAACGATTGAAAGACACGCATCTCTTTTTTGACCAGCGCCGATTTTTTCTTGTTTTCCGGATGCGGATACATCGGATCAAGGTAGACCACATCAGGCTTTATAAAGTTAGGATCAGAAACCAAGGTGTGCAGAGCATCATGACTGGAAGCATGCAGCAAACTCATGCGTTCAGAAACCCATTGACCAATCTCACTGTCTTGCTTGGCTCGGGTTAAACCATCGTCCAATAACGCAGCGACCACGGGATGACGTTCAACCATTTGTACCTTACAGCCTAAAGACGCCAATACAAAAGCATCACGACCGAGCCCCGCGGTACCATCTAGGATGGTTGGCGTGGCGCCTTTATTCATTCCTGCCGCCTTAGCAATGGCTTGGCCCTTACCCCCACCAAACTTACGTCGATGCGCAACCGCACCACCAGCCAGATCGACATAAATCGCCCCCAGCTTGGGTTCATCAAGTTTACGCAGCTCAAGGCGCTCTGTGGTCAATACCAAAGCAAAAACGCTGTTGCTATCGTGGGTTAGGTTCCAACGCTGAGATAACGCATCCAGATGCGTTTGCTGTTGTGGATCTTCACAAATCAATTGTAGCTGCACAAAAAGCTCCAGAAATGCAGGACGATGACTGCCGAGGAGTGTAACGGAATTTACCGATTGTGACTAAACCTTCTGCTCTTCATGTAGGTTTCGCACCAGATCACCCAACGGCTTTGGTTTACCTATGATATACCCCTGCGCATAATCCACACCAAGCTCAAGTAGCAAATCAATGATTTTGGTGTTTTCGACAAATTCCGCCACCGTTTTTTTGCCAAGCTGTTTGGCCAAATCATTGATTGATCTCACCATCACACGGTCCATTTCGTTCACGTCCATATCACGCACAAACAAACCATCGATTTTCACGATATCCACGGGAAGTTGTTTCAGGTAACCAAATGACGACAAGCCTGAGCCAAAATCATCCAACGCGATCACACACCCAAGTGCTTTTAATTGGCTAAACAGTGTGATGGCTTGCTTGATGTTGCTCATCGCAGCTGTCTCGGTGATTTCTAGGCAAATCTTGTGGCACGGTACCGAACTACTATCGAGAGTCTCTAGCAGAAACGCAATAAACTCCTGATTACCCATTGAGTGCCCTGAAAGGTTAATTGAGCACATTTCAAGTTGTTCAACTGCCTGAGGGTGGGATTCAAGCCACTGCAACGTCTTAGTCACGACTTGTGTATCGATAAGGTGAGCAATGTTGTAGCGCTCAGAAGCTGGCATAAAGATCGCTGGAGAAATGTATTCACCATCGGCTTTTTTAAGCCTGACCAAAATTTCAAAATGATTTTTAGAGCGATCTTGGTTGAGGTTGATGATGCGCTGAGCAAATAGCTCCAAGCGATCGTTTGCCAAGGCGTGGTGTACTAAGTTGACACTTTCCATCTCTAGCTGACGCTGACGTAAGTCTTCGTCATCTTGGCAATAGAGATTAAAACGGTTGCGCCCTTCTTCCTTCGCTGCATGACAGGCGGTATCTGCTTGCGCATGCACCATCTGGGGTGAAATTGCAGTATGGTCAATCAAACGAATACCGATAGAACACGTTAGGTTGAGGCGGATTTCATCCCATACAAAAGGCTGTTCGCTCAGCGTGGTAATAATCATACGCGCCACTTCCTTTGCATCCCGTTCGGTGCAGTCTCTCAATAAAATGGCAAACTCATCACCGCCCATGCGCGCCAATATCGCATTGTACGGCAATACATCTTCCAGCATGCTGGCACAAAATTGGATGGCGGTATCTCCCGCTTCATGGCCTGCGGTATCATTAAGGACTTTCAGTTGGTCAAGATCGAGAAATAACATGGCATGTGTACGGGTATAACCTTCCACCTCTTTCAGTGCCTTATGTAGCTCGATCTCGAAATAGTTGCGGTTATAAGTATCCGTCAATAAGTCATGGCCTGCTTGATAAGTAAGCTGCTGAGCAAGCAACTTCATTTCAGTGATGTCTTCACCAACTATCAATAAATGGCCGGTTTCGGCAAGCGGTCGGATATTTTCCCGTATCCATAACGTCTCCCCATTGGCATGTTGATATTCAGTTTCACGACGCCATACCCCTTTCAGTGCCTGCTTTGGCTGTAGCAATACCTGCCTAGGTAATAAGGTGTCTTGATGGGCATAAAATTCATTTAACTTGTGCCCTAGAATGTCACTGGGAACATAGCCAAGCAGTTGTTCAGCAAAATGGTTCACCTGCTGGATCCGGTTTTGTCCATCTAGCGTCACCATCATTACTGGTTGCTTATCATAGTAATGGCTTAAGTTCGCCTCACGTTGATACAACTTCTCTTCCGTGACTTTTCGGCTGGTGATATCACGGGCTTCAAATAGGTACTGCGCTTGATTGTCGGCAAGCTCTGGCAAAAGTTTAAGTGTGACTTCCAGTACCATCGCCCCTTCATCAGCGTGCCAGATCTCCGCCTCAAATTGCGTCGTTTGCGTACATTCAGGCGAATCAAAGAAACGCTGTACGGCCTGTGCCGCATTCTCTTCCCAGTGGCGATGCTGCCAAATGGGTTTATCTTGTCGAAAATCTTGATGATAGAACAACCACTGTAGTTTGCTGTTACTCGAAATCACCCGACCGTGGGCATCCAAAATTCCGATAAAGTGATAGCTTTGATCAAACACCATCTCAAGCAATAACTGGCTCTGCTTAGCTACTAACTCACTTTTCTTGAGGCGACTCAGGTAGTACACCAAAGCCATGATGACAATCAGCATTAGTAATACAAGCGCCCCAGCCACTCGTAATTCTTGCTGATATTTCGCAGTAAAAGACGATGGCTTGTTCAGGAAACTGGACACCGCTTCGCCTTCAATGCCTAAATTCCATTTACGCACTGCCGCATAGTCAAATTTGATTTCAGGGATCCCCACTTCCACTTTCGGCATCGGTTGTTCAGGATGATCCAATACGCCCATCAACTTATTTGCCACTTGTTGCCCTTGCATAAGGCCACTTTGCATCATGCCCCCAACGGCACCAGCTCCCATACCGATGTCATGTACTAAATAAATCGGGGCTTTAGACTGCTGATTGATGGCTTGCCAGTCATCATCAGACACTAACGAACCTTGATCGTCACGAAAATAGACCCAGTAAAGCACAGCTTGGTTCTTATCCATGCTTGAAACCTTTGCTATAAGTTCTTCGGGGTTATTGGGGGTTAAGAAGTGAATCAGTTTACGATAACTTGGATTGAGTTTAATAAAACGGCTCACGTGCTCACGCACGGCCTCTCCGGTTTTGGAATAATCACTAACAATCCATAATCGTTTGAGTTGCGGCTGTACCCGTTGGATTAACGAGAGCGTACTGAGTATATCGGTATCTTCAATCACACCGGTTGCATTAAGCCCTTGATGCAAAACGGGACTGTAGTTGTTAATCCCACCAAATAATACCGGGATATCACCTAACTGGGGAGCTAAGCGTTTCATCAATGCCAATGCATTGTTGTCACTCACGACAATGGCTTTAAATTTTTCTGAACGCAGTTTGGTATAAAACAACTGATAGAGATCATCAAAATACTCCTCAGTTTGTAGTCGTTTAGTATCGAGGTAGAATACCCGAGTTGAAACCTGTTCTTTGCTAAGAACCGAATCAAGGCCTGCTTGAAACGAATCTGTCCAATAAAAGCCTTGATGATAGGAGTGAACCACAAGAACATCGTCATCTTGCGCAAAGGCGATGCAACTCCATATCAAGCTAAGCAAAGAAAGAATAATACGCTTCAAAACAACTCTCGGGTTCAAGTGATATATCCGTTTATATTATCATTAGTGCTGATTTATTATACTTTGTCCGCCAACATTACACACTTAGGGTGATTATTTTATGCAAGCGACCAGCGCAAAATTAGACGATTTAGACCGTGCTATCCTAAAAACGCTGATGGAAGATGCCCGTACACCCTATGCGGAAATGGCGAAAATGTTTGATGTTAGCCCAGCGACTATTCACGTTCGGATTGAAAAGATGAAAGCTGCCGACATCATTCAAGGAACTGAAGTGATCGTCGATACAAAAAAACTGGGGTATGACGTTTGCTGCTTTATTGGTATCAATTTGAATGCAGCACGTGACTATCATTCAGCACTTGAGAAGCTGAATGCCTTAGAAGAGGTGGTTGAAGCTTACTACACTACTGGCGCTTACAATATTTTTGTAAAACTCATGTGCAAGTCGATAGAAGAGCTTCAGTACGTATTGATCGATAAGTTACAGGCGATTGATGAAGTGCAATCAACCGAAACGTTGATCTCTTTACAAAACCCAATTAATCGCAATGTGAACCCATAAAAAAACTCACCTTAAGGTGAGTTTTTTAATTCTTGGATCTTCGCTTAACGTGATTGCAGGTAAGCTTTCAAGTCATCAACTGAAATACCCTGATCAGCAATCTCTTTTGCCAAGATTTCTACTTGTTCATCTTTACGTGCTTCAATGACCTGCTGAAATTGATAAACGATGTCTCTCAACATGGGTAGCGGAACCTGTTTTGCTGCACTACGAATACGTTCACCACTTTGGTTACCTAGCTCGTTAAGCAACTTACCGAACATAATTTTTTCCGGAGAGTCTTCAAGTTGCTCCAACACGCGAGCCATTTCGTAAGTTGTCATCGACATTGTTGTTTTTTGTTCCACCACGAAGTCATTTAGAAGGCTCAAATATACACCGATTTTACTATTTGGCAAACACCGTAATCAGTAAGACATCTTCACTTCATGCCACGCTCGCCCTGCCTTTGTGGCAAGAATTATCAAGCCGGGAGCAACCATAAACATCTGTAATGAGATCATAAGTTGAGGCTCAAGGCCAAAACGTTGCATTGTCCCCACAACAAGGCCTGCACCACTCATTTGAAATAATCCCAACAAAGCTGCTGCAGTCCCTGCTTTGTCACCAAATGGTGCTAATGCTTTCCCTGCTGCCGCTCCCATTATCCAAGCAAAACCAATTGAAGAAATAAAGATCGGTGCCATAAACGCCCAAGCCGCTTGAACCTGTGCCAGTGAGAGCATAGTTGTCCCCGCCATTAGCAACATGCAAAGCCCAACACGCAACGTTAAATGAGTACCAAAGCGATCCATGAATTTTGGTGCACTCATGCATGCCACAATATTTATCGCAGCATTAATACCAAACCAAAACGTAAATTGGTTCATCGTTAAGCCTAGATTTTCCATTAGTACAACGGGGGCAGACGTAACGTACGCCAATATAACTGCCATGCCTAACATACAAAGCGTGGCATGAAAGATAAACGTTGGTGTTTTCAGAACATCAAGGTAGCGCTCAAGTTTAAATACGGGTGTTTTTGCTTTTTCAGGATTGGTATCTTTAAACCCTATCAGCATCAACGTACCAACAAGAATGGCAAACCCAGCCATAAAGCTGAAATTCGATCGCCAGCCAAATTGCTGAGTTAACCAACTACCTAAAATCGGAGCCAGCGCAGGAATAAAACAAATGGCACCATTTAGGTAGCTGATCATTTTGCCGCTTTTTTCTGGTCCGTAAATATCGCGAACTGTTGCAAAGGCCGCTACAGATGTTGCGCATGCACCTAAGCCTTGTAGCAAGCGAGCCATTAACATCCACTCAATGTTTTGAGCACTCCACGCCAATAAAGCACTCAAACCGTAGATACCAATACCTGTCAATGCAACAGTTCGACGTCCGTATTTATCTGCAAGGGGACCAGCAAACAACTGACCGATACCCATTGCAAATAAAAACCATGTGATGGTGTCCTGAGCAAGTGCATGTTCCACGTGAAACTCTCCCGAGATCAGCGGTAGTGCAGGCAAATAAATATCGATCGCCAGCGGGCTGAATAACACCAACATCGTAATAAGAGAAAAAGAGAAAAAACTGACTGAAGTGGTAGACTTAACTTCCATAACAACACCGAATTACATAACTTGCCGCTATCTTAACGTCAGTGTTGGATGATACCTAATGACATCATTTCATTTCATGATATTCCAAATTAAGAAATGATAAATGTAGGTTTGGATAGAGGGCTATTTAAACCTTCTTGAATAGTTTGAAGGTTTAAATAGCAAAGAACTTAATTGCCGATCACGCTAGAGTGCTGAGGTTAAGATTTTTTTAACGTCTTCCAACGTTAAGGTTCCAGTTTCAGACAGTTGTGTCGCACCGATTTTCTCAAGGTTTGAGGTGACTTTTTCAATAACACTCGCATCAATGTCGTAATGAGACAATTGAGTTTGTATCCCTAGCGAATTGAAAAAGTCCTCGGTCTTATCTATCGCCAAGTCAATGCGCGCATCTCCGCTTCCTTCATATAAGCCCCAGACGCGTTCCGCATATTGAATGAGTTTCTCACGCTTGTGTTCCTTTCTCACTCGAAGTAAGTGAGGAAGTACTATCGCCAAAGTCCTACCATGCGCGATGCCATGTAAACATGTCAATTCATGGCCAATCATATGTGTCGACCAGTCTTGAGGCACACCAACACCGATTAGACCATTTAGTGCATTGGTTGCGGCCCAAACGAAATTCTTTCTTGCTTCGATGTTTGCGTTATCGTGGACAGTGATGGCACCAATATCAATCAAGTTGAGTAGTAATCCTTCCGCCATTCTGTCCTGAACGGCAGCACCGCATGGATACGTCAGGTATTGCTCTATCACGTGAACGAAAGCATCAGCAACACCATCAGCCACTTGTTGTGTACTTAGCGTCAACGTCAATGTGGGATCCAAAAAGGAAAATTCCGGAAAAACCAGTGGTGACATAAAGACATATTTCTGCGCTTGGTAGGTTATAACCCCAGCAGGATTAGCCTCTGAACCTGTCGCGGGTAGTGTAACGACACAGCCAACCTTAGTCGCTTGCTTGACCGGAGCGGGTGTAAACCCGTTAAACAACAACGCTTGATAGTCATCGCCTTCATGGTTCATAGCCAGCGCAATAAACTTGGTTCCGTCCATAACAGAGCCGCCGCCAACAGCGAGTAAAAAGTCCACACTTTCTTGCTTAGCGAGTTGCACTCCCTGCTCTAGCGTTTCATACGCCGGATTTGCACCGATACCACCAAACTCAATGATGCTTCTTTTTCCAAGGGCCGCTTTTACTTTGTCGATGGTTCCAAATTTAACGGCACTTTGACCACCATAGGTGATCATTACCTTTGCATCTTGCGGTACTAACGTATTGAGTTCGTCTAATCGACCCTCTCCAAATATAATCCGTGTTGGGTTATAGAAATCAAAGTTTTCCATTGCTGTTCCTCAAATAGTGAAATCTACTGCGACTATGTATTTATTCTTAACTGCCGTGAGGCCGCTTTACGGCTTTCTTAGATCTTGCAGAGGTGATTGAGATTTTAATCGTTGATAGTCATTGATACATAGCTGCTCAAATGCAAGAGCAACCCAACCACTGACCAGCATGTCGTACCATGGTTCAACACCACTTGCCGCGACAACAGTATTCCCATGTACAAACGAGCCATAAAACAACATATCACTGTCATCTAACGCCGACGGATGCATTTGCTGAAAAGAGATATCAGATACCGAATTACGCCAAGCTAATTTGGCCTTCTTTCGCGCAAATTGGTCAAAAGGCGCCTTCCATTCAGAAGGAGTACCTATAGACTCCTGATACAGTATTGCATCTTCAAAATCAGCCTCCCAAGGCTTGACTCTTGGATCCATTACCACAATATGCAACTGAGGTTGAAATGTTCTTCGAAAAAGCCTATCTATTGATGGTTTAACTAACTCAATTGCATCTTTCACAACTTCAATATTGTCTCTCACATTAAGTCCTTTTAATCTAGTCAATGTGTTGGTTCAATAATTACCACCTTCACCTTTAATGACCGTGGTAAGTCGTCTTCATAGTCATCACATCTAAACCTTGCAGGATATTTATAAAATTACTAATGACGTATAGTCATTTTTGATATTCGATTTTGGAAATTCGTATGAGCATAGAAAAGCTAGCAAGAATGGATTTGAACCTAATGGTCTGCCTTAAGGTGCTTATTGAAGAGAAAAGTGTTACGAAAACAGCATCGAAACTATGCTTAAGCCAATCAGCAGTCAGTAAAGCACTCTCAAAGCTTCGTATTCAGTTTGATGACCCTCTTTTTATTCGCAACGCTCATGGCATTACGCCGACGCCAAAAGCTTTGTTTCTTAAACCCAAACTTGATGCACTAATAAAGCAGCTAGAACTATTAACGCACCCTGAACAGTTTTCACCAGCAACGAGCGACTATCGATTTCAAATAGCAGCGGTTGAAAGTGTTTACCCTTTGATCTTGCCGTATTTTTTACCTGAGGTATTTAAACAAGCACCTGGTGTCACCATCAGTACTCACGCTTGGTCTGATCAAACATTTAAGCAGATTCAACGTGGTGAAATTGATTTTGGTATTACCGGGAAGGATATCGATATCAATGACGCCAAACTAACCATGTTGCCACCAAATAATGTCTGTGAGCAGGAAATCTACCGTGACACTCAGATGTGTTTACTACGCAAAGACCACCCTGCACTTTCTGAACCATGGGACCTAGATAAATACCTTGAGCAAAGGCATGTTCAGGTGCGTTGCGATGGAAATGACCGTTGGCTATTGGATTATCGCCTCGCTGATATTGGCAAAGAACGTGATATCGCAATTACGGTTCCTGACTTTAACAGCGCTGCGAGTTTGTGCTCCTACACCGATTTTATTTTTACAGCCCCAAGCCATTTCGTTAACCTCACATCGAAACAGCTCAATCTGGCAGTATTGCCATTGCCACTAGAGTTTCCACCAATGGCCTACACCCTATTTTGGCATCAAGAACGTGAAAATGACCCAGCTCTGGTTTGGATTCGCCAGATCATTCACGATTACATCAATCATAAAATCAAACCTACGTGAGATCGTTTGCAGCCACAAAACAAAAAGAGTAGCTTATTGCCATTGTCCACCAAATGAACGGACACTTGATAACATTGAAGGATGAACAGATGCCAACCGTAACAGAACAACGATTGTTAGATATTCGCCAATGGCTTGCACAGCATAATATCGATGCCCTGCTTGTCCCTCATGAAGACGAATATTTGGGTGAATATGTACCTGCGCATAACGAACGCCTTCATTGGCTAACTGGTTTTACCGGTTCTGCTGGTGCTGCGGTGATCACCAAAGACAAAGCCGCTATCTTTGTTGATGGGCGCTACACGGTACAGGTGACGAAGCAGGTTCCTGCTGATCTATTCGAATACCGCCATCTGATTGAAGAGCCTACGCTGGATTGGATTAAAGATCATCTTGCGAATGGTGCGTCTGTAGCAATCGACCCTCGCATGCACAACTCTGCTTGGCTAGACATGGCACAAGCAAAACTTGCTGGCGCACTTGAACTTAAGATTCTCAACAGCAATCCAATTGATGAGCTTTGGCACGACCGCCCAGCACCTATCGTTTCTGATGTTTTCCTAATGCAAACGGAGGCTGCAGGTCAATCAAGTGAAAGCAAACGCCAAGAAATCGCAGAGCTAGTGAAAAAAGCCGGCGCAGACAGCGCAGTGATCACAGCACTTGATTCTATCTGCTGGCTGCTCAACGTTCGTGGTCTTGATGTATCACGTCTACCAGTTCTGCTTTCTCACGCGATTCTGCACTCAGATTCAAGCGTGGAATACTTCCTAGATCCAACTCGCCTACCTGCTGAGTTTGACGCTCACGTTGGTTCTGGCGTAACAGTTCATCACCCAGAAGCATTACAAGCACGACTAGAAAATTTAACTGGCAAGAGTGTACTGGTTGACCCTGCGACAAGTAACGCATGGTTTAAGTTGGTTCTACAAAATGCTGGCGCATCTGTGGTGAGTAAAGCAGATCCATGCCTAATGCCAAAAGCGGCGAAGAACGCGGTTGAAATCGCAGGCATGAAAGCGTGTCATATCCGTGATGGCGTGGCGATGAGTAAGTTCCTATCTTGGTTAGATGCAGAAGTCGTTGCGGGTAACCTGCATGATGAAGCGACGCTGGCAGACAAACTGGAAGCGTTCCGTAGCGAAGACCCAACACTTATGGATCTTAGCTTCGATACTATTTCGGCAGCAGGTGGCAATGCAGCGATGTGTCACTACAACCACGAGAACCAACCTGAACCTGGCAAGCTAGAGCTGAACACACTTTACCTAGTGGATTCAGGCGGTCAGTACCTAGATGGCACGACAGACATCACGCGTACTATTGCGATCGGTCAGCCTTCACCAGAGATGATTAAACAATTCACTCTTGCACTAAAAGGTCACATCGGTGTTGCTCGTGCACGTTTCCCGAAAGGCACACGTGGTTACCAAATCGATACGCTAGCTCGTCAGCACCTGTGGGCGGAAGGCTACGATTACGATCACGGTACTGGTCACGGCGTTGGTCACTTCTTAAGTGTTCATGAAGGTCCGGCGAGCATTTCGAAGAAACAAATCGACGTACCTTTAACAGAAGGTATGGTGCTGTCCAACGAGCCAGGTTACTACCGTGCAGATGCGTTTGGTATCCGTATTGAAAACCTAGAGCTTGTTGTTGAAACACCAACTAACGGTGACTTCCCTGTTCTGTCATTTGAGTCGCTAACACGCTGCCCAATCGACAAGCGCAACATCAACGTTGATATGCTAACTCGTCCAGAACTTGCTTGGCTGAATGATTACCATCAGAAAGTATGGGATGAGATCAGCCCACTTGTTGAAGGTGATGTGAAAGAATGGCTTCGTCAAGCAACGCTACCTGTAGCACACAGCTAGGAGCTAGGAGCTAGGAGCTAGGAGCTAGGAGCTAGAAAAAGTAGAGGGTTGATGTTTTTCATCAACCCTCTTTTCTTTGCCTATGTTTCACGTGAAACATGCCGATTACCAGTGGCATTATTTGTTACTTAACCAGAATATGCTGAGTGCCAATCTCTCCATACCGGGTCAAAGCCTTTGGCTCGAATCATATCTTCCACAGAACCAGCACTTCGCTCATCACTGATCTCAAACTGCTCGAGTTCAACATCATCCATCGCATAACCGCCCGGCTGAGTTTTCGATGCAGCAGACATACTGGTGATACCTAACGGTAATACATTGTCTCTGAACTTCGGTGACTCACGAGTCGATAATGACAACTCCACCTCTGGATTCAACAAACGATAAGCGCAAATCAACTGAACAAGCTGCTTATCCGTCATTACCGATTTGGGTTGCTTTCCGTTTAAAGAACTGGCTCCCTCACAAGGACGTAAACGCGGGAAAGAAATCGAATAACGAGTCTGCCAATACGTACGTTCAAGATAGTCCAAGTGTGCTGCCACATAAAAGCAGTCGGTACGCCACTCTTCCAATCCTATCAAAGCGCCAATACCGATCTTATCAATGCCCGCTTTTGCAAGACGATCGGGTGTATCCAATCGGTGTCCGAAATCCATCTTATTGCCACGCAAATGGTGCTCTGCATAAGTCAAAGGATGATACGTTTCTTGATAGACCATAACCGCATCCAAACCCAATGTCTTGAGCTCAGCGTATTCGTCTTGATCTAGCGGCTGTACTTCCATCGCTAAATAGTTAAAGCGTTGCTTAATCATCGGCACCATTTCGCGAAAGTATTTCATGCCCACTTTGGTCTCGTGTTCGCCAGTCACCAGCAATACGCTATCGAACTTCATGCGTTTGATTGCTTCAACTTCTGCAACCACTTCATCCCTATTCAAGGTACGACGCTTAATTCTGTTCTCCATCGAGAAGCCACAATAAGTACAAGCATTGGCGCACAAGTTAGAAAGGTACAATGGAATATAAAGCGACATGGTATTGCCAAAACGTTTGCGAGTTGCCGAGTATGACAACTGCGCCATTTGTTCCAAGTATGCTTCAGCCGCAGGTGAAATTAGCGCTTTAAAGTCTTCCAAATCACGCTTGGGTTTATTCAATGCTCGCTCGACATCTTGTGCCGTTTTCGCGTAGATCGACATCGAGATGTCATCCCAATTAAGCTGCTTAAATTGTTCAACGAAGCTCATGTTTTCCTCGCTTATTAGCTAAACCAATCTAGGACTAAAGCTCATCTAGGAATGACGTCAGTGGACTCGACGCAACCGCATGAGAAACCTTACCAGCAAGTCCGGCTTCATAAGCCATACGCCCCGACTCTACCGCCAACTTAAATGCCTTCGCCATCGCAACGGGATCGCTCGAAGCTGCAATCGCAGTATTGACGAGCACGGCATCCGCGCCCATTTCCATCGCACGCGCGGCATGTGAAGGAGCACCAATACCCGCATCGACAACCACTGGAACATTAGCTTGGTCGATAATGATCTCTAGGAAATCGTGAGAAACTATCCCTTTGTTAGAACCGATCGGCGCACCTAATGGCATGACAGCAGCACAGCCTACTTCTTCCAATCGTTTACACAGAACCGGGTCAGCATGACAATAAGGAAGCACAATGAAGCCTTCACGAACCAGTTGCTCAGCGGCTGCAAGTGTCTCAATTGGATCTGGCATCAAGTACTTCGGGTCGGGATGAATTTCCAGTTTTAACCAGTTAGTACCCAACGCTTCTCGCGCCAGTTGTGCGGCAAACACAGCATCTTTAGCATTCTTTGCACCCGAGGTGTTCGGCAATAAGTTCACACCCGCTTGTACTAACGGCAGCAAAATATCGTCTTGTTGGTCGTTCACATCCACACGCTTCAACGCCATGGTTGCAAGTTGAGATCCCGACACTTGAATCGCTTCTGCCATTAATCGGCTGTTGGCAAACTTCCCTGTTCCCGTGAACAGCCTTGATTCGAATTGTTTATCACCAATTTTAAGCATCGACTTTAACCCCCTGCGATCGCTTGAAACAAAGAGATGCTATCTCCCTGTGAAAGAACTGTGCTAGCCCACTCACTGCGCGGCACAACATTGTTATTAATTGCAAAAACACAGCCCATTTCAGGCAGCGCAAATTGACTAATGATTTGCTGTAGATTCGACTTACTGGCGACTTGATGTGACTGGTCATTGATGACAATAGTGATCACATCTAAGTCAGCAGCGGTCATTTGTGTTGTTTGTTGTTCTGATAACGTCATTGCTTCCAACTCTCTCAATTCTGCCCATTACTCGTAAGCTAAACCTGAGCACACACTTGGCACTGTTTGTCTTTGCTTATCGCCATGGTTTGCCATTGCAGTTTCAATCCATCAAATAGGTGCAACTTGGCAGTCTCAACATGAAACTTTCCCGTCGCCAGTTTTTGAATTGCCGCTATCGCTTGGTAGTTGCCAAGTGTGCCCACCACCGGACCGACGACACCGCTCTCACTGCACTTTTGCGTTTGCGGTAATTCGTCAAACGGATACAAACAGCGGTAACAGGCTTTACTCTGCGCTTCTTGTTCACTTGGTGTTTGGTAATCAAAGACAGCGAATTGCCCTTGCCAACCAATTGCCGCCGCTGAGATGAGCGGCGTATTTTGCTCGAAACAAGCTTGGTTAATTAGCTGGCGCGTTGGCATGTTATCGGTGCAGTCGAGCACCACATCCGCTAGCATCACCTCAAGCTGCAGTTTTGCTTTGTCTAATCGCTTATTGAGGGCACGAATTTGAACCATAGAATTAAGGTCAGTAAGTTGCTTTACAGTCGCTTTTGTTTTCGCAACTTGGAGGTCTTGTTCACGATAAATGATCTGACGCTGTAGGTTACTGCTATCAACTTCATCGTCATCGACCACAACCAATTTACCAACACCCGCTGATGCCAAGTACAAACTCGCTGCGCTCCCTAACCCACCACAACCGATGATCAGCACATGCGATTTGCTCAAACGCTCTTGCCCACTTTCAGCAATTTCAGGCAGAGCGAGTTGGCGCTGATAGCGAAGGAACTGCTTATCCGTGAGCATGCTCGCCTCTCTTGGTATGCGCCAATTCATTATTCTGATCAGTAAACGTTAGCTGTCTTTCCTTCATCAGTTGTGCGAAGAACTCGATGACGGATTGAGGTGATTCTGCCAACGTAATAGCACGCACAACTGCCAAACTAGAGACGCCCGTGCGCCAAACTTGGTCTGCATTAGAATGGTCAATGCCACCAATCGCGACCGTCGGAAAGCCAAGCACAAAGTCACTACCTGCTTTGTCTTTTGAAGGACGGAAAGCAGCCTCTGTATTTGTATAAGGAATGCTATCAATCAGCTTTTGATACAGTTCCAAGCGCACCAAACCTTGTGGTTTCGATGGCATCTGTTTTGTGGTGGTTGGGAAAATATGCCCTAGCGCAATGTAACTAGGATGAATTTGTACGATACGCAGTAGCTCATAATAACCATGAGTAGAAAGACCAAGACGAATGCCAGCTTCAGTTAGCTGAGCCAAATTCGATTCTTCTATGTCTTCTTGTCCTAGGTGAACGCCATAAGCGCTATGCTTGATTGCCAACTGCCAATAGTCATTGATGAACACTTGTGCTTGATACTGACGACCTAGCTCAATTGCTCGAATGATCTGTTGTTCTAAATCGGCTTGTTGTGGGTTCTTTATTCGTAGTTGAATAGTGTTGATGCCTAAAGGCAGTAATCGCTCAATCCAAGCAACATCATCAACGACTGGGTAAAGCCCTAAACTTTGCTTAGTTAGAGATGGAAAGCTAACGCTCTCTCCTTGTGCTGACCAACCAACTTGAATACCTAGTCGGTAATCTTCCAGTACTGGCGTGGGGAAATAATCAAAATGGTCAGCCCACTGCGTTAACTGCCCCTCTTCAAGGTTGTCATTCGATCGTGTTTCACGTGAAACATTCGCTTGTTGAGTTAACATTCCTCGAGCAAGTGTTAACGCATCTTCGATAGGAAAATCGAGAACTGTCAGTGTAACTATCCAAGCAAGGTGATGTTCGGGATTGAACGTTGCGTTAAGTTTGGACTTAACAGAAAGCGCTCTCACTTCGTTGTTAATTGGGTGACGCCAGATATCAAGCTGAAGCACTATCTCCTTTTCGTCGGAAACCTGCGTATCAGCAATACCAACATAAATCGCTTTCGACGGTTGCATTGCACACGCTTCTACCGAAAAAGCAGAGTGGTAATAGAGCGCAAATAAACACTCTGACTCAAAGTCATACCCTTCAATAAGATCAGACGTTATGTGTGTGGTCTGTTGGTCACGAATAAGCTGAATAGATTGAGTTGGGCTCACACCCAACTCAATGTCTTTAATGCTAAAACCCTGCTCATTCGCCAACAACAAACAATCTTGAACTAAACCTGTTAGTTCAATCAGTGAAGACGGGATTAGGATTTTTATCATTAATCGCTCACCTCAGCGTGCGCTGCGGGGTGATACAACTCAGAGCCCGTATCTCTGAACTCTTGCGATTTCTGACGCATTCCTTCCAAAGGGTCATCAAGCATTTTAATCGAAATAGCTTGGTCCGCAGCCACTTGCTCAGTGTCTTTTGCGTACTCTCGCACCTCTTGCGAAATCTTCATAGAACAGAATTTTGGTCCGCACATCGAACAGAAGTGAGCAACTTTGCCAGACTCTTGAGGCAAAGTTTCATCATGGTAAGCGCGTGCGGTATCTGGGTCGAGCGACAAGTTGAACTGGTCTTCCCAGCGGAACTCGAAGCGAGCTTTAGAAAGCGCGTTATCACGAACTTGTGCGCCAGGATGCCCTTTCGCCAAATCAGCGGCGTGCGCAGCAAGCTTGTAAGTGATCATGCCTACCTTCACGTCTTCTTTGTTTGGTAAGCCGAGGTGTTCTTTAGGCGTTACATAACAAAGCATCGCACAGCCATACCAACCAATCATCGCAGCGCCGATGCCTGAAGTAATATGGTCGTAACCAGGAGCAACGTCTGTCGTCAGTGGACCAAGCGTGTAGAATGGAGCTTCATGACAGTGCTCTAACTGCTCTTCCATATTCTCCTTGATCATGTGCATTGGAACATGACCAGGACCTTCGATAATGACCTGAACGTCGTATTCCCACGCAACCTTGGTCAACTCACCAAGGGTACGAAGCTCAGCAAATTGCGCTTCATCGTTAGCGTCGGCCACCGAGCCAGGACGCAGACCATCACCCAGAGAAAGTGCCACATCATACTTAGCGCAGATTTCACAGATCTCTCGGAAGTGGGTATATAAGAAGCTTTCTTGGTGATGCGCTAAACACCATTTCGCGATGATAGAACCACCACGAGAAACGATGCCAGTAACGCGTTTTGCAGTCATGGGCACATAACGGAGTAGTAAACCGGCATGAATAGTGAAGTAGTCAACGCCCTGCTCTGCTTGCTCAATCAGAGTATCGCGCATCACTTCCCAGTTAAGGTTTTCCGCAACACCATTCACTTTCTCAAGCGCTTGGTACATAGGTACAGTACCGATCGGAACCGGACTGTTACGTAGAATCCACTCGCGAGTTTCGTGAATATTACGTCCAGTAGAGAGATCCATAACGGTATCTCCACCCCAGCGCGTTGCCCATACTAACTTCTCTACTTCTTCTTCAATCGAAGAAGTGACCGATGAGTTACCGATGTTGGCGTTCACTTTGACCAAAAAGTTACGTCCAATGATCATTGGTTCGGATTCTGGGTGGTTGATATTAGAAGGGATAATAGCGCGACCTTCGGCGACTTCTTTACGCACAAACTCAGCAGTAATGTCCTTTGGTAGGTTCGCACCAAAGCTTTGACCCGGATGCTGTTGATTCAGTACTTCATCACGGTATTGAGCGCGCCCCATATTCTCACGCAGGGCGATGTATTCCATTTCTGGTGTGATTACACCTTTGCGAGCATAGTGCAATTGAGTCACGCACTGCCCATCTTTGGCACGTCGAATACGTGGTAGATTGCCGTAACGAAGATCATCTAACGTTTCATCTTCTAGGCGCTCTTTGGTGTATACCGAGCTTACTTCATCGAGTAGTTCAGTATCGGCACGCTCTTCAATCCACCCTTCTCTCAGCTTAGGTAAGCCATTGTAGAGGTCTATGGTGTGTTCTGGGTCTGTGTACACACCTGAGGTATCGTAAACGCGTACAGGCTCATTTGGCTCGAAAATTGGCGCTTCTTTTGTGCCACCAATAAGGCTATCGGCCAAAGAAATCTCGCGCATTGGAACGCGAATATCAGGACGTGAGCCCTCAACATAAACTTTGTGCGAATTTGGGTACGGTTGTACCGAAAGAGTATCAATAAACTGTTTTGCTTCCAGTCTCGCTTGCTTGCGATTCGACATAGCATTTTTCCTAATTTATGTATTTATGGATAAAAATGCTTGGCGGATAGATGCGACAAGAGGTATCAAAAACAGCTTTAGTTAACTAAACCAAACTGTTTTGATCATAGATAGAACACAGGTAGATGAGCAGTGTTCCCTTCTCTTGTTCCCTTCGCAGATATTAATCTGATCAGGTTCAACGGATCCCGAATTAACGGTCTCAGCCTTATGGCACTCCGACAAGTTAGTTTGAAAGTATAGAGGTGTTGCAGCTCTACAACAAGTACTTAACAGAATAATTAAGTCTCATAAAAAAAGCCGCTCCATAGCGGCTTCTTTTTACTTTGAAAACTTCTTCACCATTGCTTTTAATAACGAAGAGTGTGTTTCTCTAAGCTCCCCAAGCTTCCCTGAATGATGAGGTTGGCCACCTAAATCAAACAACTTGGGAACTGCAATACGTTGTGAAGAGTAAATTCCTGTATGGCCGCTAAAGTAATAAGCGGTATAACAAGCAATTGCAAAATACAACATATGATCAGCTCCAAATAATTCAATACCCATAATCGTGCAAGCTAAAGGAGTATTAGTGGCAGCAGCAAATACAGCAAGAAAACCTAACGCAGCAAACAAATCAACAGGAGCACCCATAACCCAAGCGAGAGTATTCCCCAATGTTGCTCCAACAAAAAATAGAGGTGTTACTTCACCACCTTTAAATCCAGCAGATAACGTAATAGCTGTTAGTAATAACTTTGCAAGCCAGCTATACCACTCTGCGCCACCTTCTTGGAAAGCACTTAATATGCTAACTCCCCCTTCCTGATTAGAGTAAACACCAAGCCCAATGTAATCGTAATTACCAGTGATCTTAACGATAGCAACAACTATTAAGCCTCCGGTAACAACAATTAAGTATGGATTCTTTAGTGTTGCTTTAAAGATATCTTTGAACGCATGAGTCAGTTCACCAAATAGATAACCAGCTAAACCAAAAGCAATTGAAGCGAGTAGGATTTTTGCACAAAGCCATAAATCTACCTTAACCGCATGCTGCAACACCGTTATATTTTCAAGAAAGTCGATACGATAATGAGTGTGATGTGCACCCAATGATGAACAAACAAAATCCGCAAGTATCGCAGCGAAAAGTGCAGGAACAATAGCGTCATAACGAAGGCGACCAATCGCTATAACTTCTAAGGCAAAGATGGCTCCAGTTAAAGGGGTACCAAATACCGCTCCAAAACCAGCAGCAACACCTGCAATCAAAATAAGACGGGTATCCGCCTCATTTAACTTAAAGAAACGCGCTAAAGCGTGCGTAGCGGCTCCCCCAATTTGTACTGCAGTCCCTTCTCGACCAGCAGAACCACCAAACAAATGAGTAATCACAGTAGTTAGCAGAACTAATGGCCCCATACGGGTAGGAATACCTGCACCTGGCTCGTGAATTTCATCCATAATGAGATTATTGCCACCCTCGGAATTCTTACCGAGGTTTCGATAGCAATAAACAATAACCACGCCTGCTAAAGGTAAGAAGTAAATCAGCCACATATTGCCATTACGAACATCTGTCGCATAACTTAATAGCCAGAGAAAAAAGGCATTGAGAGCCCCAACAATGATTGCAACGGGAGTGATTAATGCAGTCCAACGTAGGATCTGGAGAAAAATTTTGGGATTAGCACTTAATGGATGAGACATACTCAACTATCTTAATTTAAGGGGAAAAATCAGGATAGTCACAATGATAGACAATTTCGCCCCACCATAGATAGATCTACCCTACTACAGCAGGAGTCATTATCTCTTCCGAGCGGTTAAAGGTGGAACTCCATCACCCACTAACATCAAGTTAGTGTGGCCATGCTACTCTTGTTAGAAAAATATCTCAATAATTGTTTTGAAAACCTTAAGATAATGCCGTTATAACTATACATTTTTGCAAAAGTTACATCTGTCACTTTTGTATATTTTTAAGGTTATTCTGAAGCCTTTATTATTCAAAAAGAAAAAGGCGCTAGTCTTTCGACTAGCGCCTTAAGATGGCAGGGGTGGAGAGATTCGAACTCCCAACACGCGGATTTGGAATCCGCTGCTCTGCCAATTGGAGCTACACCCC
>NZ_JBNJOI010000021.1:0-58495 GCF_050113675.1 Vibrio sp. TRT 21S02
CCTGAACCTGACCTTCGATAGAGATATAACATGGAGTTGGCATCGTAATCCTTCCTTTAATCCATTTTTGAATGAGTTTGTGATTGAACGAAGGGGATAGAGCAAAGGGGATGCCAAGGATTAAGGTCCGTAGAATCAGTAAGTTAGATTGAGTTAAGCAATAAGCTGCCCAGTTTTGAGCAAGTTATTGCTTCTACAGGCAAGTTTATGTGAAAAAGAAGCGGTATAAAAAAGCCACGGTGTTCACCGTGGCTATATTTTACAGTGTAAATATCGGTTTAAACTTTGAATCGTGCAACCAAGTCGTACAACTCGTTAGCGGTATGGTTGAGGTTTTGGCTACCGGCACGGTTCTCGTTGGCGAGATCGGCAGATTGAGAGCTTTGGTCTGAGATAACCACGACACGCTGTGAGATTTCTTGTCCGACAATACTTTGCTCCTCTGTCGCAGTTGCGATGAGTGAGTTCATATCCATGATGGTACCAATAGATTGTTGAATTTTAACCAGCGCTTCTGCGGCGGCATTGGCTTCTTCTACGGTGCTGGCACTGCGGTTTTGACTCGATTCCATAGCTTTTACAGCGGCATCAGAAGCAGCCTTCAACTGCTCTATCATTTGGTGAATTTCGCCAGTACTGTCTTGTGTTCTGCTGGCAAGTTTACGAACTTCGTCGGCAACGACGGCAAATCCGCGACCTTGTTCTCCGGCTCGAGCGGCCTCAATGGCTGCATTTAACGCAAGCAGGTTGGTCTGTTCTGCAATGTCTTGAATTACCTCCAGTGAAGAGGAAATATTCTGTACGTCACCTTCTAGTCGTGAAACTACGTCATTAGCTTGAGATACTTCACCGGCTAAACTCTCAACGGATTTCGCAGCAGAATTCACAATATTTTGGGCATCTTTGGCGTTGTCATCGGCATCCCTTGCTGATTGTGCGGCTTGATTGGCGTTGCTTGAGATCTCTTGTGCGGTCGTTGTCATTTCGGTCATTGCTGTTGCCACTTGCTCTGTTTCAGAGCGTTGACCAGAAGCAATTTCATCCACTTGCGCTGCACGGTGAGACATGTTGTCGGTCTCAGCCACGACTTGCTGGCCTGCTTGGCTCACTTGGCGAATGATCTGTTGAAGGCTTTCGACAAAGGCATTGAAATTTTGGCTAAGTTTTGCAAATTCAGGAGCCTTGAAATTCTCCATACGTGCCGTTAGGTCGGCATCACCACTGGCAAAAGAGCTGATTGACGCATCAAATAATTCGAGTGGGCGCATAATGGTGCGGTTTACTGCAACTGCGAAGGCTGCAACCCCTAAAGCGATAACCAAGCAAAAGACGATGATGGCAGACAGTGTGGTTTGTAGCGCCTCAGTGGTGGCATCTTCCATCTCTTTGACGATTGCATCGATATCATCAGTGTAGAAACCAGTTCCCAGCATTAAATCCCACTCAGGAACAAAAATGGAGTAGCTCAATTTAGGTAGTGCTTCAGTTTGACCTGGCTTAGGGAAGTAGTAAGTGGTGAAATCACCAGTTTTGGCGTTCTTTAACAGATCTTGGATTAAATAATTACCTTGCTTGTCTTGAAGGTTATAGAAATTGTCGCCGACGCCCTTGTCACTTTTACCCACAACGACTCGTACCCCTTTAGAGTCGTAGCCAAAGACATAACCTGATTCACCGTATTCAAGTTGCTTTAATGTTGGTAGCGCTTCTTCCAGAGTTGCACCACGATCCAAGAATGGCTGAACGGCGGATTTTGCCATTTGAATATAGTTTTTTAACTCCGCTTTTTTCATGTTCATCATGTTAGAGCGGGTCACTTCGATTTGTTGATCGTTTAATTCTGTCGTTTTCATATAGGTAAACGTGAGCATACCTAGTGCAATTACGAGTAGAGGCACAAGCGAGAGAACATAAAGTCGGGTTCTAATAGTGAGACTCATAGGTACATCCTGTCTTTTTATATAGCCGTTTATGATGGCATTTATGATTGTTGTGTTTTGCCTTCGGTTTAGGTGATTTTATAAACTAAAGGTTAGCTAATTTTTCGACCAATGAAGATGAATCTTGAACTATTTGTTTAGAAAATGAGATTGGACTTTAGTTCTAATGGCGAGGTGGTTTGAAACCGTATAAAATTCATGGGTTTAGATAGTTTTAACTATTCTAATCAAAAAGAGGTAGTTTATGGCTACCTCTAGCAAATTAATCTGTATTTTGTTCTTGTTTGAAGTAGTGATGCCAGTTACTACTGATGGCGTCAAATTGGTAGATGCAAAACTCTTTTCGTTCAGTCAAATAGTCATTTTCGATTTCATCAAGTAGCGATTGATGTTTTTCTGGGGCGCTGCCATAAACTAAGCACAAGGTGGAGAAATATCGCTGAAGATCGAAGCTATGTTCGTCAATATACTCCCCAAAATCGTAATAATCTGGCCGATCCTCTGACTCAAATGCGAACATATCGGCAGCGCTGATTGCAGCATCCGCACCACCGTCGACATAGTGCAGCATTAAAACGGGAATATTTTGGTCAGCAATATAGGCATGGCCTGCTTCATGTAAAAGCGTGTGGAGAATAGTGTCAATCACACCTTCTCTCTCTGGTTTACCAAATCGCTCGGCGTACTTATTTTTGGTGAAGTGGTCTAAGGCTTCGCTGTAAAAAGAATAGGGGATATGTACTTTATGACTTTGTGGATCGTACATCGGGCCCTCTTGACCACCATATTGAATGGTTAGTGCTTGATTGAAGGGAAAATACTGCTCGGAAAGGGCTATAACAGTGTCATTCACGCCACTCTGCTTTAGGCGCACTTTGATGTTGTGCTCCTCTTGTGACTGAGGGGTAGCGTAGTCGATGATAATATTTTGTTGAGCAAGGGCGGCAGGCGATAAGACTGAAATCAGTAACGGCAAGGTTACGGTGACGCGCATAAGTTATCCTTATAAACGTTGGTTTATTTATATTTGCTGTCAATACTGACATAAAATAGCGCCTTATGCCTGTAGAAATAGAGAGCCATGCGGCTTCGTGTTATACTCCGCGCCCATTTACCGATAAAGAGTCGAAATCATGAGCTTAAAAAATGAAATCCAGCAGTTGAATAACCGCATTGATACTTGCCGACACAAGCTCAATGCTGCCCAAGCTCGTGGCGATAATGAGATGATCAGTAAGTTTACTGATGATTTGGCAAAGCTGGAAAAGAAAGCAAACTCTTTAAAAAGTAAGCAAAAATATGACATGAACAAAGAGCGTAAGAGCTTACTGGATATGCCATTTTCTCGTGAGATCACGAAAGCAGAACAAGCGGATCTTGGGAAGTTGAAGAAATCGGTAAAAGGGCTCGTGGTAGTACACCCAATGACCAAGCTTGGTAAAGAGCTACATTTGAATGTGATGACGGGATTTGCTCCGAAGAAATTCTAAAAAAAGCGCCGATCGGCGCTTTTTTCATATTACACAGCAATAACCAATTGAAGCTCTGTCATACACTTGAATGGCCGCATGTGGAGATTGTCAAAATAGAGCATCAGTACAAGCTTTATGCCGATCTGAATACCGATTAGTGATGATATTGCACGTATTGAGCTGACACTCATCTATAACTTTTAGTCTGACATTTGTTATTAGGGGTGCGTGACGCATTCTACTGCTTTTTAGCCCAAAGTGATCTTTGGGCTTTTTTATACCTTTGAAGCTCGGTTTAACGTTTATGTTTAGGTATAACAAAGCAGGATTATGTCGCAGTTTTTTATAACATCAACCTACTGATTTCTTGTTAGTAAATATTAAATTTTCTGCTTTTGGGAAGTGATACGCAAAGTGATATTAATGTCAAAAATCTGACTCGCAAAAACACAGTATGCCCATATTTGAATATTGACTCTACTGTTATGTTTGTGAACTGCAGGCAATGGATTTGTAACATGCTGTATGGTTACTAGTTATTTTGTGAATGCATGTCTGGTTTATGGATTTTCATCGATGATTAATTACGGAGAGGTAAGATGAATTCTCAACGTTCACTTTTAGCTGTCGCGATCGCGCTAGGACTAGCAGCATGTGGTAGTGATAGCACGGATACAGGTAGTTCAGGTACAGATACGTCGACCAATACAACGTCTTTAACTGCCAAGGCCGCTGACGGTTATCTGGTAGGGGCTAATGCGTGTTTGGACTTAAATGACAATAAAGTTTGTGATGATGATGAACCGAATGCCACAACAGGTGATGACGGTGAATTTACGATTGATGGGCTTACTCAAGAGCAAATCGATCAAGGTGTTCTGTTAATAGAAGTGGTTGCGGGTCAAACAATTGACACTGATAACCCAGATGTCGTTTTGAGCAAGAGTTACAAACTGACTGCACCTCCGGGTTCTTCATTCATTAGTCCGCTAACTACCTTAGTACAAAATGAAGTTGAAAAAGGCTCAACCTTAGAAGAAGCGAAAACAGCGATTCAGGCAAAGTTGGGCACAACGTTAGACCTCACACAAGACTACATTGAAGCGAAAAACTCTGACCAATTTGATGCGGCTGAACAAGCGGAATATGCAAATTTGCACCGCGTTGCTCAAGTTACGGCTTCAGTGATGGCAGACAACACTGATGCGCTAACGCAAGCAGCAGCTGGAGCGGGTATCACGGTTGAAGCGCTTACCTCTTTGATCGTTGAAGAAGTTACTCGTGTGCTTGAGAATGTAGTGGCGAACATCGATGCTGCTGGTGACAGCTTTGACCCATCTGCGATTGCGTCCGACATCAACCGCGATCATATTGGTTTGGATGAAAGCAATCTAGCCGACAAAGTGAATGAAAATGAGGCCAATAAGCAGGCTGTTGTCACTGATCTTGGCGAGCTTGTGAAAGACGATGGCCTCAACTGGTTTGGTGGCGCTGATGTTGCTGATCAAGATCTTCGTTTAGAGTACGGTACGTTAAAGCTTGAAGCGGATGATTCAGTCTCTGATGTTGAGCATCATTATGATTACGTTGCAGAGCAGTTCTATCCATCAAAACCACAACCGATCAATACGAATCAAATGGTATTGGGTGAAGGTGGTTGGGTTGCTGAAAACGACACCATCGTCAGCATCAAAGTGAACGATGATGCATCCATAGAACTTGAAATGGCGACTCCGGTACTGAATGAGCGTGCGAGTGCTAAGCAGGTTGATGTGAGTGGTTTGAACGTTGGTTCAATCATGAACAAAACTGCGGATGAAGGGGTATGGGGGCAAGTCATGCCAACTGCACTGACATTCCCTGATAATGCGGTAGCGTATAAGTTGTCTGTGCAAAGTGTGAATGATGGCTTCTATTCATTCAATAAAGGGGATTGGTGTATCGCCAGTAACCCAGATCGTTATGCTGCACTCAACAATATGTGTAATGGTATTAGCGCCTTTAAAGAGGGGGCTGATACATGGTTAGCCACATTGGCTGACACCTTAGCGCAGGATGAGAGCGATCGCGATGGTGCAACCAACAATGCTGATCTGATCCCGATGGCGGGTATGAGTAATGGTGATATTTTTGCTCAGTTATTGGCTGATGGTACCGTTGTTTACTACGAACGCTCTTGGGATTGGAGTGCACCGTTTACTAAATTTGCTGATGCAGGTTCATGGGAAGACATCACAGTCAATGGTCAGCAGCTTCGCAAAGTGACACTACCGACATCTGTGAAAGCGCAGGCCAAATGGTCAAACTACGGTGCGGATAACGCGACCTATCTTGCTGTGGTTGATGGTTTTGTACGTATCACTTGGCACGTTGCGGCAGAGCGTGGCAGTGAAGAGTACATCTTTGATGCGGCAACGAAACAGTTCATTCTGGATAACTTTGTTAAGCCAGAGCCGCTGCCACAACCAGAACCAACCCCACTCAACCTACAAGCGTGTTTGGACTCACTACCTGATGCTGGTTATCAAGCAGCGATTGGTGATGTTACTGTCTACGATGTGCAGCGTGCCGTGCCATGGGCAAATGATGGCTTACCTCAAAGCTTTAGTTATGAGTTTGAGTTCTAAGGCAGCACGTTCTCTTGGCTAGACGATGTGACTTTGGTGACAGGCCTGCCAAGCTGGATCACCGACATGCAAGGCGCACTTGAGAAAACGCGTGTCACGATGAAAGACAGTGTGGGTGATGTGATTGGTCATGAAAATGCTTACAGCTCAGCGGATCATTACTTAGGTCAAGAAGGGTTTAATCCAGATGGTTCGTTTGGCTGGGGGACGGCAAAAGCCGTTCTGCCTCTGGTGATTGCAGATACTGAAAAATTGCTGAATGTACCTGCGCTGTTTGGCAGTGCGACCAATATGCCTTTAGCGTCTGAGTTTGATTACAGTGTTTATCCTGCATTGGAAATCAGACCAGGGGTGAGAACGGTAACGGTAGAAACACCACTGACAGACATGACAGATATTTGGTCATTAGCCGTATTCGACTACCAAGAAACCTACCTTGGCAAAGAAGAAGTGATGGTCGGCGCTGGAACTATAGAAGCGTGTAAAGTCAGCAGCGAAACTTATTACCCAGCGATTTTAACAACAGACACGAAAGTGTCTTGGTTGACTAACCGTGGTTTTGTGAAAGAAGAGCGTGACGAACCTTCATGGGGTGCAACCATTACGATGGAAGCGGCGTCACTGCCAGCATCAATTCGTTAAAGCAGGTATTTACCTTGTTCAAAGCCAGCGTATAACGCTGGCTTTTTTCATAAGGAGTTAAGGAAATTATGCAGAGGCCCTTATGATCAGACTTGGAGGAAGAATTAAACTATGAGGCTGATGTTGCTCGGAGTTCATGTTTTCAATTAAACGTCTCGCCGCTTGTTTTCCCATTTCTCTGGCATTGGAATTAACGAAAGTCAGTGGTGGTTCGATAAGCTCTGCGGCTTCCACATCATCAAAACCAATAACGGAAACTTGTTCGCCGACAAACTGATCTTTACCCACCTGTCTTCCTGCACGATTGATCCCATATACTGCACCTAGAGCCGTTGCTGAATGGTGGCAAAGCACGGCGGTGACTTGAGGATGCTCCGACAATAACTGTTGTACCGTTTGCGCCGCAGAGGCTTGAGTCTTTTGACATTCAACAACCCACTCTGTCTTAAATGGCAAACCAAATTGCACTAGGGTACTGCAATAGCCCCCAATCCGTTCAGCCCGAGACAGTGAATTGCTTTGCCCGCCAACATAGGCGATGCAACGATGCCCCTGTTTGATCAGGTGCTCCGTGGCCAGTTTTGCTGCATAGCTATTGTCGGGGCCGACATAATCGACTTGCTTATCGACAGACGCGCGAGAAATACACACCAAAGGCAGCTTAAAGGTGTTGAGTTGGTCGATATCAAATTGCTGATTTTCACCAACAGGACAAAATGCAACCCCACCTACGCCTTGGTGAGCAAGGGTTTTCAAGCAATGATCAAACTTTTCCTGACTCTCGCCACATTGCGCTAAAAACAGCATATAGCCTTGTTTTTCGGCTTCTTCACTTAGCCCAGCCGCCACTTCCGCATAGTAAGGATCGCTAATGTCTCTCAAGATTAGACCAATGATTTCGCTGGTATTGGAGCGCAAGTTAGCAGCAGCACGGTTGCGAATATATCCCAGGGCTTCAACAGCTTGATTCACTTTTTTCGCGGTGTCTGGGGAGATACGTCCCTTATTGCTCAACACCATTGAAACCGTGGTGACAGAGACGCCAGCGTGTTTCGCAACTTCGGTAATGGTCACTTTTTTGGATGACATAAGCCTACTAGTAATTGAAGAAACGTTTCATCAGGAAAACATACAGGTATTGTCCTGATTATTAAAGGGCGATCACATAACAATCGAAAGAAATATAACTGGATCACAAATAAATTGATAAAACGTTTTACCAAAAATTTTAGCGGTGTAAGTTCGGTTGCATAAACAAAATAAAACCCTACGTTCTCATCCTCGGAGAGTTGTTATGTCCAGCAATGCTAATAAAACCACAATGTGGGAATTTCTACAGAGTTTAGGAAAGACATTTATGCTGCCTGTCGCCCTGCTTGCCTTTTCAGGTATTTTGCTTGGGGTAGGGAGTTCATTGTCGAGCACCGCTATTCAAGAAGCGATACCTCTGCTCGATAATACGATCTTGCAATACCTATTTATGTGGATGACCAAAATCGGTTTGGTCGCATTTATTTACCTACCAGTAATGTTTGCCATTGCGATCCCTCTCGGTCTAGCTCGTGAAGAAAAAGGGGTAGCGGCTTTCTCGGGTTTTGTCGGATACGCGGCGTTCAATCTAGCGATCAATTTCTTTCTAACCGTCAATGGTGTGCTGGCCGATGAAGCGCAGCGCAGTGCCTACGGTGTCAAAAGCATTATCGGTATTGAGTCCATTGATACAGGGATCCTAGGTGCGGTCATGGTGGGCATCATTGTGGCTCGTCTTCACCAGCGTTACTACACCTTTAAAATGCCAGATGCTCTGGCGTTCTTTGGTGGTGCGCGTTTTGTCCCGATTATCTCTGCCATCGTATTAGGTATCGTCGGTGTTCTTATTCCATTTATCTGGCCATATTTTGCAAAAGGCATCAACGGCATCGGTTATGCGATTGCTGGTGCTGGGGACTTCGGTCCAATGCTGTTTGGTACTGGTGAACGCCTACTACTACCAATTGGTTTGCACCATATTTTGGTGGCGCTGATCCGCTTTACAGAAGCGGGTGGCACAATGGAGGTGTGTAATCACACGGTATCTGGTGCACTGAATATCTTTTATGCGGAACTATCATGCCCAACCACGCAAAGCTTTACGCCTGAAGTCACAGCGTTCTTATCACAAGGAAAAATGCCGACTTTCCTTGGCGGGTTACCGGGTGCGGCTTTGGCGATGTACCACTGCGCCAAGCCGGAAAGTCGCCATAAAATTAAAGCACTGCTTATTTCAGGTGTTGTAGCGTGTATGGTCGGTGGTATTACTGAGCCATTAGAGTTCCTGTTCTTATTCGTTGCTCCGGTACTTTACTTCATTCACGCGATACTCACGGGTCTTGGCTTCATGATCATGGGCATGCTGGAAGTCACTATCGGGAATACCGATGGCAACCTAATTGACTTCCTCGTCTTTGGGGTTCTGCAAGGGACAGCTACCAAGTGGTACTTAGTGCCTGTTGTTGCTGGTATTTGGTTTGCGGTTTATTACAGTGTGTTCCGTTTTGCTATTCTCAGATTCAACCTCAAAACCCCTGGCCGTGAAGTCGATACCGCAGAAGTTGACAAAGAACTTGAGGCAAGTTTTATCAATGAATCAGGCAAAGGTGCGGCAGTACTGGCAGCTTTAGGTGGGAAAGATAACATTACTGCGTTAGACAACTGTATTACCCGTTTGCGCTTATCGGTTAAAGATATGTCCTTGGTCAACGATGCTAGTTTGAAAGCGCACGGTGCGTTGGGGGTGGTGAAACTGGATGAGCATAACTTGCAGGTGGTGATCGGGACGCAGGTTCATCTCGTCAAAAATGAAATTCAGTCTTTGATGACTGCCAGCTAAAACAACATTCCCCCTTGCGGTAATGCAAGGGGGAATGAGGAGACGGTAATGACTCATCAGTATGACTTTGATACCTCAATTGATCGTACGGGGACCTACTGCACGCAATGGGACTATGTGCAAGATAGATTTGGTAAGGAAGGTTTATTGCCTTTCACAATCTCGGATATGGATTTCGCAGCACCGAATGTTGTTCTAGATGTCTTGAAACAACGTTTGGAGCATCCGGTTCTTGGTTACAGCCGCTGGAATCACCGCGACTTTAGATCTGCAGTAACCGCATGGTTTCATCGGCGTTTTGATGCCATGTTTGACGAACAAGCGATCGTTTATGGCCCTTCGGTTATCTACATCATCTCTAGTTTGATCCAACAATGGAGCAAGCCAGGACAAGGCGTGGTATACCACGCGCCCGGCTACGATGCGTTTGATCGCATGATTGCCGGCCAGCAGCGCGTGTGTGTTCCAAGCTCACTGCTCAAAGAGCATGGTCAGTTCAGTATCAACTGGTGTGAGCTTGAGCAGCAACTGGCTGATCCAAATAACCGGATTTTCTTATTGTGTAGCCCACACAACCCAACGGGGCGAGTGTGGAGCAAAGAAGAATTAATACGCATTGCCAAGCTGTGCCAGCGACACAAAGTGGCCGTGATCTCCGATGAAATTCATATGGATATTGCGTTCAAACCGCACACACCATGGCAAGGTTTTGGGCTTGAAATGCCATGGGCATTGGTGAGCTCGGCGAGTAAGTCGTTCAATATCCCAGCCCTAACTGGTGCGTATGCCATCATTCCCGATCAGCAATGTCGTGATGATTACTTATTTAAACTCAAGCATGTTGATGGGCTTTCTTCGCCAGCGATTCTCGGTGTGCTCGCAACCATGACTGCCTACCAAAAAGGGCATGAGTGGTTGGATGCACTAAATGACTATGTGCTTGGTAACCACAAATATGTACAAACGGCCCTAAATTCAGCGATACCGCAAATCAATTATCAACCGCCGGAAGCAACTTATCTTGCTTGGATAGACCTTTCTTCGTTACCGCTGGATATGGCGGCGTTAAACCGGACGTTAATTGATCAGTATGATGTGGCAATCATGCAGGGCAGTACGTATGGCGATGTTGGAAAGGCATATGTGCGTTTAAATCTTGGATGCCCAAGAAGTAAGGTTGAAGCGGGTGTGGCGGCATTGATTGCCGCGATACAAGCTCAGTTGACTGGTGAATGACCACAACAAGAGAGTGAGCATTATGTCATTGTATAAGCTTGATAATGTAATTAAACACTACGCGTGGGGGAGCAAACAGTCCGTCACCGAGCTGTTTGGTATCACGAACCCAACCAATGAACCGATGGCGGAAATCTGGATGGGGGCTCACCCGGCAGGGTGCTCTAAAGTATCGGAAACGCAGTGCCATATTTCTGAAGTGATTAATGCCGACAAATTGGGCCTGTTAGGGGACTATACGACGGCAAGGTATGGCGAATTGCCTTTCTTGTTCAAAGTGTTGGCTGCAGAAACGCCATTGTCGATTCAGGTTCATCCAAGAAAAGAAAAAGCGGAAATTGGTTTTGCCCGAGAAAACCAACAAGGTTTACCGTTGGACGCGCCGAACCGCAGTTACAAAGATCCGAACCATAAACCGGAGCTGGTATATGCACTGACCTTTTACCGCGCGATGAACGGCTTTCGCCCGATAGCGCAGATCGTATCGCTGTTTCGTCAGGCAGGGTTGTATTCGTTGGAACCACAGCTGGATTTGCTGGAGTCGACGCCCAACTCCGCAGGGTTAAAACAGTTCTTTACCACCATTATGTCGTTGGATGAAATGCGTAAAGAACGCGTATTGACGGAGCTATATACCTCGCTAAATAGGCCAGCGAAGACTGCTCAGCTAAGAGAAGCGTATCACTATATTCGAGAGTTCATGCAACACTATCAAGATGATATCGGGTTGCTGTCTCCGCTGATTTTGAACACGATTGAACTTGAGCCCGGAGAGGCGATGTTCTTGCATGCTGAAACACCGCATGCGTATGTTCAGGGAACCGGGTTAGAGTTGATGGCCAATTCGGATAACGTGTTGCGGGCAGGATTAACTACGAAATTTATAGATATTCCAGAGCTAATTGATAACACCGCGTTTATTCCCGTGTGCGCGGATGCATTAAAAGTAAGTCCAGTTTCGAAAGAAGATCGCCAAAGTTTTCCGATCCCAGTGGATGACTTTAGCCTTGATATCATCACGGTCGATCATGTCGGTAAAATTCAATTCATTCGCAGTGCAGAAATTCTGTTTTGTATTGAAGGTAATGTGGTGATTTCTTCAGGAGAGCAAGAATTAGCGCTGAAAACTGGTGACTCGATATTGATCGGTAACAATAGCCATTCCTATGTTTATAGCGGTCAAGGAAGGCTCGCAAGGGCATACAATTAAAGAACAGATGAGTAAAAGCCCTGAACGTGTTCAGGGCTTTTTCTGTTTAGTACCCCATCAATTGAAGAAGGTTTTCCGCAGTTGATATTGCTTCTTTTCGATTGGCGATATTCAGCTTTTGATAGAGGTTTCGAATGTGAGTTTTAATGGTGGTGCCGGCCACATCAAGCTCTTGTGCAATTTGCTCGTTACTAAAGCCAGAATAGATCAGTCCAAGCACCTGCCATTCACGCTGAGTTAGTGGGCTAGTGCGAACCAATTCCGGAATATTTGGGTGGTTCACTAACTTTTCTACAAACTCTTCATCAAAGTGGACAGAGCGACTGCGTTGCGTGGTGGAAATCTCTTTGGTGAGCTTCTGCGCACGGTGGCGCTCCAAATCACCCAGCTCCGATTTGTGGCTTAATTTCTCTAAAATATGACCAATTTTGCTGCCATCTACTAGGAAGTTGCCTAAAATCCCAGTTTGGTTGGTCAGCTCCAATGCTTGCTTTAATAACGCTCGTGCAGCTTCTTCGTTTTCTTCTGTGGCAGCCAGTACCGCTTCAACAATCAAGTTACGGTTGGTATCGGTGATCAACTGGTTTTCTTGGGCTTGTTGTTGCAAGAAATCCAGTGTCTCGTGGGCTTTTTCAAGCTCACCCAAATTGATATACGCACGAGCAATATTGCGCCATTGTAGCTGAGTGAAGTGGTTGCACGCTTTCTCTGGTCGAGTCGTCGTTTTGAGCCAGTGTTGAATGGATTCCATATCTCCACGGGCTTGCCAGTATAGAATTAACGATAGAGAGGCATTGGCTGTCCAGTCAACATGGTAGGTTGACTGTTTTAGCAGATGGACAATTTGATCGATAAACTTGGCTGCTTTATCCAACTCTCCTCGGCCAATGGCTATACGTGCCAACATCGAGTAGCTATGTAAGTGCTTACTCGGTGAATGGTTACCCAGCACATCAAGTCCTTTGTACGAACACTCTTCCGCTTCATCAAGTCGATTCCAGCACCAGAGGATCTGGGCGCGAACCCGCAGCAAAAATTCATGCAATGGCACTTGATGTAACTGCTGCTCTTCAATCAGACGAAAGGCATTGTCTTGCACTTCATATGCTGCCTGAACATAACCTTGAGCGATCAAAATTTCGCTCTGCTGCAACATGGCCCAAAGCGCTTGATGGTAGACCTGATATTGGCGCGCCAGTTTCTCTGTTTGCTGCATCATCGGCAGTGCACGGCTCAGTTGCCCGAGTACGTGATTGACTTCGCCCACCACCGAAGTGGCGACGATTCGACTGCGGTAAACTGTGCTGTCGAGTTGGCTTAAGGCCAACTCTGCCAGCTCTAATGCTTTTTCTGGTTCGTTTTGGTTAATGGCGACCTGTGCTCTCAGTGCATTGAACTCACCCTGCTCATTAGTAGAGAGCTGCACGTTAAACGCGTTCATTTGGTCATCGGCTTTTTTCAGTAGATCGCCGACATCGTCATAGCGATGCTGACTTTGTGCAAGCCATGCCTGCAGCATACACAGTTTAGGTTCGCTATAAAGCTGTTCAGGTTTCAAAGCGTTAATGGCACGTTCCAAGGTTTGCAACTCACCGTGGTTGAACATTTTCCAGCCATATTGAGTCAAGATATCTGCGACTAGTTGGCCGTTGCGAGCTTTTCGTGCATGGCGCAGTGCTTGATGCGGTGAGGCTTGGCTCAACCACGCGTGGGCGGCTGCCTCATGTAACTCTTGTTCTTGTTGTGGAATACGCGCTAATCGTTCGTGAGAGAGAAATTCGGCAAATAGATTGTGGAATCGGAACCAATTCTGCTCCCCTTCCAACGGATGAATGAACAAACCAAAACGGTTGAGGGATTCAATCATACTGAGAGCATCGTCGCGCTTGGTCAGTGCTGACACTAACGCATCGTTAAAATGGTCGAGCACGGAACACTGCATCAGAAACTGGCGGGTTTCTTGGTCGAGCAAATCAAACACTTCTTCAACTAGATAATCCCACAGGTGACCGTGATTAAACTGGGAAACGGATTCTGCTGATTGCGCGAGGGTACGTCTTTGATGCTGTGCTTGCAGCGCGATTAACTGCAAGGCGGATGGCCAACCTTCAACGTAATGGCGGAGGCTATCTGCCGTGACATCATCAATGCCGTCAGCGACTCGTTGATTGAAGAAGCGGGTTGTTTCTTCGGTATCAAAGGCCAAGAGATCGTTACCAATCTCAATCATTAAATCACGAACACGTAAGTTTGCTGTACCAAGTGGAGGCGCGGCGCGACTGGTCACAACCAGTGTGAGATTGTCGGGCATATGTTTAAGGAAAAAGCGCATCGCTTCGTGAATATCGTCTTCTGCGATCAAATGATAATCGTCGAGTACCAAGTAGCACTCTTGATGAAATTGCGACATTTCAGCAAACACTTCGCCGAAAAGGGAGTGCAGGGAAGAAAACTGGCGTTTTTCAGCTAATTTCTGCGAGTTTGGGCAGGCATCATTGGTGGCTTTGTTCAAGGCTTTAAGCAGGTAGTTCATAAAGCGAAATGAGTCGTTGTCGCTTTCATCAATGCTGTACCAGCCGACATTAGGTTTATCCGCTAACCACTGTGCTGCCATGGTGGTTTTGCCATAACCAGCCGGTGAGCGAAACAAAATAAGTTTGTAGCAAGGTGCTTGCTGGAGTATGTCGAGTACTCTTGGACGTACAATCGCATTATGCAAGCGCCCAGGACGAGTTAACTTCGAAGGAATCCACATCTTCTTACATCCTGTTCTTATATCTTCAGTGCTTCGGATGAGCACGTTATATCTTGGGTTATCAATCTATTCCCGGAGGATTGGGCGGATGGTAACGGAACTCGATCACTACGGTTATTGATCAGAGGCCCGTTTTTTACTTATTTCGCGAAGCGTACTTTTCTACGCCTTATATTTGTGAACTGAATCACTTAAAGATAGGTGTAAAAGCAAGTTGTTCGCACAAAATTGCACCGTTATTAGTGCAATTCTATGAATGCGAAAAAGCGGAGTGTGATCTCACGTACATTCTTATCAATTCAATCAGAGACTCTCCATGCTCGGTCTTCATTAACGACTAGTTTTATTTGAGTTGGCGTTGTGATCTTAATCACTATGGATTTGGCTGCGTGTCGTGGTTAATGAGAGTTGGATCACCTGGCCGTTGTTTGTACGCCGTCTACGCCCTGACATCTCCTCCTAATACTCCTCTGGGGTAGGAGGATGTTTTGATGTCTGTCGCCATGCACGATATGGCACAGATGGATTAAAACTAAAAAAATGTAAGTGAGATTTCGGAATGAAACCTGCGCAACAAACTGCTTTTGATAAAGCTGCTTTCCAAGAAAGCGTGAAAAAACACCTCTCAGCAACCTATGCTACTACGGTAGAGCGAGCCTCTAGCCGTGCATGGTATTTAGCGATGGGACGCGCTCTGGCTGAGCTGACCACCTTTGATATGCTGCAAACAGAACAAGACGATGCTATCCGTAGAGCGAAGAGTGTGAACTATCTTTCGCTTGAGTTTTTGATTGGCCGTCTAACCGGTAATAACCTGATTAGTATGGGGTTATACGAACAAATCGCCGAGGCTATGAGCGAGTTAGGCCAAAACCTAACAGATTTGCTTGAAGAAGAGCGCGATCCTTCGTTAGGAAACGGTGGTTTAGGCCGACTGGCAGCATGCTTTATGGATTCACTCGCTGCGCAAGAGTTTCCAACGGTTGGCTATGGTCTGCACTATGAATACGGCCTATTTAAGCAGTCTTTTGCGAAAGGGCACCAACAAGAAGCGCCAGATGCATGGTGTGGTGTTGAAGGGTACCCATGGGAAGTGGCACGTCCTGAACTCGCTCAGGAAATTGGTTTCTATGGTCATGTCGAGGTTTATCAAGACAACGGTAAAGAGCGTCGCCGCTGGGTTCCGGGTATGGCTGTAAAAGCAATGCCGTGGGATCTGCCAATTGTTGGTTACCAAAGTGAGACGGTTTATCCACTACGTTTATGGGAATGTCAGGCCATCGCACCGTTCTCTCTCGCCAGTTTTAATAACGGCGACTATTTTGAAGCGCAGCATGCACTGATTGATGCAGGTAACATTACCAAAGTGCTGTATCCAAATGATAACCATGAAAAAGGCAAGACACTGCGCCTGATGCAACAGTATTTCCACAGTGCAGCCTCGGTTCGAGATATTCTTCGTCGCCACGAAGAAACGGGTCATACGTTGGCCTCATTACCAAAATACGAAACAATTCAGCTCAATGACACCCATCCAACCATCGCAATCCCAGAGTTAATGCGTATTCTGATGGATGAAAAAGCGCTGTGTTGGGATGATGCATGGCATATCTGTTCACAGACATTTGCTTACACCAACCACACCTTACTGCCTGAAGCGCTTGAAACATGGGATGAATCTCTGATCCAGCGCCTACTGCCTCGTCATATGGAAATCATCTACGAGATCAACCACCGCTTCTTGGAAGAGGTTCGTGCGAAGTGGCCGGGGGATGTTGCTAAGCAGCAAAAGCTGTCTATCATCCAAGATGGTTTCCACCGCATGGTGCGTATGGCTAACCTTTGTGTGGTTGGATCTTATGCAGTAAACGGCGTTGCCGCATTGCACTCAGAGCTGGTGAAACGCGATCTCTTCCCTGAATTCCATGAACTCTACCCAACGCGTCTACACAATGTGACCAATGGTATTACGCCGCGCCGTTGGTTGAAGTTCTGTAACCCGGGTTTATCGGCGTTGATTTCCGAGAAAATTGGTGATGAATGGCCTGCGGATCTAGACCAATTAGAATCCATTGCTCAATACGCAGAGGATGCGGCATTCCAGAAGTCATTCATGGCTGTGAAAAAAGAGAATAAGCAGCGTTTAGCCGATTGGGTACAAGAAAATATGGGGATCGAGCTGGATACCAATGCGATCTTTGATGTGCAAATTAAGCGCTTGCATGAATACAAACGTCAGCACCTGAACATGCTCCACATTTTGTCGCTGTACCATCGTTTGGTGAATGACCCTGAGTTTGATATGGCTCCGCGTGTGGTGTTCTTTGCGGCTAAAGCAGCACCGGGTTATCACTTAGCCAAAGAGATCATTTATGCCATCAACATGATTGCTGAAAAAGTGAATAACGACCCGCGTATCGGCAATAAGCTTAAAGTGGTGTTTATCCCAGACTACCGCGTCAGCATGGCTGAAATCATCATTCCAGCGGCGGATGTTTCTGAGCAAATTTCGACTGCGGGTAAAGAAGCTTCGGGTACCGGTAACATGAAGATGGCGCTGAATGGTGCGTTGACGATCGGTACGATGGATGGTGCCAACGTTGAGATCCGTGAAGAGGTGGGTGACGACAACATCTATATCTTCGGTTTGGAAGTGGATGAAGTGGAAGCGCTGAAAGCCAGTGGGTACAACCCGTATGACTATTACAATGCGGATCCATTGTTGAAAGCGTCTCTAGATTTGCTACTGACGGATGAGTTTACGCCGGGTGAAGTCGGTAAACTGCGAGCTACGTACGAAAGCTTGTTGGATGGCGGTGATCCGTACTTGGTGTTGGCCGATTTTGCATCCTACATTCAAGCGCATGAAGATATGGATAAGCAATACCGTGATCAATCAGGTTGGGCGAAGAAAGCGATACTCAATACCGCATTGGTCGGTAAATTCAGCTCAGACCGCAGTATCCGTGATTACGTGAATAACATCTGGAAATTGGAAGCTGTTCATCGTTAATCACAATCCTATTAAGCCAAGGCCATTGTGCCTTGGCTGCCTATTATTAATGAATTAAACCCTACATTTTTGAAGGTGTAAGCCGTCCTTCGGAGAGAGCGATGAAACATGATAATGCATTAAAACAAGTCGCTGAAATGGCAAAAATTGCCGACAGCTACGTTAGCGCGTGGGGAGATGAAGCGAAAGTGGAAGAGTCCACGATCCTTCATTTACTGACGTCTTTAGGTTACGACACGACAAATGATGAAACTTTGCTTAAATCTGCAGAGAAAAAACATAAAAAAGATGTTATTGACCCAGTATTAGTGGTGCGTGATGGCAAGCCTGTTCATGTCCCTTTATATTTAGGAAGCAGTGCCCGAGAGAGTGATTTTAGCTGGCGTCTGGAGACGGAGCAGGGAGAGGTACTGGAAGGCTATCTTCAATCGCAAATTGTGTCCGATGAGCGTAGTGAGGGTGGCCCTTTAGTGTTTGCTCTGCCAAGTGATCTACCTTGGGGTTATCACACTTTAACGCTGGTACGAAAACGCCGTAAGTCGCCTTATCAGATGACGCTTATTGTCACACCGAACGCATGTTTTAAACAACCGGCGATAGAACAAGGTAAAAAAATGTGGGGGCCGAGTATTCAGCTTTACACCCTACGTACGCAGCATAACTGGGGGATTGGCGATTTTGGCGATCTAAAGCAGTTGGTGGCGGATATTGCCTCTCGTGGTGGTGATTTTGTGGGGCTAAACCCAATTCATTCGCTCTTTCCTGCAAACCCAGAAGGGGCCAGCCCATACAGCCCATCCTCGCGTCGCTGGCTCAACATCTTGTACATCGATGTAAGCTCTGTGCCCGAGTTCGCGCTGAGCGCCGAAGCGCAGCAAACCGTTGGCAGCGCAGAGTTTCAGCAGCGTCTGCAACAAGCGCGTGATGCTCATTGGGTCAACTATACCGAAGTTGCTGCATTAAAAATGGCCGTATTGCCGTTGCTGTTTGCTGAGTTTAAAGCGCGCCATTTGGATAAAAATACTGATCGCGCTAAAGCGTTCCTCGATTTTGTGGAAGTCGGTGGTGATAGTTTAATGCATCAAGCGGCTTTTGACGCCTTGCATGCGACGCTGCACGCAGAAGATTCGTCAGTGTGGGGCTGGCCTGTTTTCCCAGAGCAATATCGCCATTTCAGTAGCAATGCAGTACAAAAATTCATTCAAAATAACCAAGATCTGGTTCATCTATACATGTATTTACAATGGGTGGCTGATGTTCAGATCAAGGAAGCGCAAGTGCTAGCAGAAGAAAAAGGCATGAAAGTTGGCTTGTACCGAGATTTAGCTGTTGGGGTCGCAGACTCGGGCAGTGAAACTTGGGCTGATGAAGGCAACTTAATTCTGGATGCCAGCATTGGTGCTCCGCCCGATGTGCTTGGGCCGCTTGGTCAAAATTGGGGGTTACCGCCACTGAACCCTCAAGTGCTAAAAGCGACAGGTTATGATGCGTATATCAAACTCCTGCAAGCCAATATGAAACATTGCGGTGCATTGCGTATTGACCATGTTCTAGGTTTATTACGTTTGTGGTGGATACCGAAAGGGGAGAACGCTACAAAAGGCGCTTATATTTACTACCCGGTTGAAGACATGCTGGCGATTTTGGCACTGGAATCCCATCGCCATCAGTGCAGTGTGATCGGAGAAGATTTGGGCACGGTACCGGATGAAATTGTCGAGATTCTTCGTGATGCGGGTGTGCACTCTTACAAGGTGTTTTTCTTTGAAACATCAAAAGAGGATGGTGGCTACATCTCGCCAAAGCATTATCCAGAGCAATCGATGTCGGCACTATGCACTCATGACATGCCAACTCTCCGTGGTTTTTGGCATTGTGACGACCTGAAAACGGGTCGTGAGCTAGGTTTGTACCCTGATGAAGCGCAACTAGAAAAACTCTTTCGCGATCGCTTGGAAAGTAAGCAAGGCATTCTCAATTCGGTGGCATGGCACGGATACTTGCCTGACGGTGTCGGCCGAGATGCTCAATATGTTCCGATGGACTCACATTTGGCTGAGGCTTTGCAAGAGCATGTCGCTGGTGGTGCTTCTACATTGTTGAGTGTGCAACTGGAAGATTGGTTAGAGATGGATAAACCGGTCAACATTCCGGGAACCGTTAGTGAATACCCAAACTGGCGTCGCAAACTGTCGATGAACTTGGATGAAATCTTTGCTCATCAGGGCGTTAATCGTATCGCAGAAAAGTTAACAAAAGCTCGGGCTAAAGTTAGTAATCAACGTTAATAACAAAGTGTTACATAGAGAAGTATCGAGCCTGTCACTCTACGTGCAGCGTGAATACTGTAAAGTAACCTCATGCGATTTGAAGCCCGCTGTTTGCGGGCTTTTCGCTATAAATATTGGTTCCAATTAACTGGGACAGTCAGAAAGTTAGGTTAGGGAGATAATCGCTTGAAAACCACCATGCTTGATAAAAAAACCAAGGCTTATAACCAACTTTCACACGCTTCGTTTGCTGATCCTTTTGCATTTTTAGGCCCATTTATCGACGAAAGTGGTGTGTCTTTACGGGTATGGATGCCCGGAGCGGATAAAGTCTCATTGGTGATTGAAGGAGAGGAGCGTATCGAGCTAGTGCGCGAAGACGCTTCAGGGTTTGTTCTCAATCAGCCACGCGATTTGCGCTTTACTCACTATCAGCTCGCCGTGAACTGGCAAGGAGTAGAGCAGCTTCTTGATGACCCATATCAATATCACACCATTTATGCAGAATATGATGATTTGCATACTCCAAAAACCATGTATCACCACATGGGGGCCCAGTTCATCACCTTAGAACGAGACGGCCAAAAAATCAGTGGCACACGTTTTTTAGTCTATGCGCCGCACGCTTCGGCTTGCAGTTTAGTCGGTGATTTTAACCATTGGGATGGACGACGCCTCCCTATGCAGCGGTTAGATTACGGCATTTGGGGACTCTTTATTCCGGGTTTGGCTGAGGGGGCTCAGTACAAATATGAGCTTAAAGGGCCAAATGGTGAAGGTCTACCGCACAAAGCGGACCCTTGGGGCTTTTATGCAGAGCAGCACCCTTCTTTCTCTTCTGTTACTTACGATCACACGCGCTATCAATGGCAAGATGACGCTTGGCAACAGCGTGCTATCACTGAAAAGCGTAAAGACGCGCTCTCCTTTTACGAACTGCACGTTGGCTCTTGGCGCCGAGACAGCAATGGCGATTTCCTCAATTATCGTGAGCTGGCGGATCAATTGGTGCCGTACTTGGTGGATATGGGATACAGCCATGTGGAGTTGATGCCAGTTTCGGAGCACCCGTTCTATGGCTCGTGGGGATACCAGCCTGTCGGTTTGTTTGCCCCGACCAGCCGTTTTGGCTCTCCGGATGATTTCAAATACTTTGTCGATGCCTGTCACCAAGCCAATATTGGTGTGGTATTAGACTGGGTTCCTGCCCACTTCCCATCAGATGATCACGGTTTGGCCAATTTTGATGGCACTCCTCTGTTCCACGATCCAGATCCTCGTCGTGGCTGGCATCAGGACTGGAATTCCTTTATTTACGATCTTGGACAGGAGCACGTACGTCGTTTCTTGGTGTCGAATGCGCTTTACTGGTTGGAGCAATTCCATATTGATGGCTTGCGGGTCGATGCAGTGGCATCGATGCTATATCTCGATTATTCACGCAGCCATGATCAGTGGATTCCCAATGTTGACGGGGGGAATGAAAACTATGACGCCATTGCCACGTTGAAGTGGATGAATGAGGAAGTTTACAAGTTCTTCCCCAATGCGATGACGATTGCTGAAGAATCCACGGCGTTTCCCGGTGTTTCTGCCCCAACATTTATGGGTGGGCTTGGCTTTGGCTTTAAATGGAACATGGGGTGGATGCACGACAGCCTGTCTTACATTAAAGAAGACCCAGTTCATCGCAAATACCATCACAATACCATCACATTCCCAATGGTTTACGCACATAGCGAGAACTATGTGTTGTCGTTATCACATGATGAAGTGGTCTATGGTAAAGGGGCGTTACACTGCAAAATGCCGGGTGATGAGTGGCAGCAAACAGCCAATTTGCGTGCTTACTATGGTTACATGTATGGTCAGCCGGGTAAGAAGCTGAATTTTATGGGTGCAGAATTTGGTCAAACGGGTGAATGGGATCACGATGATCAGTTGCAATGGTATTTGCTAGACTTCGAGCGACATCAGGGGATTCAGAAATTAACCCGTGATCTGAATAAGCTTTATCGTAGTGAGAAAGCATTGTATGAACTCGACAGTGAACCTCGTGGCTTTGAATGGCGGCTCCAAGATGCGGCGGATGCAAGCGTTCTTGCCCATGAACGATTAAGCGATAACGGTGATCGGATTTTAGTGATCACCAATTTTACGCCAGTACCGCATGATGAGTTCCGTCTTGGTGTGCCATTAGCAGGCGAGTATCAATTGCTGCTCAATACGGATGATTTGGCTTATCACGGTAGTGGGTACAACGTGTTACAGCGAGTATCAAGTGAGCCTATCGAAAGTGAAGGATTAGCACAGTCGTTACAACTTCATATTCCGCCACTATCAACGGTATTTTATAAACTAGTCTAATTAAATGACTTTTTAGATTTAATTCAAAATAGTCCCTACTAACGGAGTTAGTAGGGATTTTTTATGCCATCATAAAAATACTTTTATTTACATAAATAATATTATCAATAATTATTTGTCATTATAGTTTTTTAACTTTACTCAAGTAACTAAATAGAAATGCCGATAACGGTGATGAAGGACATCATGATATTAATCAGCCAATAAAAATAGGAATGATCTATGTTTTTTAAAAAGAATAAAAAAGAAGTGGAACTTCCAAGTGATACATTATTTTATCGCTCCATAAAAAATAATTTACCTACCATCGAATTTGATGTGAAAGGCTACGTGATTGAGGCAAGCGATAAGTTTCTAGGCTGTGTCGGTTATACAAGAGATGAGGTTATAGGTCAGCATCATAAGATCTTTTGTGACAAAGAATATGTTAACTCAACCGCTTATCAAGATTTTTGGCATACCCTAAATCAAGGAAAGAGTTTTACCGGAACGTTTCAGCGATTTGATAAATATGGTGAGCTGATCATGCTTGAAGCAACCTACTTTCCAGTTTTAGACAGCAAAAATAACATTTTAAAAATAGTAAAAATAGCGGCTGATATAACAAAGTCATATGTTGATAGCCAACAAAAGAATAATATTTTTTCTGCACTGGATAAATCTCTGGCCGTAATTGAATTTGATGTAAATGGCAATGTAATTACCGCAAATGATAATTTTTTAAGTGTATTGGGCTATCGACTTGAAGAAGTAAAAAATAAACATCATCGACTATTTTGCTTTGATGATTTTTACGCTAAAAATCCGCTGTTCTGGGAAGAGCTCGGAGAAGGACAGTTTCGTTCTGGCCGTTTTAAAAGAAAAGCATCAGATGGTCGCGCTATATATATTGAAGCAACATACAACCCTATTTTTGATGATAATGGTAAGGTTTATAAGATAATTAAATTTGCGTCAGACATTACGAGCTATGTAGAACATGAATTAGCTATTTCAGATGCCGCGCATATTGCGCATTCTACATCTGTGGAAACCGCTGAAATTGCCTTACAAGGTAATTCCTCTTTAGAAGAAAGTGCCCGTATCTCTGAAGAGCTATCAGATACGCTGGTTCAAATCTCTGGCCGGATTTTTGAACTCAACCAACGTTCGAAAGATGTGACTGATATTGTTCAGGTGATCAAAGAAATTGCGGATCAAACCAATCTGCTAGCACTGAATGCCGCGATTGAAGCGGCTAGGGCTGGAGAGCAGGGCAGAGGTTTTGCTGTGGTGGCAGAGGAAGTTCGTGCGTTGGCATCAAGGACGTCCACATCGACCAATGACATTAATAACGTGGTAAGCAGCAATCAACTGGTCGCTCAAGAGGTTTGCACCCTCGTTGAACAAGTGTCGGAGTCGGCTAAATATGGCAAGAACAAAATGTCTGAAGTGTCAGAAGTCATGAATCAGATTTACGAAGGGGCGAACAACGTTGCATCCAGTGTGTCTTTGCTTACTGAAAAGTAGCGTTTCTTAAGCCAGCACGTATCGGAAATGGAAGGGAACGTAATCGCCCGACACATAACAGCGTTGGGCGATTATTAATAAACGATAGGCTTATAGTTTTTTGAAGATGATGGAGGTATTAATGCCACCGAAAGCAAAGTTATTGCTCATCAGGTATTCCACCTCCATTTCTCTACCACTGCCGGTGATGTAGTCGAGCTCGCCACATTGTGGGTCGAGATTGTTGAGGTTGAGGGTTGGGTTAAACCAACCACTGTGCATCATCTCAAGACCTAACCAAGCTTCGATAGCACCACAAGCGCCTAAGGTGTGACCAAAATAGCTCTTGAGCGAGCTGATTGGCACTTTACCAATCGCATTGGCAGTGGCATTACTTTCTGCAATATCACCACGGTCAGTGGCTGTACCGTGAGCAGAAACATAATCAATTTTTTCTGCCGCTAAGTTGGCATCTTTTAACGCCATTTCCATGCAGATCTGCATGGTTTCCATCTGAGGTTGCGTTACATGGGCTGCATCGCAATTGCTAGCAAAGCCAATGATTTCAGCGTAGATCTTAGCTCCGCGCGCTTTGGCGTGTTCGTACTCTTCAAGCACTAAAGTGCCCGCACCTTCACCAATAACTAAGCCATCGCGATCACTGTCGTAAGGGCTTGGTGTGGTCTTTGGTGCGTTATTTTTTAAGCTGGTCGCGAATAAGGTGTCGAATACGGCTGACTCTGTTGGGCAAAGCTCTTCACCACCACCGGCAACCATAACGGTTTGATAACCGTGTTTAATCGCTTCATAGGCGTAACCAATGGCTTGGCTACCAGAGGTACAGGCGCTGCTGGTTGGAATTACGCGGCCTTTCAAACCGAAGAACAGACCCACGTTAACCGCTGTGGTATGTGGCATCATCTGCACGTATGTTGTAGCAGTGATGGCTTTGGTGGTTTTTTCATTCAACATCACACCGAATGCACCAATCGCATCGGTACTACCAGTTGAAGAGCCGTAAGCGATACCAGTTTGACCGTTTGTCAGTACTTCATTGCCAAGAAGGCCTGATTGAATCAACGCATTTTCAGTCGCAACGGTTGCCAATTTAGAGACTCGACCCATCCCGCGAACTTGCTTACGCTTGTAGTGTTTCGGTAATTCAAAGTGATCGACCGGAGCGGCGAGTTTGGTGTTGAGGCCATCATACTGCTCATAGGTTGGCATATATTGGGTGGCATTTTCACATGCACGCAATTTAGGCTCAATCGCCTGCCAATCATTTCCAAATGCAGTAACACCAGACATGCCAGTAACAACAACTCGACGGCTCATATTAGGCCTCCATTAACAGAAATCACCTGACGCGTGACGTAAGCAGCGATGTCTGACATCAAGTAGCTCACCAAGCCCGCAACTTCTTCGGGTTCGCCCATACGACGCATTGGTACTTGTGGCAGGGCATGCTCTTTGACGTGCTCGTCCACCATGCCAGTGTCAATTAACCCAGGTGCAACGCAGTTTACGGTGATTTTTCTTTTCGCCAGCTCCAGTGCAAGTGACTTCGTAGCACCAATTACGCCTGCTTTTGCCGCTGAATAGTTGGTTTGGCCGCGGTTACCCATTAAGCCTGAGACGGAAGCCAGCGTGACAATACGGCCCCCTTTGCGCTTTTGTACCATAGGCATCACACATGGGTGGAGCACGTTGTAGAAACTATCAAGGTTGGTATGGATCACGCCATCCCATTCTTCTTCTGTCATGGCTGGAAAAGCGGTATCACGAGTGATACCCGCGTTGTTCACCACGCCATAATAAGCGCCATGTTGTTCAATATCGGCTTCAAGTTTCGCACGGCACTCTTCACGGTTGCTGATATCAAACTGAATCAGACGACCGGAACCACCGTTTTCAACGATGGTGTCCAACGTATTTTGAGCGCCTTTTTGATCGCCCATGTAATGTACGGCAATGTTAAAGCCATCCTGAGCGAGCTGGATAGCAATGGCGCGACCAATGCCTTTACTCGCGCCTGTAACTAAGACCTGACGGGTCATTGTTGACTCCTGATTTTCATTTCTTTTAATTTTTCTTCTGATGGCACATACACATTCAACTGACATGATGCGACTGGCTCGCCCTGATATTCAAGTTGGGCTGAAAAAACGGCCATGCCATTATCTTCCATGACTTTTTGGGCATAAATATCCAGTGTTTGTCCTTGCTGGAATACGTCACAGTTTGCGTTATAACGTCGGCTACCCAATAAAAAACCAATAGGAGGCTCTTGGCCTTGCTGGCGTGAGTGATAACCCGACCAAGCGGCAACTGACTGAGCCATAAATTCAATACCCACGTAGGCGGGGATGGTGCCAGTTTGGTGATCAAAAAAGGGATTATGATCGCCAATGTCTACCTGACAATGGATAGTGTCTGCTTGGACGTCGATGGCACGATCAACCAGAATCATTGGCTTATCGTGTGGAAGTAATTGATCAATTGAAGGAATGTCAGTCATTAACGTAACCAAAAATCAGACTAATATTGTTGCCGCCAAAAGCAAAAGAGTTACTCAATATCGCTTTGCGATTGAGATGAGTTGTTTCTTCAACCAAGTTAATTTCAATGTCTGGCGCTTTGTTAGTGCAGCGCTGTTGCGGTAGCGGCAAATCATGTTTGAGAATGTGCCACGCAATGGCTGCTTCGGTTGCACTGGCAGCACCTAGTGTGTGTCCAGTCAATGGTTTGGTTGAGCTAACTGGAACGGTATCGCCAAAGACGCGATAAATCGCTTTGCTCTCCATGCTGTCATTGAGTGGTGTTGCTGTTCCGTGTGCATTTACATAACCAATATCTTCCGCTTTAAGGCCTGCACTTGTGAGTGCTTTGCGCATGGCTTGCTCCGCGCCATTGCCTTCGGGATGCGGCGCGGAAATATGATGAGCATCTGAGCTGTCGCCTGCACCGAGTAGAGCAATGTCTGACGGTGTTCGGCTTAGCAGCATAAACGCGGCTGACTCACCGATATTGATACCGTTGCGATCGGCGCCAAACGGTTGGCAAAGGGTTTGAGAAAGTGCTTCCAATCCATTGAAGCCATTCAATGTTAGCTTGCAAATGGTGTCCGCTCCACCGGCGATCACGGCATCGACAAGACCTGCTTCAAGCATCTGTTTTGCTGAGATAAATACCCGACCGCTTGAGGAACAGGCGGTAGAAATAGCGTAGCATGGGCCAGTTAAACCGAAGTAGGCTGCGATAAATTCACTGCAGTTGCCTAGCTCTTGTTTGCGGTAGTGGTAATCAGAAGGGAACTCGCCTGATGCGAGCTTTTCGTCAAAAGCAATTTCACCATCACCAATGCCGGAGGTACTGGTGCCAACGATAACCGCGACACGATCAGAACCATATTGGTCGATGGCCGTGCGGATGCAATCTTCAATTTGCAGCAGTGCCGACAGTGCGAGTTGATTGTTACGTGAACGATACTCGGCTAGTGGCTCTGGGATCTCCGGCAGCGCTTCTTTGACTCGACCGATGATGGTCGGCGTGCCCGTGTTGAGAATTTCTGCATCCTGCTCCATGTGGGCATTTTCACCAAGCGTTAGGCTCTGATGAATACGCATTGCTTGATTGCCCATTGCAGAATGAAAGCCACAGTCTTGAATAAAAATGGGAGAAAAAGAGTGTGTAAGCATGATGGCTATCTACGGTTGTTCATTGTGGGTTTGATAATTAAGCGTCTGGATTTTTATCGAGTAATCCAACAGCTCGTTATGAAATAAGATATCGCCGTCTAATGGTTTGTCTGCGCCATAGCGTACAGTGATAACTTTTTTACCCTGCTGGTTGTAGACCGTTCGTGTCTGTTTGGTGTCTACCATCGACCACCTTACCTTATTTAACGGTGCTTCCCAAGTGCTTTGCGGCCACAGCGTGATCATCAGATTGAACAGTACTTGCTCTGGCTGAGGCAGTGAACCTTCTAAGCCATTGAGCACTTGTGTATTGATCTGCTCATTTTGATAATCCAGCGAAAGTATCCGGGTTCCCCATGAAGAAAAACCAGCGAGCACCACTTGGTTATTTTTGACTTGTAGTTGCACAGGTAGCTGCTGGGTGTTTGCGCCTTTCTCTGTATGCCAAGTGGCGGAAATAAGCTGACTGGCTGTGACTTGATAACCGAGAGCGGCTGGTTGAGGGAGCTCAACATAAGTGTCTGCGGCAATTTGTACACTTGCCGAGCTGGAATCTGGGACTAACGAACAAGCCGTAAGCGAACAGGCAAGCGCGATTAAGCCAGCAAAACGTAAAGCAGTGCGTTTGATCATTTTGTCTCCTGTGGCGCTGCGATTGCGATAGGTGATAATAGCCAAGCGATAAAAATACCACTCAGCACCGTGACACCAAAACTGTGAATAGCATGCGTTTGGCTTAACGCAAGCAAGCCAAAAGAGAGCAAAGTTGTCATGGCAGACAGTGTGATCGCAAGTAGTGTGCTATGGCTTCGAGCTTGTTCGGCAAAGAATAAGGTGTAATCAATGCCGATGCCAATGATGAGGATCAAAGCCAATAAATTAAACAGATTCAACGCTGAGCCAACCACCACAGTGATAGCAATGCCGACGCAACAAGCAATTAATGATGGTAATAGAATACGAATCGTGTGTTTAAAGCCATAGCGCTTAGTTAGCAGTGCTCCAATCACTAGAATCGCAATCGCCAATAGCTCCATAATTTTTATGCGATACTGGCCAAACAAGACTGAAATATCTGCTGCTTTATCGAGATAGGCCATATCTGGGTTTTGTTCTGTGACTCCGCGTATTACCTCAGGATTTTGCACCTTATTTAACAGCACAACAGCGGCTACTTGTTGTGGTTCCGCCGTGCTAGCAACCTGTCCAAGATACAAAAATCGCACAGCTTCAGAGACGGGATTTTCCAAATAATCCTGCAAGTGAACGGGTGTATAATCTGCATCAAGTTTTGGTGTGGTTGCGAGTTTGAGCGAGTGGGCAAGCGGCTGCGCAAAGTTGTTGTACAGTGTTTTGATCAACTCATGGTCTTGGTGCTGACGCTGCTCTGAACCAATATACTGACTCAAACTTTGATAACCTGAAATAACATGGTCTTGCTGCCAACTTAGTAGCTGCTGATCGAAGCGTTCTAACTTTTGCATCAAGGTTTCGTTGTTCTCTGCACTGACCACGACCATTTGTTGGGAAGGCTGTAGCCCGCTCAATTTACTTATCAGCTGTTCTTGCGCTTTGAGATCACTTGGCATCGCCTGAAGCTGGCGAATATCATCATTGTAGGTAACCTGAGTTAGGGCGGCTACGCTGAGCAGAAAAATGGTACTAGGCAACCCGATTCGGACGTAAGGACGAGTCCATAACTGAAACCATTGCTGCCACAAGGTTTGCCCCGGAAGTGGCCGTGCTTTCGCTGGTGAGGCTGCCAAAATGGGATACCAAGCCACTACGGTCGCGTAGGCGGCTGTCAAACCAATCGCAGAAAACAACGCCAGTTGTTGCAGACCAGGAAATGGGGCAATAAGCAATCCCAAATAACCTATCAAACTGGTGACCAAACCTAATGTGATGGCCGCTAGAATATGTTTGAGCCCTTTGGTGCTGTGCCACTGATTCCCTGCCGCTAGACGGTCAGTGAGGTAGTGGAACGCATAATCAATTGAAACCCCAATGAGGCTGGCACCGAAGACGAGACTAAATAAATGAACTTGGCCAAATAACCACGTAGTGATCGCTAGGGCAACCAATAAGCCAACTGAGATAGAAAGCAATGCCAATGTGAGTGGCGTAATGCTGCGGAAGACGACGGCGATGAGTAAGATCACGCCAAGCAAAGAAAACAGCCCGATGGTGCTGATTTCTGATTTTGCACTTCGGGTACCAAAATCGGCATAAAAAAGTACACCGGTATGCGCAGTTTTTACTTGGTATTGGTTTTCTAACTGTTTTTCAAGCTGCTCGATCATTGGTACGGCTTGCTGGGCAGATAGGCTGTATGGAGAATTTTTAAGCTCTGCGGTTATCAGCAGGTAGGTGTTTCCTTCAAACTCTGTTGTTAAGTAACCATCTTTGAGCTGAAACTGTGATGATGTGGCACTGATATGCGCCAGATAGTCGCGAAAAATTAAGAATGGGTCATTTTTGAGTTCTTGCCCAGTCACACCTGAAAATGGGTTATATAACGACTGAATGACCTGTTGTACTTGTTCTTGAGGTGATGACGCTAACCTTGTTCGTTGCTCTGGTGTCAGTTGTTGGAATCGATGCTCGAAATAGTATTTTGCCCAAAGACGTTGCTGTGCTTCAGAGATACGTCCCGTGACCTTGTCGAAATACTGACTTTGTGACAATTGAAGCTCAAACTCGCTCGCAGCTTGATGCAGTTTCACTTGCTCAGAGGCGGTGAGAACAAACACCACCTTATCGCTCATATTCGCCGTGACTTTATTAAATGCTTGTTCTGCCAATGGGTTTTGTTGATCCGTTGGCAGCAGCTTTAGAATATCCGTTTCAATGGGGGAGTGGGCAGTAAACGCCCACTGTTTTACCAGCAATGCGCTGCAGCTAAGTACAACCGCAAGCCATAGAAAAGCGACCGCTTTACTTCCAATCCATTGTTTAGAAAGAGAATTGCGCTTTCTCTGCATCAGTTAATACCTCGGGCTGATGAGTTTGGTTGGTAAAATGGATTTGGGTTTGATCGCCTCGAATTTCTTGCAAAGTCAGCGTATCGATATCGTCTTTCCCCACTAAAGTAATGTGTTGAAATACCGCATTTAATGGGGCTTTTTTAGGTGTGAGAGTAAGTGTCCACTTACCGTTATCTTCAATAAAATCCAGCGTAAACTGTTCACTTAATGCCTTGGTGTCACCATGAAAGACAGCTAAAAATATATGGCTAAAGTAAAATGCCATTGGGTTTTGTTCTGCTGTGATGGTTTGTGCTGGTTGGTTGGCAAACGTCTGGCGAAGCTTATCTTTGGTTAAGGTAAGGTTGACCGGAAATGGTGCAGTTTGTTGCCATAATAACCCAGCTGATTTATCGAGAGTAAACCGGCCTGAAGATGTCAGTGGTTGCTCAAACATCTCGATATGTCGTTCCTGACTGAAGTCACCACGAACTAACTGGTGTTGGGCAAGCTGAGTTTGAAGCGAGGCTAAATCGGTGACCTGAGCCAAGCACACTGGTGATACTGACAAAAGCAAAGAGAGCAGCAATCGACGCATTAGAGGCAAGCTCCTGTTTGGTGCCAATGTAGAACTTTATCCGTGAATACTTTGGGTGATACAAAACACATTTCTTGGTCTGCCATAGAGACTGCGACTTGTGTAGTATGCGCTTTACACATACGTTGACCTGTCTGCGCATCAAAAACAATGTAATCGACCCGAAGACGATTTTCCCATTCGGTTAAAGTGGCCGTCACACGGATTTGGTGATTAAACGGAATGGCTTTGACGTATTTGACTCGAGTATCGATCACCGGCCACATGTAACCAGATTCATTCATCGCCAGATAGCCGTAATCAATTTTGTCCATCAATACGCGGCGTGCTTCTTCGAAGAAACGGAAATAATTGCCATGATACACAACGCCCATGGGGTCGGCATCTTGAAATGAGGTGACTAATGTCACCTCAGAATTTAGTGGGTATTGAATGTCGCTCATCAATTCTCCTGATATAGCGGCCAGTAACCTTGCTGAATGCGACCAATAAAGTGGCGCAGGTCGGCTTCAAGCGGGCGATCTTCTGTAACGAAATCGAATTCACTCAATACTGCATCGCGAATCATTTTGAGGTTACTGCTCATGTGAGTCTCATCAAGCTCATTTCGGTGGCGGCGAATTTCCAGTGCTTGTGTTGCAGCAAGCAGTGAAGCGGCCGCAACCTGCTCAGTCAACTCAAGAACACGCAAACAGTCACGTGCTGCAATGGTGCCCATGCTGACTTTATCTTGGTTGTGACATTCGGTTGAACGAGAGAATACGCTTGCAGGCATGGTGTGTTTCAGCGCTTCTGCAGTCCAAGCTGAGATGCCAATTTGGACGGCTTTAAAGCCATGGTTAATTGGTTTGCGCTCACCTTCTGCTCCAGTGAGGTTAAATGGTAGGCCATTATTAAACTTGTAGTCCATTAACTGGGCCATTTGACGGTCCAGTAGGTCAGCTAAGTTAGCGATGCCTGTTTTCAATGTATCCATAGCCATGGCGATGTGGCCGCCATAGAAATGACCACCATGCAGTACGCGTTCATTATCGCCATCGATAATTGGGTTGTCGTTAGCACTGTTCAGTTCGTTTTCGATCATCTGACGTAGCCATGGCAGAGAGTCTTGAACGACACCGATGACATGCGGCGCACAGCGTAGTGAATAACGATCTTGTAAGCGGTCACTGTTACGTGGTGGACGGTCAGCTTTGAGATCATCTCGTAGCCATGCAGCAATTTGTTGTTGACCCGGATGCGGTTTGACCGCGAACAATGCTTCGTCAAAGTGGAAATCATTACCATGCATGCCCACAGAAACCATCGCGGTGATCTTAGTACAAAGCTGAGCAAGATACTCTGCACGTTTGTATGCCAAACAAGCGAGAGCAGTCATCACTGATGTACCGTTCATCAATGCTAAGCCTTCTTTTGGCTTAAGTTTGATTGGCTTAATACCCAGCTCTGCGTATACCTCGGCAGTTGGACGGATCTCACCTTTATAAATCACATCACGCTCACCGATTAAAGCGGCAGCAAGATAAGAGAGCGGCGTAAGATCACCACTTGCGCCCACTGAACCCTCTTGAGGGATGCGGGGTGAAATATCGTGGTTAATCAAGGTAATGATTTGGTTGAGTAAATCGTGTGTGACACCGGAAACACCTTGCGCCAAAGAACACAAGCGTGTTGCTAAAACGGCTCTTGCTTGTTCATGTGTCAGGACTTCTCCTAGGCCACAACCGTGGAAACGGGTAAGGTGCAAAGGAAGCTCATCAACAAGGCTTGGTGGGATTGCAACCGTGCAGGAGTCACCATAACCGGTAGTGACACCGTAAATGACGCCTTCTTCTTTCAGAAGGCGCTCAAGGAAGGCAACACCTCGGTCTATCTTAGCCGTGTACTCTGGTGTGGTGTTAATTGTCGCTTCTGCGCCCTGAGCGATAGCGACAACATCTTCTATAGTCAGGCGCTCTGCGCCAAAAGTAATACTATTTGGGGTTTGCTTCGTCATGTTGCTGGTTACTTAAAGTCCAAAAGTTGAAAAAGTTGTACCACTGCAGCGGTGCTTTTAAGGTGTAAAATTCAAGACGGTCAGCGTATTGTTGTACAACCCGTTTCAATGCAATTTGTCGCTCTTTTCGTGGCAAGACTATTTTGTCGCTAAAATGCTCAAAATAGACATTAAAATGTGGTTCATTGCGAGTATCATCACGTAATCCGAACAACAGGAACACCGGCGCTTTGAGAATAGAGGCTAACATAAATGGGCCTTGAGGGAACGGCGCAGGCTTACCAAGAAAGTCTGCCCAGACTGATCGACTCTCTTTGCTGGTGGATGTTCGATCGCCGACAATGACAATCCATTCGCCTTGTTCAATCTTCTGTTGTAGCAAGATCGCGGTGTCTGGTCCCAATGAACTTACCTGTATTAGGTTTAATTCGGAATTTGGGTTAACTGCTTTCATTACAGTGTTGAAACGTTCTGCGTGTTCTGTAAACACTAATGCATTGATCTTGATATGTTTATGGCGTCTGCCTAATGCTCGACAAAGTTCGATATTCCCAAGGTGTGAGCCTAAGAGCACCACTCCTTGCTGGTTAGCCACAATTTGCTCGAAGTGTTCCTGTCCGTGAATGGTCAGATTATCAACAGAGAAATCGCCTTTCCATGCTGCGAGTTTGTCGAGCATGGTGTGACCAAAAGAGAGCAAGTGATGATAACTGTCTAGTGGTTGCGTCAGTTGGATGTCTCGCTCAGCCGCATAGATGTGTAATTGCGCTAAGAATTGTTCGGAGGCGGTTCTGGCTTGCTTTCCGGTCAGATGGTAGTAGCGCATCACCAGTTTCAGGAGCACATTAAAGGCTTTTCTGCCCAGCACACTGTAAATTGCGAGCATGAGTTTGATACCAACAATGGTGCCTCGTTCCTGATGTTTAGACCAGTGTTGTTGCTTGTTAGTTTTGGATTTTCGAGTGAGCAACGCTGGGATTCTTGGGAGCATCCCAAAAAATAGTCGGGTATGCATCCAGCTGATCTTTAGGTTATCGGTGAGCGCATCGAAATGAGAAATGCCGCCTTCAGGATATATCACCCGCGTTTCAACAAATTCAATGTCAGTTCCTTCCCAATACATACGCACTAAGATTTCAATATCGAAGTCCATACGTGCGCCAATATCGTACTTATCCAGCACTGCTATAGTTTGTGCCAGAGGATAAGAACGAAAGCCACACATGCTGTCTTTAATAGCAAAGGAAAGGGTTTCTATCCATACCCAAATGTGGGTGGCATAGCGGCCATACAAGCGAGACTTAGGGACGCTTTCATCGTAGATAGGTTGACCAGAAATTAAATGTTCAGGTTGCTGTTGTGAAGCGAAGAGCAGTTTTGGTAGCGCTTCAATATCGTGCTGTCCATCAGCATCAATTTGGATTGCGTGTGAATAACCAAGTTGATGCGCCTGACGAAGGCCTGCCATTACCGCGCCACCTTTGCCTTGATTTTCAGCAAGAGTCAGCAGATGGACGTGGGGTTGTTCAGCGACGTCTTCTAGTGCCTGCTTGGTTTGCAGGTTGCTGCCGTCATCAATCAGTAATACTGGGTATGCAAAAGGAGCGAGTGATGCAACAACGTCAGCCACGGTACTGCCATGGTTATAACAAGGGATAAGAAAGCAGGGGTTGTGCTCACTCACTGGCTTCACCCAGTTTCATTTTTCCTGAAGAGTGAACAACAAGATCACCATTTCGTTGTGAGGTGTATTTGAAGCTCAGTTTTTGTTTCTCGTCATCCCAACTTAATGTTAATAGTGCTTCAGCCTCTGGGAGGATTGGCTCTTGAAACTTAATAACTTCCATCCCTTTGAAAGCGGGTGGAGTGTTAAGAAGTTCGACTGCATAATGCAGCGCCCAGTCGATTTGAGTTACCCCCGGAAGCAGAGGAAAGTGACTGAAGTGGCCGCAAAAGTCCAAGATATCTGCGTCTGCTTTGAATGTCAGCGACGCCTGATGAGCGTGAACTTCGGTAGAAATGATCGTGGGTTTTCGTTTAGCCATACAAATGTCGATTTTTATTGTTGAAAAAGAGCTTCAATTTCTGCGGTTTGTCGTTTTCCTTGACTGTTCAACGGAATCTCGTCGATCACTCGAAAACGTCGCGGCACAGCAATTGGCTCAAGCCATTGACGCAATTCATTACGCAGAAGTAGCCAGAACTTTCCTTTCCCTGATAGCGCAAACTGCTGTTTTCCCTGTTGGTTAAGGACGATTGCTGCAACTAAAGTCAGTCGGTCGCCTTCCATCATTGGGATCACGGCGGTTTCTTCTACCCAACTTAGTTGCTCAACGCGTCGTTCTACTTCAACCAAAGAAACGCGTTTCTCTTCGACCTTAATAATACGGTCAGTGCGTCCTTTGAGCTCAAAATGCACTTTATCATGGAAAATGCATTCGTCGGCAGTTTGATACCAATTGTTGGCATCGATATGCGGAGATTTTAGTTTGAGGCAGGACTCTTCATTTAGTTCCGCTTCAATACCGGGAAACAGCTGCCATGGCGTGGTAGCGCTATGCTGCTGTCGAAAAGCGATACCACCAGTTTCAGTACTGCCATAGACCTCAATAGGGTATTGACCAAAAAGCTCACAAGCGTGGTTGGCCGCTTGATTTGCTAATGGCCCTCCAGAAGAAAATGCCATGCGCAGCTTTGTTGACTGGTGCTCTTCATTAAGTCTTTTTAGTAATGCAGGACTGCTGATGAGTGTGGTGTTAGGGCCTGCGTGAGAGATCACCTGTTCAGGGAACTCAAGGTTGTAAGCGGCAAATGGTCTTGCAGCGCACAGTGGCCAAAGCACACGAAATAACAGCCCATAAATGTGCTGGTGTGAAACCGTACTTTCTATTTGTGTCGCACTTAACTGCTCTCCCCATAAGCGCTGTAGAATGTCGATTTCACTTTCAAGCTGTGTCAGCGTTTTTTCAATGGCTTTTGGAGTACCGCTGGAGCCAGAGGTAAATAACGTTAAGCGAATGTCAGCCAGAGTGAGCATGACTGGGACGGTGCTTTCCTGACTAAATGTACGCTGAGGAATGACCAATGCATTAATGCCTGAGGGTACCTCGACTTCGTTATCGACAAGCAGTAAGTCGAAATGGATAGCTAACTCATTTAATGCGGCTGGTTGATAATTTCCCGGTAGAGCGAGCGCTTTTCCTGCAGCACAAACAGCAAAAAAACCGACAGCAAACTGATAGCTATTGCCGCAACATAGGGCAATGTTGTTACCCGTTTTTGTCGAGAGCACTTGACTTAACTGAGTCACATCTTGCAAAAACTGTTGCCAATGATTGATGTGATTCCCCGTAAAAGACACAGGATAATTGTCTGGCCGCTTTGCAGCTAACAATGTTCTAAGTGGGGTAAAGTTCATTGGGGGGTGATTCATCAGTTAGGTATCCTTTCGCACAAATTGTCTGACTATCCATTCCAGAGCAAATAGGCCGCCGGCAAGCAAGTAGCTGATCAAACCGTTATATAACGTCCATACTTTGATACTTTGAAAACACGTGTAAAAAGCAATGGCACCATTGAAAACAAAAAAGCCACACCATACCAAAGTGACGTTACGTGTATAACGCACACCACTCTCGGGAAGATCTGGCTCTTGTAAACGAGCGAGGCGCTCAATGATGGTTTGTGGTTGTTGTAGGCTATGAGCAAATACAGTGAACATACAAACGTTAACCACAACAGGGTAAAAGGTTAACCAACCATGTTGTTTAAACCAGATCCCTAAAGCAGTGAGAACCAATCCGGTCACACCACTTATCCATGCAAGTTGTTTGAGCTCTCTGAGTTTAGCCTGACTTGCTGAAACAATTCTCAGCAGGAAGACCGCAACGAGCAGTCCCCCGATAACCGTCAGGCCGAACTTATCGATACCGAAATATACGGCAAAGGGGTAGGCGAGCAGAACAATTGCGGACAGTGCTGTCAGCAATTGACGCATCAGTTACCTTTCAGAAGTTCAGTCACGGATTCCACAACGTCATTCACGGTGCGAACGGCTTTAAACTCTTCTGGCTTGATTTTTTTACCAGTGACTTTTTGTAGATGAACAACAAGGTCTACCGCGTCGATACTATCGAGATCGAGATCCTGATACAGGTGGGCATCCGGCTGGATATCCGCTTCATCGATTTCAAACAGCTCTACTAGAGCACTTTTCACTTGTTCAAATACTTGTTCTTGATTTACTTCTGTCATGTTCAAATTTATAAATTATTGGCTAGATTGAGATGAAATATATTTTGCCAGATTTGCCACCGATGCAAAATGCTCACGTGTGTTTGCATCGTCTGCATCAATCACAATATTAAATTTCTTCTTAATCGCCAAGCCTAGCTCTAATGCATCGATAGAGTCTAAACCAAGACCGTCACCGAAAAGTGGTGCTTCTGTTTCGATGTCTTCAATCGAAATGTCTTCTAGGTTTAGAGCATCAATGATCAACTGTTTGATATCGTTGTGTAGTACTTCCACTGGGACCTACTTTGAGTTATTGATTTGATGGAAAAATAGCTTCAGCCAAATGACGATTTAACTGCCGAGCGGCTAAAGTTGGGTTTGTCGCCCCTTCAATAAAGGGTTTCACGTCAACTTTACCTTTAATTTCCACATGGAAAAAGGGTTTCGTGTCAGGAACCTGATACCATTTTTTTTCTTTTGTTAAGAAGCTCGGAGAAACCGTAATATGGATTACACGGAGGTCTCGCTCGGTACGTATTGCAATTTGAGCTGCGCCGCGCTGTAATTTTGATTTTAATCCAGGTGTGGTTCGGGTTCCTTCAGGAAATACCAGTAATACATTGCCACGTTCAAATCTTTCATCGCATTGCGCTAATAAATCATCGGGTGCTTCATTTGGAATATAGCCTGCTGCTTTTACGATATGTTTCATAAATGGGTTCGACCAAATAGCAGATTTCACTAAGCAATCAACACGTGGTAATTGAGAGGCAATGAGGACGTAATCAATAAGGCTTGGGTGATTGGCGACAATCAGACAATTTCTATCCTGAATGAGCGTATCTGCCCCCGTTATTTTATAGTCAATAGCGCCGGTATATTTCATTAGCTTGCAGAAAGTATTAAAGCTATAGCGAATAACGCCCTGAACTTTATATTCGCGCATTGCTAAATCGCGTGTAAATATACTGATCACAGGAATAAGCACAAAGCTAAGAATTAGCCCACCAAGTCCAAATACCGCAAAACAAAATCCAGTGGCAAACACGCGCCAGTACTTATTCCAGTTGAGCATTAGCGTTGCCACGTCCAACTTTGTTGTTTGGAATGAATTTGCCAACGGTTATGTGAAGTTAGGAAGTGACGCAAAAACGCTAAGCCTTGTGGTAATGCTTGGTCGTTTTGCTGACTACGTGTATTGGGTTGTGCTGCAAATTGAACCGATTCACCAGCAGACAGCACGAGGCCAATGGCATAACCTTGAAATTGATTCTCTTCGTATTGCTGATAAGGGGAAGGTAGTGGTTCGTCAAAATCAAGCACCAGAACTTTATCGGTTGTATTTGCTTGCAAGTACAACCAAGCTTCAAGCAGGGCACTTTGGAAAGTGTTGTCGGCTGCAGCGATAGACGTTAAGGGAATCGGCTTTTTTGTCGCAATGGTTGAAAGCCCTGCCGCTGTATTGTGAACCGATTGAGAAAAGGCCATTGGTGATGCCTCTTCGCCACAAAGAATATCGTTGATGAGTTGTGCGCTTCTTTGTAGCTCTCCGTGACGACTGGCAAAAACCAGATAATCTACGTCGTGTTGGTTCAGTAGCTCAATCGCGGTTTGAACGGCCATTTTGCTAAGAGAACTCATTCGGCGGCGCATCATTGGTGGGATGGCACTTACCTCTAATTTCCCTTCTTCGGGCCACTGAAGATCTTGAGCCCAGCTATTCCATGCTTGTGAATCATGCAATCCCAATGAGTTTGCGGACCAAGCGTCTATATTTACAGACATTATTTGTTGTGTATTTGACATATAATATTGAATTGTTTCGTTTACAGCTAAATACTATTGCAGCCTATTCCACACAACCTTCAAAAAAGGAAATAATATGAAATCATTAAAGCTATTAAGTTCACTATTTTTAGTGCTTCTACTAGCCGGCTGTGGTCGCGTGCAGCCTATTATGACAGTGGAGGATACTCCAGTTGCTTATAATCTTCAAAGCAAACAAGTCAAAATGGCTATTCTGCAAGCCGCTACTAATCGCGGTTGGATTGTTGATGAAGTTAAACCGGGTGAATTAAGTGCCAAACTTCACGTTCGCTCTCATTTTGCAGAAGTAAAAATTCCGTATAACGAGAAATATTATTCAATTCTTTACGTTAGCTCAGAAAACTTGCGCGCAGAAGATGGCAAAATTCATCGTAACTACAACCGCTGGATCAACAATTTAAATGTTGATATTAAAAAACAGTTGTCACTGACAGCTGCAGCACAATAATAATACAAACTTAAGTTAGGTTTTTTCGTGTTAAATCAAAATATTGACCCTTTTAATGCTCTAGAGGCAAAAACGGAAGCACAAAAGCTTTCATTTGCCCCCATTGTTTTTCACACAGCCCGTACACTTCGGGATTTAGGCCTTCTGGCTGCACTCGATAAAGCGGGTTCAGAGGGAATGAGTACTGAACAATTGTCACAAGAGACCGGTGTCTCTGAGTATGGCGTAAAAGTCTTACTGGACATGGCGATCAGTGCCCATATCGTTCTTTGGGAAAAACCTAACTATTCTCTAGCCAATCTTGGTTTCTTTCTACTCCACGATGGTATGACGAATGCCAACATGGACTTTACGGCAGACGTTTGTTACGCCGCGATGATGCATTTAACCGAATCCATCCAAGAGGGTAAACCAGCTGGCCTAAAAGAACTTGGGGATTGGGAGACCATTTACCAAGGGCTGTCGACGTTACCGGAAAAAGCCAAAGAGAGCTGGTTCAAATTTGATCACTTTTACTCAGATCGCTCTTTCCCTATTTTGTTGAAAGAAGTGTTTGCGGCAAAGCCAAAGCATATTGTTGATATCGGTGGTAATACGGGCAAATGGGCGATGCAATGCTGCAATTACAATGCGGATGTTGAAATCACGATTGTGGACTTACCCCAACAGCTTGAAATGGCAATGGCAAATGCTAAGGAAAATGGTTTTCAAGAGCGAGTGCACCCTTTCCCTGCCAACATGTTAGACAAGCAACAGAGCTTACCAGAACACGCTGATATTTGGTGGATGAGTCAGTTTCTAGACTGCTTTTCACCAATGGAGATCCTAAGTATTCTGCAACGCGTTAAAGCTCAGCTCACGCCGGATTCGCATGTCTACATCCTAGAATTGTTCTGGGACTCTCAAAAATATGAGGCGGCTTCTTACAGCTTAAATGCTACTTCTCTTTACTTTACTTGTTTAGCCAATGGTAACAGCCGGTTCTATCGTAGCGATGACTTTTTAGAGATCGTTGAAGCGGCGGAACTGGAAGTGGTTGAGCGCACCGATGATATCGGTCTTGGTCATACTTTATTAAAACTAAAAGCAAAGGCTTAGTGTCCTAGCCCAAATGAGCAAAAATAAATGAAGAAGCAATCAACGCAGGTGGTCGTGATTGGCGCTGGCCCTTCCGGCTCAACCGCAGCGGCATTGTTACATGCCCAAAATATTGATGTTGTTGTGATTGAAAAATCACAGTTTCCAAGGTTTTCTATCGGAGAAAGCCTACTGCCTGCATGTATGGAAGTGGTTGAACAGGCGGGGATGTTAGAGGCTGTTAATCAAGCAGGATTCCAATATAAAGACGGCGCAGCTTTTCGGCGAAATGGGGTTTATACCCAATTTGATTTTACCGATAAGTTTTCAGCAGGACCGGGGACGACGTTTCAGGTTCAGCGTGCGCACTTTGATAAAGTTCTGGCAGATTCTGCGAGCGAGCAAGGTGTTGAAATTCGATATCAACATGAGCTGAAAAGCATCGAGTTTGTGGATGCGCATTCTATTTTGCAGGTTGGTGTCGAGGGGGGGGAAGACTACCTTTTACAAGCTGATTATGTGTTGGATGCGAGTGGGTTTGGGCGTGTGCTGCCAAAACTACTGGAATTAGAAGAACCATCTTGTCTTCCGCCGCGTAAGGCCATCTTCACCCATATTGTTGATAACATTGATGCTGAAAGTACCGATTATGATCGCAATAAAATCCTGATTTCAGTGCACCCTGAACACCAAGATGTGTGGTATTGGTTGATTCCATTTTCCAATGGCATATGTTCATTTGGTATTGTGGGTGAACCTGAGTTTTTCGAGCAGTATTCGGAAGATAAGATCGCCGCAATTCAGCAATTAGCTAATGAAGAACCAGGGTTAGCGGCATTACTACAGAATGCGGAATATCCTAACTCAGCAGGTGAACTCGGCGGTTACTCTGCCAATGTGAAACATTTGGCCACGTCGCATTATGCGCTGCTTGGTAATGCTGGCGAATTCTTAGATCCGGTGTTTTCCTCCGGTGTGACCATTGCAATGAAGTCGGCCCAGTTTGCGGTTGATTGCGTGGTGCGCCAGCTCAATGGTGAAACGGTTGATTGGCAGAAAGAGTACGCCGATCCGCTGATGGTTGGTGTCGATACTTTCAGGACGTATGTGGAAGGATGGTACCAAGGCACATTGCAAGACGTAATTTTTTATCAAAATCCTAACCCGCGTATTAAGCAGATGATTTCCTCAATACTTGCTGGTTATGCATGGGATGAAGCTAACCCGTATGTTAAAGAATCAAAACGTCGACTAACCAGCTTAGCTGAGTTTATTAATCAAGACTAAGCAAAGTGAACCTCTTTAGAAGCGCGATAGGTGTCGCGCTTTTTTTATACTTAAAAATCAGCCAGTTTCTTTAATTTGACTACGCTTACTACATTGTTGTTGTGATGGGAGGAGGCAGCGTTATGTGATGAATCGTTCTCCCTCATGAGGTTCAAACCGTATCAAGAAGGAGAAGCGCATGAAATGGCCGTCAGCATGGGTACTTGTGGCGATTGGTTTGGTGCTGAATATCATGGCTATTCTGGTGTCGAGTGTGGTTCTTGATCAATTGAGTCAGGAGGTCAGCGCGCGTGATGAGCAAAAAAATGCCAACAGTTACGCCATTCAGTTAGCGTGGGATAAGGTTGAAACCTTAGAACGAAAACGTGAATTTATGCTGCTGCACTTGGATCAAAACAAGATTGTATCCGGTGAGATTGATGAATTATTAAGAGGTCAGCTTTCTCCATGGGTCAATCAAGCCGTTCCTCCCATCCAACAAGATAATCTAGCGACGTTAATGACGTTAATTAATCAAGCACAACAACATGAGCGAGATAGGATTGATGGCCATTACTTAGCGAACTTATCCATCACCGAAACCATGGCCGAGTTAAATGAGCGTAGTGCACGTTACAAAGTGTTTGCTCTGTTTCTACAAATTTTTGGATTGGCGCTCATCTTAGCCAGAGACTTAGCGCGAAAACGCTAATTACTCTCTTGATTACTCTTCAATATTAGGGTGTTGTTTTCCCTGATATTGCTGTACTTCTCGTCTTAGCCCTTGAAACGTTGCTAGGGCACTGTCCGTCGCAAGTTTGTTCACTAACCAATCTGGCAGTTGTCCTTGGGGGTTGGCAAAAGCGGTATATTCAATATGGGTGGTGCCGTTATCTAATTTTTCTAACACCCATTCAGCAGATACCCCAGTAATACGAAGGTATCCTTCTTGTTTAGGAAACGTCGCGGGAGCATCACGGATCACCAGTTTAAAGGCTTGTTCATTCACTTGATATTGTGAATAGGTCACCATATCGCGATCGGCAGCTGGCCATGGGGCGGCAAATTGGGTGTAAACGATGTTTTCGTTCGCACTGATCTGTTTTAGAACTCGGCTGTGGGAGACATTATCGATCCATTTGGGAACGTGCTCACTGTCTTCCAGTAGCAGCAAAAATGCGGAATAACTGGTGGGGATAAACATTTGAGCACGAATCTCAACCAAGCCATCACTGTGTGGCCGCGTATGCAGTGTGATGCCATCGTAAGTTTTTGCAAACTGCCATCCCCTTTCTCCGGAGGCGAAGACGAGCGGAGCGAAAAGAATGAGTAATAATCCTAAGCGACGCTGCATTATGGCCTCCTGCCGTTTGCGAATTTAGCGAAATAACCAACGGTTCAGCGGTGTTTTTTCTGTCGCTACAACCAATAAGTAACTGAAAACCAATGTTCCTATTAATACGATAGCATCCTTTGGAGCATGAGTAAGCCCAAAGAAACCCGCCACATTCATCATCACAATCACCATGGGTAGATGACAGACATAGACAGGCAAGACACGCTTACTCAAGGAAAAAACAATCGCGTTTCTGCCTAAATCTGGATGGGTTAGCAGATACATCATGATTCCTGTTGCCCAAAAAATGGTGCCAAATAAGAAGTCATTAGTATTAAATATTTGTCCCATTCCATGCAGCCAATAGGCCTCCACAATGTGGATAGAGAGCCCCAATCCAGTAAGCCATATTGCTTTTGATGCAGAAAATTGGAACTCAGATTGTCGCAGCGTAAAACCTATTGCGACCATCAAGGTTGCAAAGAAAGGGCCGTTACGAGTGAAGAATGGACTTGGAAGCTCAGTTAATACGGCATAGCTACCAGCAAGAACGCCATAACAATACAGTGCTAGTGATAACGGGAGGATCCAGCGACTGAGCTTGAAGTCTATTAACGCCGCTATGATCACAATGGCGCTGAGTAAAGCTGGAATAAACCACAAGTGCACCAAACCGCCTTCAATCAATGAGTTAAGTGGTGTTTGCAGCAGATAGCTCCAATAACCTTGTCTTTCCGCTAAGTAACCATGTTCTAAAAGTACGCTCCAGTTAAATGGCATAAGCAAACTGATCACGCTCCAGATTGCCCAGATACGAATCAGTGGAGAGCCGTAATTCAGGACGGTTTGCCAAGGTTTATTGGTCAATTTAGGTTGGATGAGGTAGCCGGCGATAAGAAAAAATAGTGGAACGGCAAAGCGCGTCAATTGGTTGAAAACATAGCCAAACCAAGGTTCTCCACCAAGAGTGAAGTAAGAGAGGAACATTTGGCAATGCAACATAATAATTGCGATCATGGCGACGAGGCGCCCTAGCTCTAGGCTGGCGATTTTGGACCTATCAGACATCATAAATACCTAAATAAAAATCGACTCGGAGAGTCGCAAATCATCGAAAAAGTGGCCTCAAACTATCAGGAGAAGAAATTAAAAATGGCGTTTTAAATCAAAGTGTAGAATGGTTTACGTCGTAAAAAGTAGGATTTGAGATACGGGTCAGGTATTCAATGAAAGTCGTTTTAAATGAGTTTAATACTTGCAAAAAAGTACGACCGTGCTAAAACTAATTTAATGACTGCGGATGTTGGTGGAAAATGAGTAAAGGGCGAATCACACGTGAGAACATACTGGCACAGGCGTTTGCGCTGGCAAGTGAAGGTGGCCTCGAAAGCCTGACGATAGGTGAGTTAGCAAAGCACTGTGGTATGTCGAAAAGCGGTTTGTTTGCTCATTTTAATTCCAAGGACAACTTGCAAGTTGGTGTTATTGAATACGCACAGCAAGTGTTTGCCGAAAAAGTGATTGTACCCGCGAGAGATGCATCATCACCGGATCAAGAGAATAAAATACGTCTGCTGTTAACACGCTGGCTAAGCTGGAATCACTCTTTTCAAGGCAGCTGCATGTTTCTTGATGCATGGAAAGATGCGGCGACAAACCAATGTCCGATCCAGCAAGCGCTGAGAAAAGCCATTTCGGTGTGGGTTGATTATCTGCAAATTCAAATTGCAAAAGGGGTTGAACTCGGAGAGTTCGATCAACACTTATCGCCACGTCAGGCGGTGTTTGAGCTCTACGGTTTATACCTCAGTGCTAATTTGTTCTACACCATCCATGGTGAGCAAATGAGTGCCGAGCATTTTTGGCAAGGTGTCGACAAGCTATTAGTGAGCTGGAAAGCGGCATAATGTGGGTTGCATGAGTCGATTACAGCCTCGTTAGATTGCTGAGGCTTTAACAGGCAGGATGATCCTGCCATTAATTTTATTAAAAAATAGTACGGTCGTTCGTTTTTGCGAACTACGTTAAGGAAAGCGACCATGAGTGAGAAGATTTATTTCAATACGTCCAACAAGTTCAGCTTGAAACGAAGTTTGGTCAATATGACAACTCGGCTGCACCATACACTCGCTCCGAAACATGCGGAGAAGACGGCGCGCAAACTGCTGCTTACACCAGTCCGGACTCAACCTAAAAATGCTGAACCGACAGAGTTGGTAAAAGGTGAGGTGCAGTCGAAGGAAGGTGTACTCAAAACTTACCGTTTGGGCTCTGGCCCTGTATGGGTTCTAACGCATGGTTGGTCTGGCTCTGCCAGTCAGTATTATCCGCTTATGGAATACATAGCCGAGCGTGGTTTTACTGCGCTAGCGTATGATCATCCAGCCCATGGGGAGAGTGGTGGCGTTTATGGTCATATTCCTGGATTTGTTGCAGGTTTAGAGGCCATTCTAGATAGTGTTGATGACGTTGCTGGCCTTGTTGGACATAGTATGGGAACCGCTTCTGCGCTTGAATGTCATCATCAAAAGCTTATCAATAAACCGATGTTGCTCATCGCTCCAGTATTGGATTATGTTGATAATTTATTCAGTAGTGTTGCCCGCTCTGGCTACTCCATGAAACTGTTTAGCAAAATCGTTTCCCAAGTTGAAGAACAGTACCGCTATCCTATTCAGTCGGTCGATCCGTACCAAAAGCTTGGATTACGCCATGCACTGACGTATATCGTCCATGACGAAGAGGATAAATTTACAAAATTTTCAGTTTCACAGAAAGCTGCAGTGGAAATGGAAAACGTAACGTTATTCGCAACGCAAGGTCAGGGGCATGGGCGAGTGATGAAGTGTCCCGAAGTCTTTACCGCGTTTAATGCACTGATAGATTCTGACTAAACAAAGCCTAGGAGTTGGCAGACAGTAATGAGGGTAAGCCTAAGAGTTAGGTTGATAGAAATTATGGGAAATACATCAATGTAATCATAATGTTAATGTATGTCGTTTTGATGTTGATTAGGTTAACAAATTCGCATCGATTATTATCTCCATTGTTGAATATGTGTGATGCTGCATGTTGCTACTTGGTCGGAACTTTTAGCCGGTAGCGCTTGTGCCATTAGGCCATATTTAGGAAGCATAATAATGAACAGAAACGATAGTGTCCCTTTGCCCAACAACACCCGAGAGTGGTTTTTTAACCGAAACAGCCTCATCATCCTTGCTGATGTTGTGCTGTTTTTGGCTCTCTATCTATTCCTACCTTTTGAAAGTGATATCGTACTTGGTATCAGCTTACTAATATTTATCGCGGTACTATGGTTAACCGAAGCGCTTCACGTGACGGTGACGGCGATATTAGTTCCCATCCTTGCAGTGCTATTTGGCGTATTTGATACCCAAACCGCTTTAAATAACTTCGCGAATTCGATCATTTTTCTTTTCCTTGGCGGTTTTGCGCTTGCTGCTGCAATGCATCGTCAGGGGTTAGATAAAGTCATTGCCGACAAAGTATTATTGATTGCCAAAGGTAAGATGAGTGTTGCGGTGGTTATGCTGTTTGGTGTTACGGCGGGTCTGTCTATGTGGATTAGCAACACAGCGACCACGGCCATGATGTTGCCACTGGTGCTTGGTGTACTGAGTAAAGTGAACTCCGAGAGTGGTCACAAAACTTATGTATTTGTTCTACTTGGTATTGCTTACAGTGCCAGCATTGGTGGCATCGCCACGATTGTGGGCAGTCCTCCCAATGCAATTGCTGCTGCCGAGGTAGGTTTAACCTTTACTGATTGGATGGCATTTGGCTTACCAACTTCAATCATTCTCCTGCCTGTCGCGATTGGGGTGCTATTTTTAATATTAAAACCCAATTTAAGTGGTGAGTTTGAGCTCAATTATGAGCCAGTGAAGTGGGACAAAGGTAAAGTAGTGACGTTAAGCATTTTTGCGGTCACAGTGGTGCTTTGGATCTTCAGCAAACCCATTAATGCGATGATCGGCGGTTATGCTAAGTTTGATACCCTTGTTGCGCTTGGCGCAATAGTCGCGGTGAACTTTGCCCGTGTTGTTCATTGGAAAGATATTGAGAAAACCGCCGATTGGGGAGTACTGCTGTTGTTTGGTGGTGGTATTTGTTTAAGTAATGTTCTTAAAGCAACAGGTGCTAGCGTATTCCTAGCCAATGGTTTAAGTGCGTGGATAGCTCAATGGGGGATCTTGCTCATTGTGGCTATTATTGCTCTCTTTGTGGTGTTCTTAACTGAATTTGCGAGTAACACAGCGAGCTCTGCACTACTTATTCCTGTTTTTGCTAGCGTGGCGGAAGCGTTTGGTATGTCGCCTGTGATCTTGTCCGTATTGATTGCTGTGGCGGCTTCTTGCGCATTTATGTTGCCAGTCGCAACGCCGCCCAATGCGATTGTTTTTGGTTCTGGTCACATCAAGCAAAGTGAAATGATGCGAGTGGGTATCATACTTAACATTGCTTGTGTCGGCGCCCTTACAGTGATAGCCATGACATTTTGGACTTAACCTCAAGTAGTAAATTCGATATTGAGTCATAGCCAGAGTGAATGCTCTGGCTATTTGCTTTTCCTGCCAAAATAGCTTCGATTTAGTCACAAACCGAACAATAACCCTGTGAATTGGGTGCAATGTTCAAACTTCTTACTTCCTGTCTCTTATTTGTTACTGATATCATGTCGCATTATTGAAATAACCTCGTGAAAATGGATTTCTTAAAGAATGAAAGATCGCGTACTGGTTTCCATTTCTTCGGTAAACGGGACCAAACATTTTCATTTTAGCCGTAAGTTTCGTCGTGTTTTAAAAGGGCTAAGCTTGTTTAGCCTCGCAGCCGTCGTTGCGACTGGAATTGCGATTAACTATCTGATGGGTGAGCGAGAATTTGCGCTCTTAAAGAGCCAAGAGTTTGAACAACGCTCCATGTCTCTTACAGAAGAAGTCACCTCACTGAAAGCACTGAAGAGTAATTTAGAAAGCGATTTAGTTGAGCGTGAAGAACGCTTTAATGTGGTTTCCGATCGATTAGGTGATTTGGAACGAGTATTAGGCATGGGAGATGCGGACGGCAAACTTGAACTGCGGCTTGATACTGCAGCGATTACGTCTTCCGTTCGTATGGTGATGCTGACCCAAATACCAAGTGGCCCCCCTGTACACAATGCGCGGTTATCTTCAGGCTACGGAAAGCGTAAACACCCGGTCACGGGATCTTACAAAATGCACCGTGGGTTAGATTTCGCAGTGAATACGGGAACCCCGATTTATGCACCGGCTGATGGGGTTGTTGAAGTCGTGCGGCCAAGCAACAAAGGATCGGGAAATTTCCTTCAGCTTCAACATTCTTATGGCTTTAAGACATCCTTTTCGCACATGAGTAAGTTTAAGGTGCAACGCGGAGAGTTTGTTCAAAAGGGAGATTTAATCGGTTACTCCGGTAATAGCGGTTTATCGTCGGGCCCGCATTTGCATTACGAAGTGCGTTTTGTTGGTCGGGCACTTGACCCTCGTCCTTTTGTTGACTGGGGTGTGGATAATTTCGATACAATTTTTAGTAAAATCAGAGGCATTCGATGGGAATCTTTAGTAAACAAAGTCGAATTAAGAGTCAGCAATCAGCTACAACTCTCATCGCACAAGGTTGTCACGTCTCCGGACAGCTAAAGCTGGAGAGTGATATTCAAATCGATGGGTTGGTTGACGGTCAAGTCCATGTGAACAACTCATTGTTGATTAGTGAGTCCGGCACGGTAAAAGGCGATATCTTTGCCACACGTGTGGTGATCAACGGCATCTTTGATGGTAATTGCCATGCAGACAAGATTGAAATCCTAGCAAAGGGTCAAGTGACAGGCACTCTGTACACCGATGACTTAAGTATCGATCAAGGGGGCAAGTTTAATGGTGTAACCCAACCTGCGAAAGCTAAGCAGGTGGTGGATATTAAACGCAGCGCCGCTGAGACCAAACCAGAGCAACCAACCTCCGAAAAAAAGAAGACGGCAACTAGCTAATTACCACTGATATTTGTGGTCAATCACGCTTGTTTGATCACAATCATCTTCTAATTTGGCGAACCTCATTTTGTCACCAATACTTAGAGTGATTTCATGAAAAAAGAAGGGCGTCGCCATGAAAAATGAACTCGATCCGAACAAAATTCTTCAGGCTTATGAAATGGTGATGGAGCATGGTGCTCCTACGGAGCATGGCAAAATTTATGAAGGCGTAGAAGCTTTTTCTGACTACGATGGCTATAACGTTTACATGCGAGGAAATGGTGTTGAGTTGAAAGTTGGTTTCCACAATACCTATCACTTGGAGTATGACCAAGAGCATCTGCGGGATAGTTTTCTGAAAAAAGTCGCCATGTTAGCGAAATAACACAGACATATCGCAGGTAAAACAAAGCCCTGCTTGATATACCGACAGGGCTTTGGGAGAAAGATTAGTCTTCTTCAGCCAGTGCACACTCTTCTGAATAGTCTTCACTCGCGTCTGGTTTGCTACGACCATTCAATGTATGGAAACGCTTACGACCACGTGCAAGTTGTGCGTATTTCAACCAAGTTCTTTCTAGCTTAGTTTTCGCTTTTCCTGGGTTTTCCATTACTTTTAGAAAGTGTTTTTCTTCAGCATTTTCTGGGTCTAATTCGCCTTTTTCAAGAGATAGCATGGTATCCCCATAAAAGATTAGGATTTCTTCTTCAGCAAGCGTAAAATCGCCAGACTTAGCAAAGCCTCTCGGGAATTTAGTGTTGTCGTAAAAACGTTTTTTGCCTTGACGAAATTCGATGTCAGACATATCACACAGCCTCTATACCTGTAGTCATGATTCAAGGCGAAAATTAGGCGTAAATTCTAAAAAAGAAAAACAAAAACTTTCTATCGTTAAGATAAATATTGATTGTTAATCTGGTTGGATTCATACCAGGAGAATTTTTATGGACGTAAAGGTCTTCCGTACATTTTTAGAGTTAGCAAAGGTTCGTCACTTCGGACGTGCAGCTGAAAACCTCTATATTACTCAAGCCGCGGTCAGTGCGCGGATAAAACAACTTGAAAGTTACTTTGATACGCAATTGTTTATTCGTGATCGAAATAACATTAAATTGACCTCGGCGGGTGAACGTTTAGTTGGGTACGCCGAGGTAATGGTTACCACTTTGCAGCAAGCTAAACTCGAACTTTCCCTTGAAAGTGGCAAAGCTCTGCAGTTAACCATGGCGGGGACGCCCAATGTGTGGGATGCGTATTTGCAAAATTGTTTGAGTGCTGTGACAGACTCGTTTGGTGGCTATGGTTTTATGGCTGAGGTGATGGGGCGAGAAGCATTAGTCCGCAGCTTGCAAGAGCGTACGCTTGATATGGCTTTTGCTTTTGATCAGATAAAAGCAGACGAGTTATCTTGTAAGAAAGTGGCAGAAGTAGTGCTTATTATGGTGTCAACAAACCAAGAAAGCATAGATACCGTATTTGGGAGCAAATATGTTTATGTGGACTGGGGAACAAAATTTGCCTCAGAGCATGCTGAACGTCATCCTAAGGTTCCTGCGCCGTATTTGCGCACTTCAACGGCGCGTATTGCACTGGATTTTATTCTTGAAAAGGGTGGTAGTGCATATTTGCCCGTTTCGCTCGTTGCCCCTTTTATTAGTGCTGGTCAATTGCATAAAGTTTCCGGTGTCGATGAATGGTGTCGGCCGATTTATTTGAGCTACCGCAAAGCAAGCACTTCGGTTGACGCGATTAAACAAGTTGAAGAGTTAGTGAAGGATATCGACCCGCTTACAGCTTATAGTTTGCAGCAACTTGCTGACTTGCCAGCCGATGAATAAATTGGCGCAGATTGAAAAGCCCTGACGAAAGAGTCAGGGCTTTTTTGTTTGGGGTTATAAGTTCATCAAGCTTTCAATCGATTCTTCAAGGCTTTTACTTTGATAGGTTCGTATTGAGCGGCCATCCGTTGCATCAATAGTGATTTCACTGATACTGCTCGAATCGCTCTGCTCAATAGCATCAAGTGATTGTTCTACGGTTTGATAGGTGAGAATACGATCATCTGAGAATTGGATCGTGCAAGTGTGAAGATTCATAGCCAACATCCTTTTATTTGTTGTCCTAGCCATTACTAATTTAGTAATGGATGAAGCAGTAAGCAAATGTTCTACTTCCAAGTTTTGAATGCTAATTGTTAAAGTTGCAGCAAGGTATCTTATAGAGTTCCGAAAATGGCTAGTTTTTGTGTTCAGTCTCATTAAACTGAACTGACATTGGAAATGGAAAACCGAGTCGGAACGATGAATCAGCAGATGCTTAATGTTTTTCGAAGTGCACGAATGAGTCGTGATGCACGTTTTGACGGTCAGTTTTATATTGCGGTTAAAACAACAGGGATTTTCTGTCGGCCGATCTGTCCAGCCACATTACCCAAAGAGTGCAATGTAGAGTACTTTGTCGACAAAGCTCAGGCTATTCAAGCAGGTTACCGACCTTGTTTACGTTGTCGTCCCGACAGTGCACAAGACTCTTGGGCTTGGAAGGGCACAGAAACCACGTTTCAGCGAGCGTTAACCCTAATCGATCAAGGTAGTTTGCAAACAAGCTCTTTAGCTGAGCTGGCTAACCGAATTGGAGTCAGTGATCGCTATTTACGTCAGCTATTTCAGAAATACTTAGGTATGTCACCGAAGCAATATGCATTGGCTCATCAATTGATGTTTGCCAAACAATTGCTTCATTCAAGCGCCTTAAGTATTACGGACATTGCTTATGCCAGTGGATTTAATAGCACGAGGCGATTCAATGATGCGTTTCTCAAAGTATTGCAATTGTCCCCACGCCAAATCCGTCGTTCAAACGATAAATCCAATTTAGCCAACTCAATTGAGCTGAGCTTTCATGGTGAATTAGACTGGCAACATATGCTGGATTTTTACCAGTTGAGAGTGGTCAAGGGGTTGGAGACGGTTGAGGTAAACAGTTATCAGCGTTATGGTCAGATAGATGAAAAACAAGTGTGGTTCAGTGCAAAAAAGACGACTGAACGTAGTATAACCGTTGAGTTTGAACTGGAAGAACTCACCCAATTACGCCAACTTGTGAAGCAAGTAAGACGCCTTTTTGATCTTGATGTGAACACGACACAGATTGAGCAGCATCTTCATGCGATTGAGCCAAGTCTGATAAAGCAGAAGGGAATTCGCATTCCGGGAGTATGGAGCCCTTGGGAAGCGGGAGTTCGTGCGATTTTAGGTCAACAAGTGTCGGTGAAAGCGGCTATTACGCACCTTAACGCTTTGGTCAAAACTGTTAAGGGGGAAGATGTGAAGGCCTTTCCTACTCCAGCTGAGGTAGCATCGATAGATTTAAGTTTTCTTAAAATGCCACAAAGTCGCAAGGAAACACTGACTCGCTTCGCTCAATACATGATAGAGCATCCGGAAAGTGATCCTGACAGCTGGCTGTGCTTAAAAGGGATCGGGCCGTGGACGGTGAGCTATGCACACCTAAGAGGATGTTCGCAACCAGACTGCTTTTTAGATAATGATTTGGTTGTGAAGAAAGCCTTGAATACATTTACTCATTTAACTAAACAGAATGTCTCTCCATGGGGGAGTTATGCCACTTTTCATTGTTGGAGCCATGCATGACACATTACTACACCATCATATCGACGCCGTTAGGAAAACTCACGCTGCAAGCCAGTGATGAAGGTATTACGGGGACTTGGTTTGAAACGCACACGACTAAGCCTGAACAGTTAGGAATCGAATCGCCAAGCCATTTTGTATTGCAACAAGCTGCGAAGGAACTAACGGAATATTTTGCAGGTCAAAGGACAACGTTTGAGGTGGCTGTTGCCGCTTCTGGTACGGATTTTCAGTGCAAGGTTTGGCAAGCGCTTCGAAGCATTCCTTATGGTCAAACATGGAGTTATCAGCAATTGGCAGAAGCGATCGATAACCCTAAAGCTGTCCGAGCGGTGGGACTTGCGAATGGCAAAAACCCAATATCGATTATCGTACCGTGTCATCGCGTGATTGGTAAAAATGGAAAGTTGACGGGATATGCTGGTGGTGTTGAACGTAAAGAAGCGTTACTGAAACTAGAAGGTGTCTAAGGTTAACTATGAAAGCGAAGGCTTTTGCACCCTAGCGCAAAAGCCTTATAGATAAAATTAAAACAGATGGGCATTGAGCATGAGATGGACAGCAATGCTGACGCCATAGCCTACCATAATAATGGGTGCCCATTTTAAATGGCCAAAGAAGGTGTATTTGCCATGCGCAACCCCCATTAACGCAACGCCAGCCGCGGAGCCAATCGAGAGTAAACTACCACCAACACCAGCAGCGAGCGTAACAAGTAACCAGTTACCCATCGACATTGTGGGTTCCATCGTCAGAACGGCGAACATCACGGGAATGTTATCGACAATGGCTGACAAAATACCCACCATCACATTGGCCCAAATTGGGTCCCATTGGGTGTACATGACTTCCGATATCATAGCTAGATAGCCAAGCAGGCTTAGTCCGCCAACACACATTACAACGCCATAGAAAAACAGTAATGTATCCCACTCTGCATGCGAAACACGTTTGAACACGTCAAACGGAACCACTGAACCAAGCCGTTTCAATGCATAATCGTCACGGTTTGCAATGGCTCTTGCTGCTTTCTTTGCGAGAGAGCGCTTGAGGGTGCGGCGTAAGAAAAAGCCGAAAAATTGCAAGTAGGCGAGCCCCATCATCATGCCCATAACTGGCGGGAAATGAAGTACCGCATGGAACGCAACGGCCGTTGCGATCGTTAGGATGAATAAGCCAACAATACGACGAGCGCCGCGTTTTAGTTCTACATGTTGATGGATCACGTTCGGTTTGGCATTTGGTATAAAAAAGGACATTAAAAGTGCAGGAACCAAATAGTTAACGACCGATGGTAAGAACAGTGGCATAAACTCAGAGAACGAGACGTGGCCTGCTTGCCACACCATTAAAGTAGTGATGTCTCCAAATGGGCTGAATGCCCCGCCCGCATTGGCGGCGACGACAATATTGATGCATGCCAGATTAATGAAACGAGGGTTATCTCCAGCGACTTTCATGACCACCGCACACATCAGCAAGGCGGTTGTCAGGTTATCCGCTATCGGTGAGATGAAGAATGATAAGAAACCGGTCAGCCAAAATAGTGTTCGAAAATCAAACCCTTTCCCTGTCATCCATGCTTGTAACGCATCAAACAATCGGCGCTCTTCCATCGCACTGATGTAGGTCATCGCAACCAGCAAGAACAACAGTAGCTCGGCGTATTCCAATAAATTGTGCTCTAACGCTGCTTTGGCAATTTCGATTTGCCCGTGTTGTTGGTAAACATAGCCAATCATTGCCCAGATCAAACCGGCCGCTAATAACACAGGTTTCGATTTTCTGAGCTGTAAATATTCCTCTAACATCACCAAAACGTAAGCAATGCTAAAAATGATGATAGCAGCGTATCCGATGGTGGATTGCGTTAAAGGAAGTGGTGTTTCTGAAGCCGTTGCGGCAAAGGATAGAGGAGAAAAAAGAGAAAGTAGTAACAAGACAAGCCATTGTCTGAACATATGCGCCCACTCCTTAATTATAAGAATTATGCAGATTCATTGTAGAGAGCTTTTGTTTTTTGAATTGTGAGGCAGATTCAATCTGATTGATTTTTCGACATTTGTCGTCAGGTTTTTAAGAATAGATGAAGAAGTTGAGTTGAGTTTGTTAGGTTTATTGTGAGATTAGCGATGCGGTTCATGCGCTTTGTCACAAAATATTATGGTTAATGACGAGTTATGAATAGCTAAATGAGTGTTTGACTAGGATCATCACCTTATTCTGCGATTTGCTTCAAAATCCTATGCGTTCTGTTCCACATGACAAAATAGATAGGTGTCTACAATGTCCAACTCTAACCAATCCACACGTAAAGTGACGTGGGGCTGTTATGTTGCCCTTGCGTTCGCGGTGGTTTTTTTCTCTGGCCTGCTCCAATCGAATGAATGGTATGGCGTGTTTGATTTCACAACACTAAATGGTTCTTTCGGTAAAGTCGCGTATGCTGTGAACGAAACAGCCGATGGTGTTGAAGCGGCAACAACAACGCTACGCGGTAAAGGCGGTAGCGGTGCGCGTGATGGTTTCCTTTTCGCATTAACTTTGATCCCGACTGTTATGTTTGCACTGGGCATGATTAATGTCCTAGAGCACTATGGTGCGCTTGATGCAGCGCGCAAACTGCTTACCCCTTTACTACGTCCATTAATGGGTATTCCTGGTAGCTCAGGCCTTGCGTTGATTGCTTCTTTACAGAGTACCGATGCTGGTGCGGCGATGACTCGTCAGCTAAAAGACGAAGGGCGTTTAACGAAGCGTGAAACTGATGTGTTTACCATGTTCCAGTTTACTGCAGGCGCAACTATTGTGAACTTCTTCTCTTCAGGTGCTGTTCTTTTCACACTAACTATGGCTGATGGTTCACTTGCGGTGACGTCTTCTATCGGTCTAGCGGTCGCTGTGATGTTTGTTTTCAAGTTTGTTGGTGCGAATCTGTTCCGTATGTACCTCAACATGACTGAAGGTAAAGAAGACAAATCATCACAAGGCAATCAAGAACTGAAAGAAGAGGCTGCACAATGAGCGAAGTAAAAGCAAAGAAACCAATGGTGACAGACATCTTCGTTGAAGGTGCAAAGAAAGGGTGGGTGATCGCTACAACTTCAACCGTGCCTAACGTATTAATGGCATTTGTGATCATCAAAGCGCTGCAAATTACAGGTGCACTTGCTCTGATGGGCAGTATCTTTGAACCAGTAATGGCTCTATTTGGTTTACCGGGTGAAGCTGGTGCCGTTCTGATTGGTGCATGGATGTCAATGGGTGGTGCAGTTGGTGTTGTGATTACCTTGTTCGACCAAGGCATCTTAAATGGTACTCACATTGCCATTTTGGCTCCTGCCATTTACCTAATGGGTTCTCAAATTCAATATATGGGACGTATCCTTGGTCCTATCGGAACCGAAGGCCGCTACATTCCAATCATGGTTGCGATTTCGGTTTTTAATGCTTTTGGTGCAATGCTTGTGATGAGTATTCTGGTTTAAAGCTGTTATTGAATAAAAAGCCCTGGTCATGTACCGGGGCTTTTTAGTTATTAGGCTTCAGCTTTAGAGAGTTTGACTTCTTCTTCTTTCTCACCTGCTTGAGGATCGTTAAATCGGCTCTCGTCCAACACTCCTTCAGATTTGGCAACAATCACAGAGACACAGCTGTCACCCGTGATATTGACGGCTGTGCGGATCATATCTAGAAGGCGGTCCACACCCATGATTAATGCAATCCCTTCAAGAGGCAGACCAACTTGGTTAAGTACCATTGCGAGCATGACAAGGCCAACACCAGGTACACCGGCTGTTCCCACCGATGCAAGGGTAGCAGTCAGAATGACCGTGAGGTAATCGGTCATGGTTAGGTCAATATTAAATGCCTGAGCAATAAATGCAGTAGCAACGCCTTGCATGATCGCAGTGCCATCCATGTTTACTGTTGCACCTAATGGCACGGTAAATGAGGCGACTTTATTGTCCACACCCATACGGTTTTTAACCGTTTCCATTGTTACTGGAATCGTGGCGTTAGAAGAGGCTGTTGAGAAGGCGAACATGATCGCGTCTTCCATTTTCTTCAAAAACGCAATAGGGCTAAGGCCAGTAAAGCCTTTTAACATTAAGCTGTATGTGATCAGGCCGTGCAATAACAATGTGCCAGCAAGGACAAGGAAATACTCTGCTAAGTTAATGATGGCGCCAAGGCCTAAACCAGTAAACAGCTTTGCCATAAGGAAGAACACGCCGTATGGCGCAAGGTTCATCAATAGTGCAACGAGCTTCATGATCACTTCGTTTAGATCTGAGAATACAGCGGCAATGCGTTCTCCCGGCTTGCCAGCAGCACTGATCGCAATACCAAACAACACAGCAAATACAATCACCTGAAGGGTTTTGCCTTCGGCCATTGCACTGATTGGGTTGGTTGGGAACATATCAATGATCACTTGACCAAGCGATGGTGCTTCTGCTGATTTAAACGAACTTGCCGCAGTAAGGTCGGCACCGGCTCCCGGTTGGAAGACAGTTCCCATTGTGAGCGCAAGTGTAATAGCAACGGCGGTGGTTGCAATGTAAAAGCCGAGTGTTTTACCACCCATCCGGCCAAGGGTTGAAATGTCTTTTAATGAACTAGTACCACATACTAGTGAGACAAAAATCAGTGGGACAACCAGCATTTTTAAGCTGGCGATAAAGATTTTTCCGCCCACCTCGAATAATCCATTAACGATATATGCGTCTACAAATCCATTGTCAGCAAATAGGGCCCGAATAGCGAATCCTGTCAAGATACCCGCAACCATACCTAATATTACTCGGCCAGTTAGCGACATCGGTTTCTTGGTATTCATCTTGAACACTCCTTATAGTTAATAGCCCTCAATCGCGTCAATTGAACTCGAATTTGCATACTCAGGTTCATCAATGAACATGATGGTTTGTATGCATGTTTGTGCGTATTTTGGCAATTGAGGCATTACTTTACGTCATTGCAAAGCGGAGCAGGAGGTTATCAGGCGCTTGAAAAAATCAGAAAATAAAATCGAGTTCACACATCTTACCTGTGATCTGAATCACTATAAATTTGCAGAATTTAACATGGCTATAAAATTATTATTTAGATTTATTTTCTATTAGATCGTATTTTTAACGAAGAAAAGTGACTCTTTAAAAGCTACTGATTTCCCATTACATGAGAAAGTGAGTGCATAAAACGGATATTACGGTGTTTTGAATATGCGTTGGCAGAACCGAGTTATGTCGGTGTGCTCACATCGCCACCACATAAACTTGCCTGTAGAAGCAATAACTTGCTCAAAACTGGGCAGTTTATTGCTTAACTCAATCTAACTCACTGATTCTACTGCCCTTAATCCTTGGCATCCCCCTTGCTCTATCCCCTTCGTTCAATCAACCACTCATTCAAAAATGGATTAAAGGAAGGATTACGATGCCAACTCCATGTTATATCTCTATCGAAGGTCAGGTTCAGG
>NZ_JBNJOI010000022.1:0-51130 GCF_050113675.1 Vibrio sp. TRT 21S02
AGGAGAGACTTGAACTCTCACACCTTGCGGCGCCAGAACCTAAATCTGGTGCGTCTACCAATTCCGCCACTTCCGCATAATTACTGAGTAAACTCAATAATCAAAATAATGGCAGGTCTACCTGGATTCGAACCAGGGAATGGCGGCATCAAAAGCCGCTGCCTTACCGCTTGGCGATAGACCTGCAGGCGATAGTCAAAAGACTATTCAATATATGGTGCGGAAAGAGAGACTTGAACTCTCACACCTTGCGGCGCCAGAACCTAAATCTGGTGCGTCTACCAATTCCGCCATTTCCGCATATATTGTTTAGAGTATTTCAAGATGGTGCGGAAGGAGAGACTTGAACTCTCACACCTTGCGGCGCCAGAACCTAAATCTGGTGCGTCTACCAATTCCGCCACTTCCGCATCTTGAACTCTATAAACTATCAGTTAATTGGTAAAAACTAACGGTTATAACTGCTCTTTCATAAAGAAAGAATGGTGGCTACGACGGGATTCGAACCTGTGACCCCATCATTATGAGTGATGTGCTCTAACCAGCTGAGCTACGTAGCCATCTTTTTGAGCGAGACAATATAAACCTTCACGCTCTAAGTGACAACCCTTTTCTTAAAGGAATCTCACTTTGGAATAATGGCAGGTCTACCTGGATTCGAACCAGGGAATGGCGGCATCAAAAGCCGCTGCCTTACCGCTTGGCGATAGACCTGCAGGCGATAGTCATAAAAGACATATCAAATAATGGTGCGGAAGGAGAGACTTGAACTCTCACACCTTGCGGCGCCAGAACCTAAATCTGGTGCGTCTACCAATTCCGCCACTTCCGCATCTTTTCCTAAAGGCTTTTATTAAAAGCACTTAGGAATGGTGGCTACGACGGGATTCGAACCTGTGACCCCATCATTATGAGTGATGTGCTCTAACCAGCTGAGCTACGTAGCCATACCATGTTTTCTTCCTTTCAAAACCATATCAGTCTCGTCGGGAACGGGGCGCATTATGCGGATCTGTGTGAGAACCGTCAACAGTTTTTTTGAATAAATCCCGACAAATGAATCGTTCGGTTTCTTTTTGAGCAAAGAGGCGCGTTAATGATCGAAAAGTGCAAATAATTTGGCATCAGTTTATGGATTTTATTTCTACGGAGTATAAAAAAAGCCAGTGATAGCACTGGCTTTTATATGCACTCTAAGAGAGTAAAATCATCGAGTTACTTAAACGTTGAAGCGGAAATGAACAACATCACCATCTTTAACGATGTATTCTTTACCTTCTAGACGCCATTTTCCTGCTTCTTTCGCGCCATTTTCACCGTTAAATTGAATAAAGTCGTCGTAACCAACGACTTCTGCACGGATGAACCCTTTTTCAAAGTCGGTGTGGATCTTACCCGCTGCTTTTGGTGCCGTTGCTCCAACAGGGATTGTCCATGCGCGAACTTCTTTCACACCAGCCGTAAAGTAAGTGTGAAGTTCCAATAGTTCGTAACCAGCACGAATCACTCGGTTTAACCCCGGCTCTTCGATGCCCATGTCTGCAAGAAACTCTTCACGATCTTCATCTTCTAGCTCTGAAAGCTCAGATTCGATTGCTGCGCAAACAGGAACAACAACGTTGTTTTCTTTTTCTGCAAATTCGCGTACGGCATCTAGATATGGGTTGTTTTCAAAACCATCTTCATTTACGTTCGCGATGTACATAGTTGGTTTTAATGTTAGGAAGTTCAGGTAACCAATCGCTGCCAACTCTTCCTTTGCCAACTCAACTGTACGAGCCATACCACCTTCAGTTAATACTGGAAGCAGTTTTTCTAGTACGGTCAGCTCAAACTTAGCATCTTTGTCGCCGCCTTTTGCTTTCTTAGCGTTACGTTGGATCGCACGCTCACAAGAGTCAAGGTCAGCCATAGCAAGTTCAAGGTTAATCACTTCGATATCTTCGATAGGTGATACTTTACCTGCAACGTGAACAATGTTTTCGTTTTCAAAACAGCGAACAACGTGACCGATAGCATCAGTTTCACGGATGTTTGCCAAGAATTTGTTACCTAAACCTTCACCTTTTGATGCGCCTGCTACTAGGCCTGCGATATCCACGAATTCCATAGTGGTTGGTAAGGTTTTCTGCGGGTTAACGATTTTCGCTAGCGCATCCAGACGAAGATCTGGCACCGGAACCACACCAGTGTTTGGTTCGATTGTACAAAACGGGAAGTTAGCGGCTTCAATACCCGCTTTAGTGAGTGCGTTAAACAGAGTTGATTTACCAACGTTTGGTAGACCAACGATGCCACATTTAAAACCCATGATAGTAACCTTATTCAGCTTTGAACGTGTGTAAGCGGTTTTGTGCTTTGGTTAAGCCGTCTTTTAGCAAGATATCTAAGCAACGGACAGATTCATCGACTGCTGCGTCTAAAAGCTCTTGCTCTTTTGCAGGCGCTTTTCCTAATACAAAACCAGCAACTTTGTCTTTGTGTCCCGGATGGCCAATGCCGATTCGAAGACGGTAGAAATCTTTGTTATTAGCCAGTTTGCTGATGGTGTCGCGTAAGCCATTGTGCCCACCGTGCCCACCGCCTTTTTTAAACTTAGCTACCCCTGGCGGCAAGTCGAGCTCGTCGTGTGCCACCATGATTTCTTCGGGTTTGATTTGATAGAACTTCGCCAGTGCAGCGATCGACTTTCCTGACAAGTTCATAAATGTTGTTGGGATAAGCAAACGGAGGTCTTGACCATTCATCATAATGCGCCCGGTGTAACCGAAAAACTTCGATTCCTCTTTGAGCGTTGTGTTATGAACGCGAGCTAACTCTTCTACTACCCATGCGCCCGCATTGTGGCGTGTTTTTTTATATTCAGGGCCTGGATTGGCTAATCCGACAAGAAGTTTGATTTGTTGACTCAAGGTTGGGATCTCTCTGCAATCTCAAAAAGCGCAGTATGATAGCACAGAAAACTGGCCTGATGACAGGTGATTGGTTTTGCCTCAAATAAAAAGCGCTTCCATCGGGAAGCGCTTTAAAAATTCAGTGTTTATAACAATCGTAAGATTAGTTAAACATTGCTGAGATAGACTCTTCGTTGCTGATGCGGCGAATTGCTTCTGCCAGCATGCGAGATAGGCTAAGTGTGGTGACTTTGCCTGTCGCAGCCATCTCTTTAGAAAGAGAGATAGAGTCAGTGACAATCACTTGGTCAAGAACAGAGCTCTTGATGTTTTGCGCAGCGTTGCCAGAGAAAACAGCGTGTGTCGCATAAGCGAAAACGCGTTTAGCTCCACGCTCTTTTAGCGCTTCAGCCGCTTTACATAGTGTGCCACCTGTATCGATCATGTCATCAACGATAACGCAATCGCGTCCTTCAACATCACCGATGAGGTTCATCACTTCAGAAACGTTAGCGCGTGGGCGACGTTTGTCGACGATAGCGATGTCGATATCACCTAATGCTTTTGCTGTTGCACGAGCGCGTACAACACCACCAAGATCAGGAGAAACAACAACAGGGTTTTCAAGACCACGGTTTTCCATGTCTTCTAGAAGAACAGGCGTACCGAAAATGTTGTCTACAGGAACATCAAAGAAACCTTGAATCTGTTCAGCGTGTAGGTCAATAGTCAGAACGCGGTCAACCCCAACGTTAGAAAGGAAGTCAGCAACAACTTTTGCAGTGATTGGCACACGCGCAGAACGTACACGACGGTCTTGGCGAGCGTAACCAAAGTAAGGGATAACTGCTGTAATACGGCCCGCTGAAGCACGGCGCATTGCATCAATCATTACAACCAATTCCATTAGGTTGTCGTTGGTTGGTGCGCATGTTGATTGGATAATGAAAACATCACTACCACGTACGTTTTCGTTAATTTGAACAGCGACTTCGCCATCAGAAAAACGAGAAACAGTAGCGTCACCAAGGGAGATGTATAGACGATCAGCAATACGTTGGGCTAGTTCAGGTGTTGCGTTACCAGCAAATAGCTTCATATCAGGCACGGTGGAAACCTCAGGGTTGCGTCCAGTTTTAGATAATTGAATTGTGGGCTGAGCGATGCTTAGCCAATGTCTCATGTAGAGGCGAAATATTACGCCCTTTAGCTACAAAAGCAGAGACAGTGTCAGGTAGTTTTTCCAAAACCGAACGAGCGTCGTCTTCACTGGAAAACTCAGCAAACACGCACGATCCAGTCCCGGTCAATCTCGACGGCGCGTATTGTAGCAGCCATGAAAGTTGCTTATCAACCTCTGGGTACAGCATTCGAACAATTTTTTCGCAATCGTTTTCGTGAGGAGTGGAAAGAAGTGTTGCCAGCGCTCGCTTCGGCGTATCTCGTGTTAATTGTGGGTGAGTAAAAATATCTGCCGTTGCGATAGCCACATTTGGACGAACGACTAAATACCATTGTTCTTTAGGTTCGGCTTGACTGAGTTTTTCACCAACACCTTCTGCAAATGCGGCGAAACCTCGGACAAATACTGGGACATCGGCTCCTAAGTGCAGGCCAATCTGAGCAAGTTCGTCATCTGATAGCGCTAACTGCCACAAATAATTGAGCGCAACCAATACGGTTGCCGCATTGGAAGAACCACCGCCAATACCCCCACCCATAGGCAATATTTTATTTAGCTCAATATGAGCCCCAAGTTCACAACTTGCGTATTTTTGCAGCGCAGTCGCGGCTTTCCAAATAAGGTTGTCTTGTAGTGGAACGCCGGGTATTTCAGGGGTGAGTGTAATGTCACCGCTGGAATTCGCGGTGATGATCAATGTGTCACCATGATCGACAAACTGAAATAAGGTTTGAAGTTCATGGTACCCATTTTCACGTTGGCCAGTGATATACAAAAATAAATTGAGTTTTGCGGGAGAAGGCCATTGAGTTGTGCTGGTGATCATTGGGTTAAAGTCCACTTAGATACGATGATGTTAATTTTGGTGCTGGCTTGTTGAAGCTTTAATTTTTGTGGAAGCGGGAGAGGAAGGCCATTAAAAGGCTCATCTCGATAATTAAGGTAATCAAGTTGCCACGTTCGTGATTCAAGCGTTTTGCTTAATGAGGCTAAGGTGTTGTGGGCGTTGGTCGTAAAATGTTCAACATTGCCAGGTTCACCGAGCAACCAATGATTGAGATCTTTAAATGGAATAGCTAAACCAGTTAATTGGTAGATCAACGTATCAGCATCAGCGGCAGTCAGGGTTTGATCATCGTAGGTTTCAACGACGGCACCTTTTGGTGTGACTGATAAATTGAGGACGGTTTGTCCTAAGAATGTAGAAAGGCGCAGCTCACTATTTTGCGGAGAATGTTTCCATTGGAAGTTAAGGGATTGGCGTTGGTCTGGGGAAATATAGCCAATTTTACCAACCGCTTGATAATGAGAAATGCTCGCAAGGCGCTGTTGGTGAGTTTGCCATTCGACGTTGGTGGTGCTGTTTTGTACGGCGGCACAACCCGATAAGAACAAAAGAGTTAAAGTCCAGATTAACGGCAAACGAAATCGTATTTTCATCGTTGGATAACTGCTCAATCAATACCTTTGAATGGCGCTACTATATCATTGATATCACGAAGTCACGAAAACATATCCTCGTTACCCTTTCAATAACCGAGGCCATCAAGTAAAATTCCGCCCTGTTTGCTTTTTATCTGACCCAGAGAATCATCCATACATGTCATTGCTTGCCATTGGTATTAATCACAATACGGCATCGGTAGAACTGCGAGAGAAAGTCGCGTTTGGCCCTGAAAAATTGCCAGTTGCACTGACGCAGCTTGGCGATAACCCAAACGTCAACGGCTGCGTTATCGTCTCTACCTGTAACCGGACCGAAATTTATTGTGATGTAAAACCATCTGGCAAAAGTAAGTTGATTGACTGGATTTCTCAGTTCCATCAAGTGAGTCCTGAAGAATTAAAACCAAGCCTTTATATTCATGAAGAGCAGGCGGCTATTCGCCATCTGATGCGCGTTTCCTGCGGTTTGGATTCTTTGGTGCTGGGTGAGCCTCAAATTTTAGGGCAGGTTAAACAATCCTATTCGGATGCCCGTGAGCACAAAGCCGTTGATACATCAATCGAGAAGCTGTTTCAGAAAACATTTTCTGTCGCTAAGCGTGTTCGCACTGAAACGGACATTGGTGGTAATGCTGTCTCCGTTGCGTACGCAGCATGCACGTTAGCGAAACACATTTTTGAATCTCTGGAAACGTCAACGGTCTTATTAGTTGGCGCTGGTGAAACGATTGAATTAGTTGCGAAGCATTTATCTGCCAATGGATGCCAGAAAATGATTGTAGCCAACCGAACGCGAGAGAGGGCGTTACCACTTGCGGAAGAGTTTGGTGCGGAAGTGATCAGTTTAGAAGAAATTCCCACTCACTTACCGCGTGCAGATATTGTGATCAGCTCAACAGCAAGCCCTTTGCCTATTATTGGTAAAGGCATGGTCGAAACTGCGTTGAAAGCCCGTCGTTGTCAGCCTGTTTTATTAGTTGATATTGCAGTTCCTCGGGACATTGAAGCACAAGTCGGTGAGCTCAATGATGCTTATCTCTACACAGTAGATGATCTGCAATCAATCGTTGATAACAATATCGAGCAACGGAAAGTTGAAGCCATTCAAGCTGAAGCGATCGTCAGTGAAGAAAGTGCCGCATTTATGACATGGATGCGCTCATTGCAAGCGGTTGATAGCATCCGAGAGTTTCGGAAATCGGCCAATGACATTCGCGAAGATCTGTTGAGTAAGAGTCTCCAGTCATTGGCGTCGGGTGCCGATCCAGAAAAAGTGTTATTAGAGCTGAGTAACAAGCTCACCAACAAATTGATCCATGCTCCTACCCGAGCGCTACAAAGTGCAGCGGAGCAAGGAGAGCCAGCTAAACTGGCCGTAATTAGACAGAGTTTGGGTCTTGAAGACTCATAATCAAAATAACCCCTGAGTTTAAGAAAACTATGAAAGCCTCCATTCTTATCAAGCTAGAAACGCTTGTAGAACGTTATGAAGAAGTTCAGCACCTACTTGGTGATCCTGATGTTATTGGTGATCAGGATAAATTCCGTGCATTGTCGAAAGAGTACTCTCAACTAGAGGAAGTGACGAAGTGTTTTCAAGCCTATCAGCAAGCACAAGAAGATCTTGTTGCTGCCGAAGAAATGGCAAAAGAAGACGATGAAGAAATGCGCGAGATGGCTCAGGAAGAAATCAAAGACGCAAAAGAAGCGATTGAGCGTTTAAATGACGAACTGCAAATTCTTTTATTGCCAAAAGATCCAAATGACGACCGCAACTGTTTCTTAGAAATTCGTGCAGGTGCTGGTGGTGATGAAGCAGGCATTTTTGCGGGTGACTTGTTCCGCATGTACAGCAGATTCGCTGAGAAAAAAGGCTGGCGTATTGAAGTTATGTCTTCCAATGAAGCGGAGCATGGCGGCTATAAAGAGATGATTGCTAAGGTCACTGGCGATGGTGCATATGGTGTGCTGAAGTTTGAATCTGGTGGTCACCGCGTACAACGTGTACCAGCGACAGAATCGCAAGGTCGTGTACATACTTCGGCATGTACGGTTGCGGTGATGGCAGAGATCCCAGAAGCTGAAATTCCTGAGATTAAAGCCGCTGATCTGAAAATCGACACCTTCCGTGCATCAGGCGCGGGTGGTCAGCACGTTAACACCACAGACTCAGCTATCCGTATTACTCACTTACCAACAGGTACCGTTGTAGAGTGTCAGGACGAGCGTTCACAGCATAAGAACAAAGCGAAAGCGATGGCAGTACTTGCTGCACGTATTATTCAGGCAGAAGAAGCCAAACGTGCTGCTGAAGTATCAGACACACGTCGTAACCTGCTTGGTTCAGGTGACCGTAGTGACCGTATTCGTACCTATAACTACCCTCAAGGACGTGTTTCGGATCACCGTATTAACCTGACGGTTTACCGCCTAAATGAAGTCATGGAAGGTGACTTGGCTAGCTTGGTGGAACCTGTGATTCAAGAACACCAAGCAGATCAGCTAGCTGCTCTGGCGGAAAACAACTAATTCAATGTCTGCACAATGTCGTGTTGAAAACACATTAAAGCAGGCAATCGCCCAGCTTCAGGAGAGTGGCAGTGAATCGCCTTCTCTTGATGCTGCGGTATTACTTTGCCACACCCTTAAAAAACCACGCTCCTTCCTACTGACTTGGCCTGACAAAGAACTGTCACAACAAGAGTTAAATGCCTTCTCTTTATTGCTAGAACGTCGTCTTTCCGGTGAGCCTGTTGCCTATATTGTTGGGGAGCGCGAGTTTTGGTCATTACCACTTAAGGTATCGCCATCAACGCTGATCCCAAGACCGGATACGGAAAGGTTGGTGGAAATCGCGTTGGATAAAGCGGAAGAGAATGACGGCAATCTCCTTGATTTAGGAACCGGTACGGGTGCTATTGCACTTGCGCTTGCTTCAGAGCTACCTAAGCGACATGTGATAGGGATCGATTTGAAAGTTGAGGCGCAGCAACTCGCAACAGAAAATGCAGCGAACCTTAACCTTACGAATGCCGCTTTTTATGCAGGAAGTTGGTTCGAACCTTTGGAAACAGGTACGAAGTTTGCTTTGATTGTGTCAAATCCTCCTTATATTGATGAGCTCGATCCACACTTGGTGCAAGGCGACGTGCGGTTTGAGCCTCGTAGCGCCTTGGTCGCTGCTGAAAATGGTTTGGCTGATATTCGTCATATCATTGACAAGGCGAGGGAATACCTGTGCGAAAATGGTTGGCTGCTTTTTGAGCATGGATATCAGCAAGGGGAAGCGGTAAGGAAGCTATTTACGGAGTTTGGCTACGGCCAAATTTCTACAGAAAAGGACTATGGTGGAAATGATCGAGTAACATTGGGTCAATGGAACACCAAAAAATAAGAGAGAATGTCGATGTACGAAGGTTTAAAGCACTTTCACCTGTTTACGATTGTATTGAGCGCAACGTTATTATCCGTTCGTTATGCTTTGATGATGGCGAATTCAAAGCTGCAAGAGAATAAGTTTTTAAAAGTCTTTCCTCATATCAATGACACCTGTTTGTTGCTGTCAGGGATCGGCTTGATTCTTATCACTGGATTTATTCCTTTTACTGCGGCAGCGCCGTGGCTGACAGAGAAAATTACCTGTATTTTGGCGTACATTGCGCTAGGTTTATTCGCGCTTAAACTGGGCAAGAACAAATTGCTACGTACATTCTCATTCTTTGGTGCATTAGGTTGGTTAGCCATGGCGGGAAAAGTTGCCGTGACTAAAGTTCCAATGTTCTTAGGTTAAAATTTTCGAGTAATTTGAGGTAGGTCATCAATCATGCTTGAGCTATTTGATGAAGACTTTGATGCAATGGAACTTGCTGAAGGGGCGCTGGTATTAAATAAGGCCATCAACCCAGAGACAGAAGTTCATTGGGCTGAGTTAGAGCTGGCGCGTTTATTGTCAGCAGCAGAGCTTGAATTGGTACATGAACCCAATGAGAAGCAGCGGTTTGAGCGTTTTATTCGTCTCTTCTATACCGAGTGGGGTTTCTCTGGCGATCAAGAAGCGTATTACGATTCGGCCAATGCTTTTATGGATAAAGTACTGCAACGCCGAAAAGGTATTCCCGTCAGCCTTGGTGCACTATTGCTCTATTTTGGTAAGAAACTCGGGTTTCCACTGACCGGTGTGACATTCCCAAGCCAGTTTTTATTGCGCATTGAATGGTATGGTGAGAAACCTCAATATATCAATCCTTTTAATGGCGAATATGTTTCTGAGCATACACTAAGTGCATGGCTTGTTGGACACAGTGGTCCATTTTCTACGCTGAAAGAAGAACATCTAAAAGAAGCGGATAATCCAACGGTTATTGGACGCTGGCTGGCGTTGATCAAAAGCGCGTTGCTGCGCGAAGAGCGTTATACTCTTGCACTACGTTGTACTGATCTGGCGTTAACCTTTGTGCCTGATGACCCGTATGAGATTCGTGATCGAGGGTTTATCTATCAACAATTGGATTGCCATCAAATCGCGATGACAGATTACCAGTACTTTATTGATCAGTGTCCAGATGATCCGGCGGCTGAGCTACTAAAGAATCAAGTTAATGCAATGGGTAACCCGCAAGTTATTTTGCATTAACTCAATAAATAAAGAGAGAAGATGATGGAACAAAAAATCGTTCATGTTGGTGATATTCCAGTAGCTAACGATAAACCTTTTACCTTGTTTGCTGGAATGAACGTTCTGGAATCCCGCGATCTGGCAATGCAGATTTGTGAACACTACGTAAAAGTGACTGAGAAACTGGGTATCCCTTATGTATTTAAGGCGTCGTTTGATAAAGCGAACCGCAGTTCAGTGCATTCATACCGTGGTCCGGGTCTTGAAGAAGGGATGAAGATCTTCCAAGAGCTTAAAGACACATTTGGTGTGAAAATCATCACCGACGTACATACTGAAGCTCAAGCTCAGCCTGTGGCTGATGTGGTTGATGTTATCCAGTTGCCAGCATTCCTAGCCCGTCAAACTGATCTTGTCGAAGCGATGGCAAAAACAGGCGCAGTGATTAACGTCAAGAAACCCCAGTTTATGAGTCCTGGTCAAGTGGGCAATATCGTTGAGAAGTTCGCAGAATGTGGCAACGAGAACGTGATCCTATGTGAACGTGGTTCATGCCATGGCTATGATAATTTGGTTGTGGATATGCTGGGCTTTGGTGTTATGAAGAAAGCCTCAAACGGCAGCCCAATTATTTTTGATGTGACTCACTCTCTACAAATGCGCGATCCGTCTGGTGCGGCTTCAGGTGGCCGTCGTGAGCAAACGGTTGAATTGGCAAAAGCCGGCTTAGCAACAGGTATTGCAGGTCTATTTATTGAAGCGCATCCAAACCCAGAGCAAGCACGCTGTGATGGCCCATCAGCATTGCCACTAGACAAGCTCGAGCCGTTCTTAGCGCAAATGAAAGCGCTAGATGATCTCATTAAAGGTTTTGATCATATCGATATTCGATAGACATATTTAGAAACAAAAAGGCTGCCTAATAGGCAGCCTTTTTTGTGCAAAAATCAATGATATTTTCGATATTTGTTGTAAATGCGACCACTTTATCATCAACCAGTGAATCGGCGTATTTCACAGTAAAACGTTTGCTTGTGATCGTTTCTCTTCTCAGGTGTAAGCTGTGAGCGTTGTTGCAAGTTATTGACAATAATATCGTGATCAAATCGTCATAAATATGAAAACGAACTGTCTGACGTTTTCAGTTAATTTAAACTATATCAAGTTTTATAGGTTCCATGGGCTTAGTTTTCTTTGTGCAAGAAGCAATAGTTATTAATTCTCTGTGTAGAGCCTATATTCAAAAGCAGTGGAAATCCCCAAAAGTTCAAAAGGTATGACAATGAAGCAACGCCTGATCGTAAAAAGCGCAATTAGCGCGGCAATTTTGGCTACTCTAGCGGGTTGTGCAACAGCACCTCAGCATGAGTGGGAAGCTGATACAACCTATAAGCTGACAGTTCTTCACACTAATGACCACCACGGTCGTTTCTGGCAAAACAAATACGGCGAATACGGCATGGCTGCACGTAAGACGCTGATTGATGAACTGCGCGCTGAAATTGCAGCAGAAGGTGGCAGTTCGCTACTGCTTTCTGGTGGTGATATCAACACAGGTGTACCAGAGTCAGACCTTCAAGATGCTGAACCAGATTTTAAAGGCATGAGTAAGATTGGTTACGATGCGATGGCGCTGGGTAACCACGAGTTTGATAACCCGTTAGAAGTTCTATTTAAGCAGAAAGAGTGGGCCAACTTCCCAATGCTTTCAGCAAACATCTACGACAAAGCAACTGGTGAGCGCATGTTCCAAGCGTACCAGATGTTTGACAAGCAAGGCATCAAGATTGCTGTTATTGGTCTAACGACTGAAGATACAGCGAAAATCGGCAACCCAGAGTTTATCGGTGGCATCGATTTCCGCGACCCTAAAGAAGAAGCGAAAAAGCTAATCGCTGAACTTGAGAAAACTGAAAAACCAGACCTAATTTTCGCTGTGACACACATGGGTCACTACGAAGATGGCAACCGTGGTATCAACGCTCCGGGTGACGTAGCATTGGCTCGCTACCTAGACGAAGGTTCTCTAGATATGATCGTTGGTGGTCACTCTCAAGAACCTGTATGTATGGAAGCGCCAAACGTTGTTAAGAAAAACTTTAAGCCTTCTGATGAGTGTAAGCCAGACATGCAAAACGGTACTTACATCGTTCAGGCTCACGAGTGGGGTAAATATGTTGGTCGTGCTGATTACGAGTTCCGTAACGGCGAGCTAACCATGGTAAGCTACGATCTGATCCCAGTTAACCTGAAGAAGAAGGTTAAAATTAACGGTGAGAAGAAGCGCGTTCTGATTGAAGATGAAATCAAACAAGACGCAGCACTACTTGAGTTCTTACGCCCATACCAAGAGCAAGGCCAAGCACAGTTAAACGAGAAAATCTCTGAAACTAACGGCAAGCTTGAAGGTGATCGTAACGTTGTACGTTTCCAACAGACTAACCTAGGCCGTTTAATCGCGACTGCTCACATGGAGCGTGCAAAAGCTGACTTTGCTGTGATGAACTCTGGTGGTGTCCGTGACTCTATTGAAGCGGGTAACGTTACATACAAAGACGTACTGACAGTTCAACCATTTGCAAATATACTGACATACACAGACATGTCTGGTCAGGAAGTGCTTGATTACCTAAACGTTGTAGCAACGAAGCCAGTTGACTCTGGTGCTTACGCGCAATTTGCAGGTATTTCAATGACTGTTGCTGACGGTAAAGTGTCTAATGTCTTCATCAGTGGCAAGCAATTACGCCTAGATGAAACTTACCGTTTCACAGTACCAAGCTACAATGCGGCTGGTGGTGATGGTTATCCGAAACTCACGGATCACCCAGGTCACGTAAACACTGGTTTTGTGGATGCTGAAGTATTGAAAGAATACCTAGAAGCCAATAGCCCAGTTGATGTGAACAAATACGCACCTTCAGGTGAAATCGTATATAAATAAGCATTAAAACGTTTGACTCAATCAGCGTGATATTTTTAACTAAAAGCGCCGCAATTGCGGCGCTTTTTTGTGTTTAGAAACCAATAAAAAGTTTCGTAAAGTTTAACTATATAAATACCAATATAACCATTTGAGTTACGATTCACAGCGCAGGTGGTTATGTTGGTGGGTATAAGGACAACGTCGTATGACCCCAGCAATTAATTTGGCTAAAAAAAAGAAAATTACCCACAAAGTTCACCAATATGAGCACGACCCACGCGCGCAGAGTTATGGCTTAGAAGCAGCACAAGTGTTGGGGCAAGATCCGGCAAAGGTCTTTAAAACGCTGCTATTTTGTTTAAATGGTGAAGCAAAAAATCTCGCAGTAGCCGTCATCCCAGTTGCTGAAAAGCTAAACCTTAAACTTGCTGCTAAAGCGGCAAAAGGAAAGAAAGCAGAAATGGCAGATCCCGATATCGCACAAAAAACAACAGGGTATGTAGTGGGGGGGATCAGTCCGCTAGGTCAGAAGAAAGCCTTGCCGACATTCATTCACCAAAGTGCATTAGAGCAGGGCAGTATATGTGTCAGTGCAGGCAAAAGAGGGTTAGAGATAGAGCTCGCGGCGCAAGATTTAGCGACATTGACGCGGGGACAGTTTGTGGAGCTGTGCTTATAAGCGGTTGAGTTTTTGTATAATGGTTATGATACGAAGGGTTGGCTGATATATGCCAACCCTTTTTCTTTTAGTTCACTATTTTGCTTCTTCTTCCATTTGAGCATTGTCCACAACGTGGTTCTCGCCTAAATCTTTTGGCAAAACTAGGTTTAGAAGAATTGCTACGATACCGCAAAGGCTAACGCCTTGAAGGCTGAATTCGCCAATACCAAATGCCATACCACCGATACCAAATACGAGCGTGATAGCCACAATCACTAAGTTGCGAGATTTATGTAGGTCGACATTGTTCTTAATCAGAGTGTTTAAACCAACGGTGGCGATGGAGCCAAACAGAAGAATCATGATACCGCCCATTACTGGCATTGGGATGGTTTGTAGTACAGCTCCAAGCTTGCCAACTAGAGCAAGTACAATGGCTGTTACCGCAGCCCAAGTCATGATCACAGGGTTAAACGCTTTGGTTAGCATTACGGCACCAGTAACTTCGGAATAAGTGGTGTTTGGTGGCGCGCCTACCATGGAAGCGGCGATAGTCGCGACGCCGTCACCAGTAATGGTGCGATGTAGCCCTGGTTTTTTGATGTAGTTTTTACCAGTCACATTAGAGATGGCTAACATGTCGCCCACGTGCTCGACCGCAGGTGCAATGGCCACAGGAATCATAAATAGAATTGCGTTGATATTGAATTCAGGCATGGTGAAGTTCGGTAAGGCGAACCATGCAGCTTCTTTTACAGGAGTAAAATCCACAATGCCATATCCTAGGCTTAAGCTGTAACCAACGACGATACCGCCCAGAATTGGCGTCAGTTTCAAAAAGCCTTTCGCAAAGACGCTGAGGATTATGGTGGTCAGTAGTGATGCAACCGAAATAACCAGTGATGCGTCAGCATCGATCACTTGAGCGCCATCCACTTTACCTAAAGCCATGCTGACAGCAACAGGCGCTAAGCCGAGACCAATCACCATGATCACAGGACCAACCACAACAGGTGGCAGTAATTTATGAATAATTTCTACCCCACGTACTTTGATCAATGCACCCATCGCGACGTAGACAAAACCCGCTGCCATCAAACCACCCATAGTGGCAGGAATACCCCAAGTCTGAACCCCGTATAGGATAGGTGCGATAAAAGCAAAAGAAGAAGCAAGGAAAATTGGCACGGTACGGCGAGTGACAAATTGGAAAAGAAGGGTTCCGATACCTGCGCCGAATAGAGCAACGCTTGGGTCTAGGCCTGTCAATAACGGCACTAACACGAGGGCCCCAAATGCGACAAAAAGCATTTGTGCGCCTTGGATGGCATTTTTCATATTGTTCTTCCTTTAGGTGGCGGTAAGTAGTAATTACTCTACAAAAATAAAATTCGCGGGATTCTATCACTGTTGCAATCGATTACAATCTGAATCAGATCAAATATTGATGATTAATTAGTAAATTATGATCTTATTCTGAGGGGCAGATAAGACTTTGTAACCGTATTGATTAGTCCTTTAGTTGCTCTGCCTGAAATTGTTGCTTATCATCGGTGTTCGCTGACATGAATGTAGGAAAAGTATGCGTAACTTAGCGTTAATGATTTTGGGGCTTGTTGGATTACCCGCTTATGCACTGACGAATGTCGATCTGTATCGAGCAGAAATTGTATTGGATCAAACTGAAGAGAATGCAGATAGCGAAGCTCGTGTTCAGGGCATGACAGAAGTGTTAGTTCGCGCTTCCGGTGATCAAACTGTCGCGAACAACCCAGTGGTAAAAAAAGCGCTAAAGCAAAGCTCTCAATACCTAGCACAGCTAAGTTATGGGCAGTTGCAAGGTGAGCAAACGATGCGAATGAGCTTTAGTGCACCACATATTCGCTCATTATTAACGCAAGCCCAACTCCCTTTCTGGCCATCCGCTCGAGCAAATATTCTGGTTTGGCTGGTGGAAGAAACGAGCCAAGATCGAAATATTGTTTGGGAACATGCTAATTCCAAAGTACTAAACGATATTATGAGCCAAGCCAAACAACGTGGTTTGCCAATGACGGTCCCTGTTGGTGATTTCGATGATATTACTGGAATCGCTGTATCTGATTTGTGGGGAGGTTTCGCTCAAGCCGTGGGGCAGGCCAGTCAACGCTATCCTGTTGATGCTGTGTTAGTGATCCGCGCGCAGGGAGATAATGTTCGTTGGACTTTATATGATCAAAAACCCGCAACAATAGGCATTACGCGTCAAGCTCCGTTATCAGGCTCAAATAGTGGTTCATCTGCTAGTGAAAAGATGGTGAACCAAATCAGTGATTACTACGCAAAACGTGCTGCGGTTGTGGTGGCGAGTGAGTCTTCTGAAGCTATAAAAGTACGCTTCATTGAACTTGGTGATGCTGTTGACTTCTTCACTCTTGAAAACAAGCTTAAAAAGCTAAGTTCAGTTGCATCGCTTGATATCTTGAAAATCCAAGGCCATGAAGTGACCTTCAACGTGCATTTATTAGCGTCTAAAACGCAGTTTGAACAAGAAGTAGCTCGAATGGGACAAGTGACACCGCTTGAACCGATTGTTGAAACTCCAACGCAACCAGAGTTACCAGTTTCTGAACCCGTGATAGATGGAAATACAACAGAGGGTGTTCAACAAGGCGATGATGTGCGCCAACAAGAAGTATCGATCGCTCCGTTACTACCTGCTGAAACCATTTTGATGTATAAATGGCAGCACATCGAACGCCGTGAGGCTGTGCCTGAGCAAGAGCAAACGGTCTCTGATGAAACGCCGGTGTCAGAACAAATCTCACAATAACAAAAAAGAGCCTTTCGGCTCTTTTTTACTTTTCAAACTTTGCTTTTTCTTGCTTCTCGACTTCGGACAAGCGCTTGAGTTTGAGTCCCAGCTCTTTTCCTCTTGCACGAGCATAGAGAATATTGCCCGCAAATCCAGCGGCTGTGAGTAGCAATTCAACCGCAGCTAACCATCGCTCACCTCCGTCGACATACAGAATCGTTAATGCATGAAGGAAATAGAGCATCAAGATAAAGTTTGCCCAAGCGTGAGTATAAGGTTTGCCTGCCAAAATGCCGGGAAGAGGGAGTAATAAGGGAATAACCCACGCAATGGCGAGTGTCGTACTGCTAATGTGAGGATGTGGTGACAATGACAATTGCCATATCGCGACCCAAGCCAGTAGCGCTAAATTGCCACACAAGGCCAGTAAACGATATAGCTTGGTTCTTGGTTGCATCTCATCCATGGCAATTTATCCTTTTAACTTTGTTGCTGTGGTGGCCAGTCTTTTCCCGAGCTGTTGAGCGAGTTCGATTTCTTCTTGAGTTAATGATCCCGCTTGCTTACTCACTGACGATGCACCATAGGGAGTACCGCCACTTTTTGTGGTGTGTAGTTTTGGTTCTGAGTAGGGAAGCCCCATAACCAACATACCATGATGAAGCAGAGGCAACATCATGGTTTGTTGCGTGGTTTCCTGTCCGCCATGTAAGGTAGAAGAAGAGGTGAAGACACAAGCAGGTTTGTCAATTAAGTCTCCTGCCACCCAAAGCGCACTGGTTTGATCCCAGAAATGCTTTAAAGGGGCGGCCATGTTACCGAACCAGACTGGGCTACCCATCGCCAAACCATCACACTGCTTCAGCTCATTGAGAGACAGAACGGGGTCTTGTGAAGGGCCATCGCGATCACCAATACTGTCGACCGTGCGCAGCAAGGCTTCACAATGAGGGACTGATTCAATCCCTCTTGCGATGTGTCTGGCGAGGCTTCGGGTGCTACCGTGACGGCTATAATACAGCACCACTATTTGACAGGTCATAAAATCTCAAGCACTTGCTCTGGTGGGCGGCCATGTTTGGCTTTGCCATTTGCCACAACAATAGGACGTTCGATGAGTTTTGGGTTGGCTGTCATGGCTGTAAACAGTGCTTCGTCAGTTGCGTCTGCTAATTTGAGTTCCTTATAGAGATCATCTTTTGTGCGCATCATGGCTCGCACACCATCAACCTCAAGTTGGCTATAGAGCGTTTTTAGCTGTTCAACCGTTGGCGGCGTATCAAGATACGTAATGATTTCTGGTTGAATGTTGTTTTCCTCTAGCAGTGCTAATGTTTGACGGCTTTTAGAACAACGAGGGTTGTGATAAATCACGACTGACATAAATTTCTCCTTCATTTTTATGATTATTGCAGTGCCATAAAGCGTTCACGATCAACCATGAGCTGGTCGATACGAGCATCGAAGCGAGCCTGCTTTAAACTTCCTAATTCGGCCAGTTGGCTGGCCTGAGTGTAATATTGGATTGCTTTGTTCCAATTGGCTTTCAAGGCCAATATCTCAGCACGTGCAGCGAGCTCTTCATCACTGTGACCCAGATGTGTTTGTGCTTCTGACAATAGGTGCCAGCCGTTAACATCATCGGGGTGATCATGAGTGTAGCGTTGTAGTGCACGCACGGCATCTTCGTTCTTATCTTGTTTTACCAGTGAGTTTGCAAGATTGATGGCTAAAACCGGATTGTTGGGGTTGGTTTTCAGCGCTTTCTTCAGCATGTTTTCCGCTTTATCTGCTTGATTCTGAGCGATGTAGAGATCCGACATCGCATCGAGATAAAAATTATTGGCAGGATCCTGTTTGAGCAGGGCTTTCAACAGCGGCTCTGCTTTATCGAAATGACGATTATCCAGATGAACAAGGGCACGCCCGTATTGGAATGAAGGGGCAAGCGAAGGTGATGCTTTTTTCTCGGTACGTGCAAACCAGTCTAAGGCCGCATTTTCATTGATCCCTGCATAACGAGCAACAATTCGGGCGCGAGCGAGATGGTAACTAAGTGATGGCGAGACACGTTTCGCGGGATACTCGCGGGCACGTGTTCGGCTATCTGTAATTCGGTCTTCTGGTAACGGGTGAGTCAGCAACATTGGTGGTGGTTTGCTGGCATAGCGGTATTGGTCTGCAAGGCGGCCAAAAAATCGAGGCATTGCGCTCACTTCAAATCCAGCTTTTGCTAAGGTCGCGATACCAAAGCGGTCGGCCTCTTTTTCATTACTGCGAGTGTAGTTGATTTGGCTTTGCATATTACCCGCGGTCGTAGCGGTAATGGCAGCAATCCCAGCTTCAGGTGCGGCGATAGCAAGTAATAATGAACCCGCTAACGCAGCAATGGTTGCTGGAGAACGTCGAGCCTGATCTTCCATTCTTCGCGCAAGATGACGTTGTGTCACGTGTGCAATTTCGTGTGCAACAACCGAGGCAAGCTCACTTTCACTTTGTGCGTGTAAGAACAGCCCGGAATGAAGGGCAACATAGCCACCAAAAAATGCAAATGCGTTAATGTTGCGGTCTCGGATCATGAAGAAGGTGAATGGCGTTTTGACATCATCCGCATTCGCAACTAATCGATGACCTAATGAGTCAATGTACTCATTTAAAACAGGGTCATTAACGATAGGTTTGCTCGCACGCAGCATGCGCATGTAGGCATCACCGTATTGCAGTTCTTGATCGATGGTTAATGTCCCGCTGGCAGCCGTACCAATGTCTGGGAGATCTAATGAATTGGCTTGAGCAATAGGGGCTGAAGCGAGAGCCGTTGCAACACATAGGCAAACAAGCGAACGGGTACGTCTAAACATAGTACAGGGGGTTACTCCATGATTTTATACGCTTTGGACACGGTCAGGCAGAATTGGTTTCACATTCATTGCCATTAATTGAACAGTATTCATAATATTGGTTAATGTCTGTGCATAAACCTGCTTTCATTGGCATCCTTTTCACTGACGCTGCGAAAAAAACACTATACAATGTCAGCTCTATAATATTCATCGGGACGAAGAATGAAACCCAATATTTTAGATTTGCGTGAAGAGCGATGTCCTATGGCTCTTTTGCTTGCCAAACGTCACACAAAATTGCTGGCGTTGGGTGAGGTGATGCAAATCTGGGTGGTGGAGACACATTCGATGAAGGATATTAAACGCTACCTCCGTAAGTATGGCTATACTGTGGCGTGCGAAGCGCAGGATGATTACTACTGTTTGCAAGTGACTAAAGGAACCTTGTTGAATGTTTGAAATGGTGAGTCGTTGGTATAAACGACGTTTTTCTGATCCCCATGCGGTGAGTTTAGTCGCGATATTACTGTTTGGTTTTATCACGATATACTTCTTTGGTAATTTAATTGCCCCTTTGCTGGTTGCGATAGTTCTTGCTTATCTTCTTGAATGGCCAGTAACTCAGTTAAGCCGTATCGGCATTCCCAGAACACTTTCTGTAATACTGGTCATTGTGACTTTTACATCATTGATGATTTTAGCTGTATTTGGCCTAGTTCCTACGATTTGGCAGCAAGTTGGCAACTTAATCAACGATATTCCAAACATGTACACTGGGCTTCAGGCATTTATTGCGGAGATCCCTCAACGTTACCCTGAGCTGGCACATTTTGAAATCGTTGAGTCAGTGGTTACCAATGCGAAAAACCAAGTGATCGTGATGGGTGAAACGGTGGTGAAAGGTTCATTGGCGTCTCTAGTCAGCATTGCGACTTTGGGGGTGTATCTGATCTTAGTTCCATTGTTGGTATTTTTCTTATTAAAAGATAAGCAAGAAATGCTCTCGATGGCGAGCGGAATTCTACCGAGAAACCGAAAGCTCGCGACAAAAGTTTGGATTGAGATGAATGATCAAATCTCAAACTACATCCGCGGTAAAGTCATGGAAATCCTCATTGTCGGTGGTGTGAGTTACGTGACATTTGCCATTTTAGACTTACGCTATTCCGTGTTATTAGCTGTCGCGGTCGGCTTTTCAGTCTTGATCCCTTATATCGGGGCTGCCGCTGTAACCGTGCCTGTTGCTATTGTTGGTTTGTTCCAATGGGGATTGGCGCCGCAGTTTTATTGGTTACTTGTCGCCTACGGCATTATCCAAGCCCTTGATGGCAACGTATTAGTTCCGGTGTTGTTTTCTGAAGCCGTGAATCTACACCCTGTAGCAATTATTGTTGCCGTATTAGTGTTTGGGGGCTTATGGGGTTTTTGGGGCGTTTTCTTCGCGATTCCTTTAGCCACGCTAGTTAAAGCGGTTTGGAATGCACTGCCAAGTACAGAAGAAGAACAACCGTCAGCTGATTCTTAACAACCCTCAATTTGAATGACTAAGGCTTCATCTCCTCTGGAGGTGGAGCCTTTTTTTATCGTTAAAACAAAAGGTTTTACCTAGCGATATTAGCGTGCCTATACATATAATTAATAAAATGTGTTAATAATATTTTTATTACTTATGTAAATAAAAAACTTAAGTAACCATTGGCTGGGGCGATAAAGGGAAATAACGATAAAAAAAGCACCGATTTCAGATTGAGGAAGAGTATGAAGTTTAGCCAAAAAATAGTCGCAGCATCGTCTGCGTTACTGCTTGTCACCGTTAGCTTGCTATCCGTTCAGCAGCTAAGTACCGTAAAATCCGAAGTAGAGGCATTGGTTGACAACAGCCTCACTGAAATGGTGAAGGGGGTGCAAAATACTGTTACGTCAGATATGAACAGTAAAAAATCTCTAGCTCAGTCGATCACTGAAGTTATTGAACTTCACCCACAAGATCATGATTACATCAAGAACGTGTTAGAGAGCCCTGAACTAAAAGGGAGCTTTCTCGCTGTTGGGTTGGGATATGAATCTAACGGTTTTGTACTAGAAAATGATGACGGTTGGGATGTCGGCCCTGATTATGACCCACGTAAACGTCCTTGGTATCAGGATGCAAAAAGCAAAGGTCAACTGGTCGTTACCGCGCCATATATTGATGTCTCGACTAAGAATGTCATTATTTCAATCGGGACACCGGTCAAAGACAATGGGCAGTTTACTGCTGCAATGTTCTACGATATGGAACTGAGTGGCTTAGCGACACTAGTCAATAGCATTAACCTATTGGATGCGGGTTATCTGTTTATTGTCACTGAAGATGGGACAACCATTGCTCACCCTGATGTCAAAAATAATGGTGAGAAGCTAGAAAAATACCTACCGGGCGTCAAAATATCGCAAGGTAGTCAGCGCGTTGAGCTTGATGGGGTTTCTTATCTCATTGATTTCGAATTAGTCCCTTCAGAAGGTTGGTATATCGGGGCGATTGTTGATGAGTCGATTGCGTTTGCTGCTATAGATAAGATGCGTAATAGCTCTATTCTGTATGTCATCATTGGTGCGGTTTTGAGTATTGTTGTTCTGACATTCTTGATTAAGGCATTAATGAAACCGCTAGGTGTGCTTAACGAAGCAATTGAAGATGTGGCTTCTGGCCAAGGTGATTTAACTAAACGTTTAGATACCAACACAGACAAAGAGTTTGCTACCTTAGCCGAAGGTTTTAATACCTTCACACAAACCTTACAACACCAGATTACTCAATCGAAAGCGATCGGGGCTGAAATTCTACGTGGTACAGAAATGACCGTTGTTGGCGCGCAAGAATCTGCAGAAGCGATGCGCAGTCAATTGCATGAGTTAGAGCAATTAGCAACCGCTATGAACGAAATGGCCGTTACAGCGACAGAAGTGGCGAATAACGCACAAGGAGCGGCATCAGCTGCGAAAGAAGCCGATGATGCAACACGTGATGGTTCTGGCATCGTGGGTGAAACAACTGCATCAATTGATGCGTTGGCAGCTCGTATTGATCAAGCGGTTGAAGAAGTGCAAGGGTTAGAGTCTGCTACCGCAAATATTGAGACCATTTTGAAGGTGATTAACGATATTGCCGATCAAACCAACTTGCTTGCACTGAACGCAGCGATAGAGGCAGCTCGAGCAGGGGAGTCAGGGCGTGGTTTTGCTGTTGTGGCTGATGAAGTTCGTACTCTTGCGCAGCGGACACAAGAATCAACCACTGAAATTCGTAGCATGATTGAGCAACTTCAAGCAGGTGCAAGCTCGGTTTCTGCTGCTATGAATGAAAGTAAGAACACTACAGTTGATGCGGTAGACAAAGCTCAAGCCGCGAATGAGGCGCTAAAACGTATCAGTGAGTCAATTCAGGTGATCACGGATATGAATATGCAGATAGCCTCGGCTGCAGAAGAACAAAGTTTAGTCGCCGAAGAGATCAACAGTAATACTGTGAAGATTAAAGATCTGTCGACACAGGTGGCGGATGCGGCTGAAAGCTCAAGCGTTGCAATGCAAGTTCAAACAGAAAATGTGCGTGAACAAGATGCAATTTTGAATAAGTTTATTGTGTAATGATAAATAAAAAGCGCCAGTTACTAACTGGCGCTTTTTTGTAGGAGGTTACCAAGTGTATTTATGCTTGGTTCAGGTAATTTAAAACCACTTCATGATGATCTTTGGTTTTGAACTTGTTGAACACGTGTTCAATCACACCTTCTTCGTTGATCAGGAAGCTGATGCGGTGCAGGCCGTCGTACACCTTACCCATAAACTTCTTCTCGCCCCACACACCGAACTGCTCCGCAACGGCATGGTCTTCATCAGACAGTAGAGTAAAGTTTAAGTTATCGCGCTCAATAAATTTACCTAAGCGTTTTACTGGGTCGATACTGACACCCAATACCACAACATTGTGCGCATCTAATTCAGCTTTCGTGTCACGCAGACCTTGAGCTTGCACAGTACAGCCGGGCGTCATTGCTTTAGGATAGAAGTAAAAAAGAACTTTTTTACCTGCAAAATCTGAAAGAGTGACGGTATTGCCGTCTTGATCAAGGAGTGAAAAAGCAGGTGCTTTTGCACCCGCAGTAAGCGTATTCATTCTTCTTCCTTTATTTTATTGACTGCTTTGAAAAAAGTTTAAAGAACCATGCACACCAAGGGTGTGGCAAAGCTCATCAAATTCTTCTTGAAGTTGGACGAGGTTGATCTCTGAATCGACAAACGCGGTAATTGCAATATGGAATTGGTCTTGTTGAGACTGAACTTTTTGTTTGTCGATGGTTTGAGCGCTGAGCGACGATAAGCCGATGTTTCTGTCAGCAAAAAACTGCGTGAATTTCTCGGTTAAACCGGGTTTGTCGTCAGACTCTACAAACACCTCAAGTGTATAAGCATTGTTGAGTGGTGCATGTTTCGCTGTACGCTTCATCATAGTGATCAAATCGTGTTCCTGCCCGAGCAGAGGCAGTGTTGTTTCAACACGAGTGATCGCGGCATTATTTCCTGAAAGTAGCATGAGCAGTGTGAACTCGTTACCGAATAGAGCAATTCGGCTATCCACAATGTTGCAACCCGATTGAGTTACAAGATGGACTACTTGGTTACATACACCCGGGCGGTCTGAACCTACCGCAGTGAGCACCAGATGCTGAATCATAATATCACTTTGGTCTTTGTTATCATTATTAATGCTAGCTTAGCATAGTTGGTGAAGATAAAAACAATCTATCGTGTCGCTTTCTAGAGTGAAAAACGCTATTTTGGTTAGTTTCCCAACGCATTTCCCATAATCCTCGTCAGCGTCGTGGAAACCTTACTTCAACATGACAAATTTTGATGAAAAAGGCGTAATTTGCCGGATCTCTAACATCTGATAAATATTCACTCAATTAGGTGGTTTAAGCGGGTTTAATAGCTTGTCTTTTTCAATCGCCTTACAGTACCATGCAAAAAGAAACGAAATGAGGGAGAGAGACATGTTTTCAGGAAGTATAGTAGCGTTAATTACACCGTTTAATCACGATGGCGAAGTTGACTACGTAAGCCTTAAGAAATTGGTTGAGTATCATGTCGCTGCGGGTACAGACGGTATTGTTGCCGTTGGTACGACTGGTGAATCATCTACGCTGACTGTAGAAGAGCATGTCAAGGTTGTCTTAAAAACGGTTGAATTTGCCGAAGGTCGTATTCCTGTGATCGCAGGAACTGGTGCAAATGCAACGCATGAGTCGGTCACCTTCAGCCGCTTATTAAACAACTCTGGCATTTCTGGTTGCCTGAGTGTGACACCGTACTATAACAAACCAACCCAAGAAGGTTTGTTCCAGCACTATAAAGCGATTGCAGAAGAGAGCGATGTGCCGCAAATTTTGTACAATGTACCAGGCCGTACAGCGGTAGACTTACAACCAGAGACGGTTGCTCGCCTTGCTGAGATCGACAGCATTGTTGCGCTGAAAGATGCAACTGGCGATCTAGAAAGAATTGCAATTCACCGTGAACTTTGTGGCGAAGATTTTATCTTACTAAGTGGCGATGATTCGACAGGCTTGGAATTTGTAAAACGTGGCGGCCAAGGTGTTATCTCGGTAACGAATAATATTGCGGCAGAAGATATGGCGAAAATGATGCATTTGGCATTGGAAGGCAAGTTTGAAGAAGCAGAAATCATTAATCAGAGATTAATGGCGCTGCACAAGAACTTATTCGTCGAATCAAGCCCAATTCCAGCTAAGTGGGCAGCCCATAAAATGGGATTAATTGCACATGGTGGCCTACGTCTGCCTCTTACTGAATTGTCTGAAGGCGCTCGACCACTTGTCGCTCAAGCGATGACGGAAGCTTGTATCTACTAAATTATATGGATTGCCGAGGCTAAGCTTCGGCATTTAATTGTCCGGGAGTATCAATGAAATATTCACACCAGCTAGTTTTGAGTTCACTAGCTGTTTTTGTTTTAACGGCTTGTTCTGGTGGTGCATCTCAGCGTCGTCAGGCGAAAGATGACTTTGAATACTTAGACACACCATCACTATCTGAGTGGCAGGTTCCTGCTGGCTCTAAGCGCCAGTACTACACCAACTATCAGATCCCTAAAGGGGATTTTGCTGGTGGCATCGGTAAAGAAGTCGATATTCGACCACCGCAGCAAGTTCTGGAGTTGATCCCGGGTGCTCGTGCTGAACACCGAGATGGTGAAGTGACACTTTGGCTGCTACGTGAAGATGAAGCACAAAAAGTGTGGCAAACGGCTGAGAAAATGCTCGCGGAGCAAAACATCGCGATTCGTTCCCAAACTGATAAACGCATTGAAACCGAATGGGTGAGTTGGCAGTCTGAAGACGAAGACATGGAAGTGGGTAGCCGTTATGAAATTACACGTGTTGAAGCGAATAATCGTCACGGGTTCAAAATTTCTCTGATTGACTGGCGTGAAGGCGGTAAGCAAATGCCTGTTTCTGCCACCAATAAAGAACGTTACAACGCACTAATGACGAACTTAGTGACCGCTCGTTACGATCGTGATTTACGCGAAGAAGCGGCGCGTCGAGCACAAGAATTAGTGAAGCAAATTCCAATATCACTGGGTACTGACCGTAGTGGCTTCCCAGTTATTATTGCACGCACACCATACAACGTTTTGTGGCAACGTGCGCCATCGTTGCTGCCAGCAATGGGCTTTACATTGGAAGAGCGCAACCAATCTCAAGGAACCATCAAGGCTAAGTATGCTGAGCCGGATGATGCGTTTTGGCAAGAAGTTGGTCTGAAACCGATTGGTCTTAAGTCAGGCACGTACACATTCTTGCTGGGTGATTTGGGTAACCGAACCTCTATCAACGTGACAGACTCTGCTGGTAAGCCAGTGGAAGAAGCATTACTGAAAGATATGGTGCCAGTGCTATCAGCGGTTGCAGATAAGCAAGCGAAATAATTTCAGCGCTCGATATAAAATCCAACGCCCGATGAACATCATCGGGCGTTTTGCTTTTAATTCGGTTTGAATGGTAGAGCTAGACAGCAAGCTTCCTGTTATTGCTATCGGCCAGAAGCGAGAAAGAAAAAGAGCGCCATGTAGGCGCTCTTTTTGTATCCGTTAAGATCAAGCGGTTTGTTTTTGAAGTTCTTGCTCTTCAACTTCTTCATTGACCACTGCTTGTGGCTCGCACTTGTCGACAAACCAGCCCATATACGACGTTAAGATTGTGACAATGATACAGACAAAGCTTAACCACATGAATGGAGCATAAGAGAGGGTAGCGACCCCTAAAATGCTCGCCATATAAATACCATTATCACTCCATGGCACCATACCGGAAGTCAGTGTGCCACCAAATTCCGCATTACGTGATAGGTTTTTGCGTTTATAGCCTAAACGGTCATAGTTCTTCGCGCAGATTTTCGGGGTAAGAATAAGAGAAACGTACATTGCAGAACCAAAGACATTACCCATGAAGGCTGTTGCAATGGTGCTGGTTGCTAATGAGCCTGAGCTATTGACGCGTTTTTCAAACAGTTTGGCGATAGTTTCTAATACGCCCACTTTATCTAATAAGCCACCAAAACCAAGGCCAAAGACAATTACAGCAACCGAACCGAGCATGGATGACATACCCCCACGGTTAAGGATTGAATCAATAAATGGCACACCAGATTCGATATGGTATGGCGCCCAAGCCGTGTTGAAAGCTTGTAGGAAGTCGACATCTTGGATCATCACTGCCCAGACGATACCAAGCAACGAACCAAAGCTGATCACAGGGAATGATGGCATACGCATAGCCAATAAACCCAGAACGATGAGGACTGGCACAAAAGAGTATGGGGTAATATAGAACTGCTGTTCCATGGCCTTGATGACAGACTGCACCTGAGACATGTCGACATTACCAGCGTAGTGGAAGCCAAATGCGGTAAACATAACGCCAGTGATGATGTAGCTAATGAGTGCGATTGGCAGCATGCCCTTGATGTGTTCCATGACTTCGACATTCGACATGGAAGATGCAAGGATCACCGAATCAGATAAAGGAGACATCTTATCGCCAAAATAACAGCCAGACAGGATTGCCCCTGCGGTCACTGGTGCTGGAACACCTAAGCCTTGTCCAATCCCCATCATTGCGATTCCGGCGGTACCTGCCGCACCCCAAGAGGTACCGGTTGCCAGTGCGGTTAATGAACAAATGATCATAGTGGCAAGCAGGAAGATAGAAGGGTGGATCGCTTTCAAGCCGTAATAAATAATCGTGGGTACAATGCCGCCTGAAATCCATGTTCCAACCAATGCCCCAACAGCTAATAGGATCAGCACAGCTCCTAGGCCATTTGAAATACCATTGAGCGCCGCTTTTTCCAATGCTTTGTACTTGTGGCCTAGGCGAACACCCAGCGCAATGATCACAAACCATCCAATATACAAAGCTAACTGAATCGGCAAGTTAAGTTTTGCGGTAAAAGAAAATGCTAACAGCAGGAAAAATCCTAGCGAAAGGGTTACCTGCAATAAGCTAGGTAAACGAGGAGAGTTCTGCATCATTAAGAGCCTCTGTCTGATTTAAGAGCTAATAAATGGTTAACTCGTTTTTATAATGACGCGTACTTTACAATGAACGGAGTTATATTTCGAATTAATGTCGTATTGATGTGATATAAATCTGTGATGGTTAAATTGTATAGTTATAAATGCTAAAAATGGTTAATTTTAATGATCTGAAATGTTTTGTAATGTGAGATTGTTGTGTTACATCATGTAATCGATATATGAAATCTGAATGCTTTTTGTTCATGTGTGGGAATTGGAGAATGAAAAGGTGCCAAAATTCACTTTCCACAGAAAAATTTAGCCAAGTGAAAGAAAAGTTACGTAAAGAGGCATTTTTTTCTTGAGATTTTTATTCGAAAATTGAACTATTGAGACATCACCTTTTTAGATTTGATTACATGGAGAGTACATGATGAGAGTAGGTTTAGTTGGTTGGCGTGGCATGGTGGGGTCGGTATTAATGCAGCGCATGGTTGAAGAGAAGGATTTTGACCTTATTGAGCCCGTTTTTTACAGTACTTCTCAAGTGGGTATTCCTGCCCCTAACTTAGGTAAAGATGCAGGTATGCTTCAGGACGCTTTTGATATTGAAAGCCTAAAGCAGCTAGACGCTGTTATTACCTGTCAGGGTGGTAGTTACACAGAAAAAGTTTACCCAGCACTACGTCAATCGGGGTGGAAAGGTTACTGGATTGATGCAGCCTCAACATTGCGTATGGCAGAAGATTCAATCATCACTCTGGATCCGGTGAACTTATCACAGATTCAGCAAGGCATTCATGGTGGTACCAATACGTTCGTTGGTGGTAACTGTACAGTTAGCCTTATGCTAATGGGTTTAGGTGGCCTATTTGAGAAAGGGTTAGTGGAGTGGACCAGTGCTATGACGTATCAAGCGGCATCTGGCGCAGGGGCGAAAAACATGCGCGAATTGATTTCACAAATGGGTGTTATCAACGATGCAGTCAGCTCTGAGCTGGCAAACCCAGCAAGCTCTATTTTAGATATTGATAAGAAAGTTGCGGACACCATGCGTAGCGACTCATTCCCTGCGGATCAGTTTGGCGTACCTCTGGCTGGTTCATTGATCCCTTGGATTGACGTTAAACGTGACAACGGCCAAAGCAAGGAAGAGTGGAAAGCGGGTGTTGAAGCAAACAAGATCTTAGGTTTCCAAGATGCACCAGTACCAATCGACGGTACTTGTGTACGGATCGGGGCAATGCGTTGTCACTCTCAGGCTCTAACAATCAAGCTTAAGCAGAATGTGCCAATGGACGAGATTGAAGAGATGATCGCGACACACAATGATTGGGTGAAAGTGATTCCAAACGATCGTGACATAACAGCGCAAGAGCTAACGCCAGCAAAAGTGACAGGTACATTATCGATTCCTGTTGGACGCCTGCGTAAGATGGCAATGGGAGACGATTTCCTGAACGCCTTTACTGTTGGTGATCAGCTGTTATGGGGTGCAGCAGAACCGCTACGTCGTACGCTGCGAATCATCCTTGCTGAAAAATAATAGAGAAACTGAACGAAAAAAGCGCCAATTGGCGCTTTTTTTATGTTTCCAGTTGTGGTGCCGTTAATTGTTTTGGTTTTCTTGGCTGACAACGCGCTTATCGGGATCCGCGAGCTCGCTGCCGCAGTGCTTACAGTGCATGGCATCTGAATCATGGCCGGAGCGATTGCAATTTGGGCACTTCACCAATTGTTTGTGCGCACTCATTTCATTACTGAGTTCAGCCGTGATGATCCCGGTCGGAACCGCGAGAATCGAGTAACCGAGTAACATCGTCAGCGATGCAATTGCTTTACCTAAGTGAGTTTGTGGCACCATATCACCGTAGCCGACGGTTGTGATGGTCACAATGGCCCAATAAATACTTTTTGGAATACTAGTAAAGCCATTGTGTGGGCCTTCAATGACAAAAATCAGTGCCCCAAAAATGGTGACAAGGATGCCCACTGTGCTGAAGAAAATGATGATCTTCCTACGAGCCATTAATAATGAGCGGAGCAAGATGTTTGAATCTTGCAGGTAACGGACGAGTTTAAGTATGCGGAAAATTCGCATGACCCGTAGCAAACGTACAACCCCCATAAACGAAGCGCCGGGGAAGAAAATAGCAAGATAGGTTGGCAAGATAGCTAACAGATCCACCACGCCATAAAAGCTAGTAGCGTAAGATTTCGGTTTTGGTGAACAGTAGAGCCGTAGCAGGTACTCAACTGTAAATAATGCAGTAAATGTGTACTCGATATAGCGTAGCTCTTGTGACCACTCAGTCATCACCGTTGGTAAGGACTCAAGGATGAGCACCAAGAGTGACGTGATAATCGCGATGATCAGCGCGATATCAAATGCACGGCCTGCCGGGGTGTGGGTCCCGAAAATGATAACGTAAAGGTGATGTTTGAGAGAGTGTCGAGGCATGATACTTAATGGCTTCCTGTGGTTAGCCATATCATACCTCTATTTATATAGTCAGGTAAGTTTTAGATAAACCTAGAGTATAGAAGAGCTCTTAGCCGTCGCTAGGCAAGGCCGGGGAACAGATTGCGTAATCCGTTTGCGATAAACTCGATCCCTAGTGCGCCAAGGATCAGGCCCATAATACGCGTAATAACGTTGATACCCGTTTGACCAAGGAAGCGGACAATCAAAGGCGCAGAGCGAAATAAAAGCCACGAACACAAGCAGAAAACAGCAACTGTAATACTGATCCCCACAGTGTCCAGAGCACTAGGGTAGCGGGCTCCGTAAACAATGGTCGAGCTGATAGCCCCCGGACCTGCCATTAAAGGCATTGCGAGTGGCACGACACCAATTTGCTCTCGGCTTACGTATTCTGATTTTTCTTGTTTGTTTTGTTTATCTTCACCCAGCTTACCGCTCATCATCGAAAAGGCGATGCTTAATAGCAATAGGCCACCAGCAACACGGAAAGAATCCAACGAGATGCTGAACATATCCAGCAGCATCTGACCTGCAAATAAAGAAACAATCAAAATAATGGCAACGGCAAAATTTGCGGTCGCCGCTGTTTTGTGCTTTTCCTCTAAGGTCATGTGGCCAGTCAAGGAAACAAAAACGGGCATAATGCCGACTGGGTTAACAGCTGCAACTAAACCAAGAAAAAACTGTAAAAAAATCGCTATCTCAAAAGTTTGCATAGAGACATCTCACACAAGGTCCCGAAGGAGAATAGAACGGAATGAATATCTAACAGTGACGCACGAGGTAAATGAGAGAGTGCAGGCGTGATTCGCGAGACTTCTTGCGTACACCTTAAAGGGTAACTGACAGATATTGTTGAGTAATGTAAGCGAAAAAGCTCCATGGAGCGAATGAAAAAAACTAACGTGTAATCCTTTTCATAACTGAGAAATACTAATTTTTGAACAATAGGTGAAAACAAATAGCACAATTTGTTACATACAATATGGACCTGAAGGCATAGAATTTTGTGCAACTGTTAACATTCGCACATTTTTAATAAAAAACTGTCCGAATGCTAGTGTGTATAACGAGCTCGGATATACTCCTAGTAGCACGTAAAAGCTCGTACACAAGTGCCTTTTTTGTCTAAAAATGAAACTTTTTTACAGGTTGATGTAGTTTTTTTTATTTTTACTACTTCAATTGAAGTTTTTTTGAACATTGCTCGGGTTGAGGGTAAGTTGTTATTTATCAGTGTGTTATGGTTTGTTTTTGATGTTAATTACCACTAACGGGGTAATTAATTTTTCAGAACTGATCTGAGTCAATTTTTTTCACACACTGAAATATTATACTCAGACCTGAAAGCAATTTACTAAGAATGTTGTAAGTTAAGTCACTGAAGAAATGTGAGAACAAGCAGTCAGCAACCTTACTAAAAAGTTTTTAATATTTATTAATTTAGGAGATTCACTATGCCTGTTACTAATTTGGCTGAACTAGATGCAATGGTTGCACGCGTTAAGAAAGCGCAAGAAGAGTTTGCAACTTTCTCTCAAGAGAAAGTAGACGCAATCTTCCGTGCAGCATCTTTAGCAGCTAACCACGCTCGTATCCCGCTAGCACAACAAGCGGTTGAAGAGTCTGGTATGGGTATTGTTGAAGACAAAGTTATCAAAAACCACTTTGCTTCAGAATTCATCTACAACAAATACAAAGATGAAAAAACGTGTGGCATCCTTGAAGAGGATGACAACCTAGGCACGATGACTATCGCAGAACCTGTAGGTATCATCTGTGGTATCGTACCAACAACTAACCCTACTTCTACTGCAATCTTCAAATCTCTAATCTCTTTGAAGACTCGTAACGGTATCATCTTCTCGCCACACCCACGTGCGAAGAACTCTACTAACGACGCAGCGAAACTTGTTCTAGATGCAGCAGTAGCAGCGGGTGCTCCAAAAGACATCATCGGTTGGATCGACCAACCATCTGTAGAGCTTTCTAACGCTCTTATGAAGCACGAAGGCATCGCACTTATCCTTGCAACTGGTGGTCCAGGCATGGTTAAAGCAGCTTACTCTTCTGGTAAGCCAGCAATCGGTGTAGGTGCAGGTAACGTTCCTGTAGTTATCGATGAAACAGCTGACATCAAACGTGCTGTTGCTTCTATCCTAATGTCTAAAACTTTCGATAACGGCGTAGTATGTGCTTCTGAGCAGGCTGCAATCGTAGTTAGCGAAGTATACGACGAAGTAAAAGAGCGTTTCGCTTCTCACAAAGCTCACGTTCTATCTAAAGCTGACGCTGATAAAGTACGTAAAGTACTTCTTATCGACGGTGCGCTAAACGCGAAAATCGTAGGTCAACCTGCTCCAGCAATCGCTGAAATGGCTGGCGTTAAAGTTCCTGCTGACACTAAAGTTCTTGTAGGTGAAGGTCTAGGTAAAGTTTCTTACGATGATGAGTTCGCTCACGAGAAACTATCTCCAACTCTAGGTCTGTTCCGTGCTGACAACTTCGAAGACGCAGTTGCTCAAGCGGTAACAATGGTTGAAATCGGTGGTATCGGTCACACATCTGGTCTTTACACTAACCAAGACGTTAACGCAGACCGCATCCGTTACTTCGGTGACAAGATGAAGACTGCACGTATCCTTGTAAACATCCCAACTACTCACGGTGGTATCGGTGACCTTTACAACTTCAACGTAGCACCTTCTCTAACTCTAGGTTGTGGTTCATGGGGTGGTAACTCTATCTCTGAAAACGTTGGTCCTAAGCACCTTATCAACAAGAAAACTGTAGCTAAGCGAGCTGAAAACATGTTGTGGCACAAACTACCTAAGTCTATCTACTTCCGTCGTGGTAGCCTTCCAATCGCAATGAGCGACCTAGAAGGTAAGAAACGCGCATTCCTAGTAACTGACCGTTTCCTATTTAACAACGGTTACGCTGATGAAGTAGTTAAACTGCTTAAAGAGCAAGGTATCGAAGTTCAAACATTCTTCGACGTAGAAGCGGATCCAACACTATCTGTTGTTGAGAAAGGTGCAGAAGCAATGAAGAGCTTCCAACCTGACGTAATCCTAGCTCTAGGTGGTGGTTCTCCAATGGACGCTGCTAAGATCATGTGGGTAATGTACGAGCACCCAGAAACTCACTTCGAAGAACTAGCAATGCGCTTTATGGACATCCGTAAACGTATCTACAAGTTCCCTAAAATGGGTAAGAAAGCTGAGCTTGTATGTATCACTACAACTTCAGGTACGGGTTCAGAAGTTACGCCATTCGCGGTTGTTACAGACGACAAGACTGGTGCTAAGTACCCACTAGCTGACTACGAAATCACGCCAAACATGGCTATCGTTGATGCTAACCTAGTTATGAACATGCCTAAGTCTCTAACAGCATTCGGTGGTTACGATGCAGTAACTCACGCTCTAGAAGCTTACGTATCTGTTCTTGCTAACGAATACTCAGATGGTCAAGCTCTACAAGCACTTAAGATGCTTAAAGAGTACCTACCTTCAAGCTACGCGAACGGTGCAAACGACCCAATCGCTCGTGAGAAAGTACACAACGCAGCAACTATCGCTGGTGTAGCATTCGCGAACGCATTCCTAGGTGTTTGTCACTCTATGGCGCACAAGATTGGTGCTGAGTTCCACCTACCACACGGTCTGGCGAACGCACTACTAATCTCGAACGTTGTACGTTACAACGCGAACGACAACCCAACTAAACAAACTGCGTTCTCTCAATACGACCGTCCACAAGCACGTCGTCGTTACGCTGAAGTTGCTGACCACCTAGGCCTAAGCCAAGCTGGTGACCGCACTGCTCAGAAGATTGAACGTCTACTAGGTTGGTTGGAAGAACTTAAACTGAACCTAGACATCCCAGCTTCTATCCAAGCTGCAGGTGTTGCTGAAGCAGACTTCACAGCAAAACTAGAAGAGCTAGCAGTTGAAGCGTTCGATGACCAATGTACTGGTGCGAACCCACGCTACCCTCTAATCAGCGAGCTAAAAGAAGTTCTACTAGCGTCTTACTACGGTAAAGCATTCGTTGAAGGTGAAACTTTCGAAGGCACAACTGTAATCAAGAAGAAAGCTGACCAAGAAGCACCAGCGGCTCCTAAAGCTAAGAAAGAAAAAGCTAAAGCTTAAGTAAGCATTTAGTTTTGAGAAAGGTTTTCGCTAGCACGAAACCTTAAATCGGGAAAAGGTTAAAGCCCCAGTCGAAAGACTGGGGCTTTTTTTATCTAATTCAAACTAAGATCCGCTTGTTGATGTGAAGAGCAGATTGAATGCCGTGAGCTGGTATTATTTTGCGCTACAGAGAAGAAAACAGAAAGAGAAGAGGCTGGAGAGTGGATACAAAAAAGCCGATGCATTTGCATCGGCTTTTGCTGGATTGCGAGTTTTATTTCTCTTCGTCTGGTAGCTTAACATTAAGCTCTAGCACTGAAATATCGTCGCCTTTGTGCTCTAAAGAAAGATCAACCATTGCTGGATCAATCGCAACGTATTTGCTAATCACTTTAAGAATGTCTTCTTTCAGTTGTGGCAAATAAGATGGCGCAGGATCATTTTGGCTGCGGCGTTCTGCAACAATGATTTGCAGGCGCTCTTTCGCCATACTGGCTGAGCTTTTTTTGCTTGGGCGGAAAAATTCTAGTAATGACATGCCAACGATCAGCCTCCGAATAGTCGTTTAAAGATTCCTTTCTTCTGCTCGGTTAGGAAGCGGAAGTCTACTTGCTGGCCAAGAAGGCGTTCAACAGTATCGTTGTAAGCCATACCAGCGTCAGTTTGTTCATCAAAAATGACTGGTACACCTTTGTTTGATGCATTCAGTACGGCTTGGCTTTCAGGGATAACACCCAGAAGTGAAATATGAAGAATATCTTCTACATCTTGAACACTTAGCATTTCGCCTTGTGTCACACGTGCTGGGTTATAACGTGTGAGTAGCAAATGTTGCTTCACTGGCTCTCGGCCCTCTTCAGAGCGGCGAGACTTAGAATCCAAAATTCCAAGGATACGGTCAGAGTCACGGACGGAAGATACTTCTGGGTTCGTTGTCACAATGGCCTCATCTGCAAAGTATAGCGCCATTAGCGCACCTTGCTCGATCCCTGCTGGGGAATCACAGATGATAAAGTCAAAGCCCATCTCATCCATTTCATCAAGTACACGTCTAACACCTTCACGTGTTAGCGCGTCTTTGTCGCGAGTTTGTGAAGCTGGCAAAACGAAAAGGTTGTCTGTACGTTTGTCTTTGATAAGGGCTTGGTTTAGCGTTGCCTCACCGTTGATGACATTAACAAAATCGTAAACAACACGGCGTTCACAGCCCATGATCAAATCTAGGTTACGTAGACCGATATCAAAATCGATTACTGCGGTTTTTTTGCCTTTAAGAGCAAGGCCAGATGCAATTGCTGCGCTAGATGTAGTTTTACCTACGCCGCCTTTACCTGACGTGACAACTATAATGCGTGCCATGACGTATATTCCTTATTTTTTAAATCGTGAGCAACTCAAGTTCAAGCGAGTCACTTTTTAAACTCATCATTACTTTTTGATCCCAGAGTGCTGGGTCGAATTGATCGGTTAACCAATAGTGTCCGGCAATTGACATCAACTCAGCGTTGAGTTTCTGACAAATAATGACAGCATCGGTGTTTCCGTTAGCTCCTGCAATGGCTTTGCCACGCAAAGTGCCATAAATGTGAATTGAGCCATCTGCGATGACTTCTGCCCCCTCGCTAACGTGATTGAGGATCACCAAATCGCCGTCTTTCGCGTAAATCTGCTGACCCGAACGTACAGGGGTACGAACCACTTTAGTCGGAACCATCTTTGTCGGCGCTTGAGAAGAAGAGCGACTGGCCGACATGATGGCAAACCCTGCTTCTGTTGCTAGCGATTGTGCGCGTTTATTTTTGCAGCCGGCGATACCAACAGGGATCAGCCCCGCGTCTAAAATGCCCTGTTTTAACTGACCAAAGTCAATCTCGTTTTCAACCTTTGCTATGTTTATTACAACAGGTGCAGATGCAAAAAATGCACGGGCTTGTTTCACTCTTTCATTGAGGAAATGCATCGTTTTTTCGATATCATTGTCAGAAAGGTGTAAAACTGACAAAGTAAAACTACTACCTTTTAAATCTGGGGTACGTGACATCGTTTACTTTGGACCTCGATAACTCGTTGCCATTACTGAAATGGCGTTGCCTGAGACTAGGGGTGTCATGTTATATTCCCTGTTTAGGCACAGCAAGTTATCTTGCGCTCAATTATGCGTTTTGCTGATAATTTTAGCGAAACGTTGACGAAACTGAATTGAATTACCAAAAGGCTTTATATGCTTTGTGCGATATACAAAAGTTCCAAAAAGGAAGGAGCTTATCTTTATATTCAGAAGAAGGACGATTTTTCACAGGTTCCTGACACTCTGATGCAGATGTTTGGCAAACCTATCATGGTGATGATGGTGAACTTGGATGGTCGTCAACTTGCACAGGTTGATATTGAAAAAGTGAAACAATCTTTAAATGAAGATGGCTTTTTCTTGCAATTACCTCCGCCACCGAAGAATCTATTAGAAGAATATAAAGAACAAAAAGCTCGTCAAGCATCTGAGTGATCGGCTGTTAAAGAGCGGAAATTGCACAGGGGAAGCAATTTGAAAAAGTTATTGTCAGTATTATTAGGATTAAGTCTTTCTGCTCCGGGGTTAGCGGCAGAAGTCAGCTTTGAACGCTATGTTGAAGGGCTCAAAGAAGAAGCGCGTGAAAATGGCATCTCTGAAACGATTATCGATCAGGCCTTTCAAAATGTAACGCACAAGCCACGAGCGGTAAAAGCCGATCGCAACCAACCAGAGAAAAAGCTCACTCTGGACGAATATATTCCACGTGCCGTCCCTGATTGGAAAGTGAAACAAGCTAGGCAACTATACAAAGAGCACTATACAGAGCTCAAACGTATCGGTGACGAGTTTGGCGTTCAGCCTCGCTTTATCGTTGCTTTGTGGGGAGTTGAAAGTAACTTCGGTAAGTTCACCGGTAATTACAGTGTGATCGATGCGCTTTCAACCATGGCTTACGACGGGCGTCGGGAAGCATTCTTCCGCAAAGAGACTATGGCTGCATTGAAGATCCTTGATGAAGGCCATATCACACCTGCAAACATGAAAGGTTCATGGGCAGGGGCGATGGGACAATGCCAATTTATGCCGAGCTCGTTTCTATCTTTCGCTGCGGATGGCGATGGTGATGGCAAAAAAGACATTTGGAATACCAAAGCAGATGTTTTTGCCTCAACAGCCAATTATCTTGGTCAATCTGGCTGGGATGACCAATACACTTGGGGACGTCAGGTAAAGCTGCCTGAAGGCTTTGATACCAGTATTCAAGGGCGCGAAGAAAGTAAAGGTAAGTATTTGCAGCAATGGAGCAAGCTGGGCATCACCAAATATGATGGCAGTCCATTGCCTACGCTGGATAAAGATATTAAAGCGTGGTTGATTGCCCCAGATGACGAAAATGGTCGCATTTATCTGGTGTACAACAACTACAATGTATTGATGAAGTGGAACCGCTCTTATTACTTTGCTTTGGCTGTGAGCCATCTCGCTGATCGGATATAGTCTTCACGATATAAGTTTTAACGATAAGGGCTCTATTGAGCCCTTTATTTTTTCGAGGAAATTGTGCTTTCAGAACGCGCTGCTCAGATGGTGGTTTTCACCACCTTAGTCAAACACCAAAGCTTTACCAGCACCGCTAAGTCATTAGGTGTTTCGGTTTCTCATGTGAGTAAACAGTTGGCCCTACTTGAAGCTTCACTTGGCATTAAGTTAGTGCAGCGTACGACCCGTACTTTTACCCTGACAGAGGCGGGTGAACGTTTCAATCGGCATTGTGAAGAAGTGGTGCAGATCGTCTCCAATGCTCAATATGAAATGGAAAACCAGCGTGATGAAATTTCAGGGCTAGTCAAAATTGGTCTTTCTCAATCGTTTGGTACGCTGCATATTATTCCTGCGATTAACGAACTGCGTCAGCAGTATCCTCAGCTTCAAGTCGAAGTTCACTTGTTTGATTACAAAGTGGATATGTTATTAGAAGGGTTGGATGTTTGGATAACCAATAATGAACAACTTCCAGAAGGGTATATTGCACAGCGATTGGCGGACTGCCAGTTTGTTGTTGTCGCCTCACCCGATTATTTACTCAGCCATGATACGCCGCGCCACCCTGATGATCTTAAGCAACATAATTGTCTAATTTATAGAAGTTGGGAGCGTGATTATCATACTTGGGCCTTTTGTCAGAAAGGAGATCAACTTGCCGTTAAAGTTTCTGGTAATTACTCTGTCGATCTGGCGGAAGCCGTGAGAGATGCGGCGATCGCAGGGTGGGGGATTGGTTACCTAGCGACTTACTTACTGGATGATGAATTTCGAAATGGCAAGCTTATTCAATTGTTACCCGAGTGGCGAGCGTGTCAAAAAATGCCTTTTTATGCTGTTTACCCAAGCCGAAAACACATGCCTAAAAAAGTGTCTGCAGTGATCGAGTTCATTCGCGATAAAATTGGTTCTCCATGTCACTGGGATCAAAAACTTGCACCATACATTTCAATGCCTGATTAGTTGTAATATTAACGATTGATTATTTCCTGCCTCATAAACATCTTTTCTCAATGGAAATAGTAAAGTGAAGCAAACGTTTAAATGCATTGATTTCAATTAGTTAGTTTAATGGTGAAACTTTAATCACTAGCAATGCTCACCCTGTTAACATTTGAAAGTTGCAACAATTTGTTGCGTCTATACAATCCGACGCCTTTCCTGTTTCCCCATTTTTCGGATTGTTTTTATGAACTCATTGTTAGGTGTTATCGCGATATTTGTTGTCGCGTGGCTGCTTTCTGCCAATAGAAAGAGCATTAACTATCGAACCGTTTCATTGGCCTTTGCTCTGCAAGTCTCTTTTGCATTGTTGGTGTTATATGTTCCTGCGGGCAAAGAAGCACTTAACAGTGTTACTGGCGCCGTATCGAATATGATCAACTACGGCCAAGAAGGGATCACTTTCTTATTTGGTGGTTTGGCGACAGGTGGCTTTACCTTTGCCATCAACGTACTGGGTATCATCATCTTTTTCTCTGCTCTGATTTCAGGTCTTTACCATATCGGACTGATGCCTAAAGTAATCAACTTGATTGGCGGTGCATTGCAACGTTTATTAGGTACTGGCCGCGCTGAGTCACTTTCGGCAACTGCGAATATCTTTGTCGGTATGATTGAAGCGCCTCTTGTGGTGAAACCTTACCTGAAACACATGAGCGACTCTCAGTTTTTTGCGGTCATGACTTGTGGTTTGGCTTCCGTTGCTGGTGGCACACTCGTTGGTTATGCATCATTAGGTGTGGACTTGAACTACTTGATCGCCGCTGCTTTTATGTCTGCGCCTGCTGGTTTATTAATGGCGAAAATTTTGATGCCAGAAATTGAGCCTACGATTGAGCAGTCATCAATGGAAAATGTCGAGATCCCACGAGCAACCAACGTGGTTGAAGCGATGGCGGATGGTGCGATGTCTGGCCTTCGCATTGCCGTAGCTGTGGGCGCAACCTTACTGGCGTTTGTATCAGTGATTGCATTACTTAACGGCCTGTTAGGCTGGGTGGGAAGCTGGTTTGGTATTCAATTAAGCTTTGAGCTGATCTTAGGTTACTTATTTGCACCAATCGCATGGTTACTCGGTATTCCATGGAATGAGGCCGTCACAGCTGGTTCTCTGATTGGTAATAAAATTGTGGTTAACGAGTTTGTTGCTTTCATTCAACTGATGGACGTTAAATCGCAATTGAGTGCTCACTCTCAAGCGATTGTGACCTTTGCCCTTTGCGGTTTTGCGAACATTTCTACCATGGCGATGTTGATTGGTGGTCTAGGTAGTTTGGTGCCAGAAAAGCGTCCGTTCATCTCCAAATATGGCTTCAAAGCAATTTCAGCAGGTGTACTGGCGAACTTAATGAGTGCTTCAATTGCAGGTGTAATTTTAAGCCTGTAGCACGGTGTCATTCGTTAGAATTAAAAAAGGGTTGATGTTTCGCATCAACCCTTTTGTGTTTTTAAGGAATTACTTTTTGGTGTGGAATTGTTCACACGCCATCATGGTATTTTCAATTAGCGTTGCAACAGTCATTGGGCCGACACCACCAGGGACCGGGGTAATAAAGCTAGCGCGCTCTTTTGCATTGGCATAGTCAACATCACCAACAAGCTTGCCGTTTTCAAGGCGGTTAATGCCCACATCAACCACAATCGCGCCTTCTTTAATCCACTCTCCTGGAATGAAGTTGGGCTTACCAACGGCAACCACAACCACATCTGCTTGGCGCACATGGCCTTCGAGATCTTTAGTAAAGCGATGACATGTCGTGGTCGTGCAACCTGCAAGCAGCAATTCTAATGTCATTGGACGACCGACGATATTGGATGCCCCAACAATCACCGCGTGTTTGCCTCTAAGCTCGATATTGTATCGATCAAGTAAAGTGATGATGCCTTTTGGTGTACATGAACGTAGCTTAGGGATGCGTTGAGCTAAACGACCAACGTTGTATGGATGAAAGCCATCTACGTCTTTTTCAGGGATGATACGTTCAAGTACGTGTGTCGCGTCAATGCCCGCAGGTAGGGGAAGCTGAACCAGAATGCCATCAATTTCACTATCTTGGTTGAGCTCGTCAATCAGTGCCAACAATTCTTCTTCCGAAGTTGATGCAGGAAGATCAAAGGATTTAGAAACAAAGCCAACTTCATCACAAGCACGACGTTTACTACCAACGTAAACTTGAGAAGCCGGATCTTCACCGACTAAGACCACCGCAAGACCCGGTGCACGTAATCCTGCTTCGACGCGCGCTTTTACTCGCGCAGCAACTTCAGATCGAACAGTTTGAGAGATGAGAGTTCCATCAATGTTTTGAGCAGTCATGACTTTCCTTTGAAAAATAGAATAGCGGAATTTATTTGTCGCGCATTGTCGCAAAAAAATCAATGAACATCTATAAGCAAACGTTTGCTTTGAGTGTTTTTTGGACTCCTCAACGCTCCTTGCCCTTTTTTTAGGCATTCAGATCAGAATGTTAGATAAAGCGATTGATTTAACAAATTGAACTCGTATAATTCTGTCCCTGTAGCGCGCCCTTAGCTCAGCTGGATAGAGCACGTCCCTTCTAAGGATGTGGTCATAGGTTCGAATCCTATAGGGCGTGCCATTTATTTCGGGGCGTAGCAGGTTAGTACTTGCTACGCCCTTTTTCGTTTTTGCTATTTTTAGTCAAGTAACTAGTCAAGTAAGCGTGAAGCTTAATGTAATCATCTGTAATGAATACATAAGTTCGCTTTCTTCTCGCGGCTACGTATTTGAGACTAAAAATGCAAATCAGCCCCATTGTGAGGCTGATTGATCTATTTAATTAGAGTTTTTCCTATAAAACACAACCATCTCACTGATTGAATTAAATTGGCTACCAACCTCTTTCCAAACACACTCTTCACAAAGAAGCCCTCGTCCATATCTTGCTGTTTTCTCACCACAGCATAGGCAGATAGGATCATTGGTCTTTATACTGTTTTCTGCAACCTCTGTATCTTCACATGGTTGTTCTATGGTTGACTGAGGCCAACGAAGCATTTCGACAAGTTCTTCCCAGTGCTTTAAAAGGTAGCTAAAAACACCTTCAGAGTTAAGAAGCCTGATAGGACTTTTAGTTGGGTAAAGATCGTTAGCTAACTTATGCGTATTTACTCTCAGGATAATGTCGATATCGTGAGGTACTGCTTCTGGTAATAAATGGGGACTGCTCTCGAAAGGGATATCCATTACTACCGATATGTTAGAGGTTAAGTCTTTAGTGTATGCATCAACTTGAACTCCAGATTTGGTACATTCAACCTCCCATTGCACATCATTAAAATCCCACTCATCTAAATCAAAGTTAACTAGAGTTGGGAGCTGTTGCCTTATAATCAGTGCCAACGCAGTAACGGGGGAGAACTCACACTCAGAACTTGTTGTGTTTTTATCAGTGCGGTGTGCGAAGTGCCATTGATTGATACTTCCTAACCTCGCAGTAACTGGGGTTCCACATGACAAACAATGGCAGTTGCAATCATCGCCACGCTCCACTTGCTCAATCCCCACTATTCGGTTTGAACTGTTGCTGCGAGCGAAAGGCATAAGGACTTGAAATGAAGACATATAAAGACCTCTTATACGGCTTTCTCTAAGTCATCATTAAACTCGGTTAGTCTAATAGATGGCTCTGCGTGAGGTAAGTTAGTAATTGATACCCCCCAAGGGTAAGGGGTTTTGTTGTCTTTTTCGTATTGGTAAATCGTAATGTGAGGAAGGTTCCGTCTGTCGTACGCTTGACCAAATTTGAATGCTACGCTGTTTTGAGAAGCTAATACGAGGTGTATATCGTTATAGCCTTCTTCCATGAGATTTTTAACTTCTTCGATCAAATCATAAGCTAAACGACTTTGCTTTTTACTTGACCAGTGATTATCAAAACGCTTTTCCCTCAGTTTCAAATGTATCTGTGGCATCTTTGGAAAACAGAGGTCAATAGCTTTCTCATCAACAGGGTAAGAGAAAGATACAGCAAGAACGATAGATTCTTTGCTATAAGCATGCTTTATTGTCTTTTCAAACTTCTCATTGTCGTCACTAATAGGATCGAGTTCTTTCCAGCTTGATAGTTGTCGATCCCAGTCGAGCACTTCAATATGAGACTCATCATCCAACAAATATCCTGATAGGAAAGCAAAAGGAACAGGAACTAAACCACCATAAACAATGTGAAAATCTTCAGCAGCAACACTATTTCTTCGCTCTTCTATAGAGTGCTCTAGATTGAGGAATTTCTTAAGTGCTAATTTGGGTTGGCTTACTGTGCCATTAGCAAGACTGTCTCGGATATCTATTACTGTATTGGAAATATTTCGGCCTTTGTATTTTTTCTGAACATGCTCTGATAGTGGGGAGTCAGATGTGTTTACGAGTCCTCTTTGCTCAATAGCGAATACAATTTGTTTAGCCAATTGTCGGTGTTCTATAACTGAGCGGACTATCTCCCAAGCTAGCCCAATTGCCATTAGGAGTATACTGAAATAAAAACCGATAGAAACGAGTAGAGCAGGGACATCAGAACCAGCAACGTCAAGGCTAATGAGTTGGCTAGCTGTTACGTATTGAACATTGAATGCTACGCCTCCCATCAATGTTATCGGGAAGAAATAGGCTCCTGTCCTGAAAATTAACAAGGCAGGAGAGCGCTTTCTGAATAGCCAGTTGATGGTCTGAACAACGATGTAAGTCAAAAGGTTCATTACTTTCCCTTGTTTGCTGGTTGATGGTGAGAGTTGTTGATTTGATCCATATATTGCTCAATAGTTAGTTCACCAGGGTGAACACCACCACCACGCCATTCTCCATCTGATAACCAAAGCTCCCAGTACCACAGCCATTCTTGCGTCCATGGGATGATTGATTCAGCGATTAACATACTAGGAACCCAGTCTTTGGAGCTACCGCTGTTAAACATTAGGCAGGGTTTAGTATTCTCTTTGGAGAAGAACTCATGAGGTGAGCGCTTCCCTCCTGCTAGATCTCTTAGATTCGGGGACAACACCTCGACCTCAGGAATACAACCTAACCCAGCCCATTTAACAAGAACTAGGTATTCTCGGCTAAGTCGAGAAGGTTGTAGTACTTGTCTCCATTCCAGTTTTAGACCTGTTTTACCTTTGAGAATTCTACCTTTGCCACCATGGTAACGTTTTTGTAGCGCGTTAAGCTGCCTTTGAAGGTGATGGCACATCTATACATCACCGTAGAAGTTGTGTTTAGGAACGGGGGTGGCAGTGGCTGCATTGGATACTCCTAAGCCAATAGAAGAAACTACCGCACGATTTTTAGCTCGTCGTTCAGTCAGAGTGTTCGCAAGTTTGGCTTGGATGCCTCTTGTTGCTTGAGAACCAAACATTTCTCTTGAGCGCTCAATGGTTTTATCAAGCCCTTGATCTAATTCAAGTAGTTTTGCTAGGTCTTCAGTAACCTGCGTATACCACGCTTTAAATGCTTGGGGTAACATCGGTTTCTCATGCCATTTATCTGCAAAATTCTCCGTAGGAAGTGCTGGGTTGCGAATAGTGTACTTTACAGTACCGTTAGACTGATATTGATGGGAAATGAAGTTTGGCATTTCTTCAAGTACATCTAACATCAGATCAAATGGGTTTTGGTACTCCTTGTTAGAGTTTGAGCACTTTTCATAAGCTAGACCTGCTAGAGTCGTAATAATTATGCTTATTGGAGCGCAATCGCCATAAACGTTCTGCTTATTTTGTTTCCACATATCTCTATGTCGCTTGAGAAGCTGAACTACAATCTGAAGTACAGTCTTTCGACCCTGACCAGGTAACGGTTCTACTGTCCCCGCATATATATCATTATTAGATCTGTAGTTGCTTTTTCTATTCCAGCGAATCTCTTTACTACACGCGCTTCGGAACCACTTCCTATATCCGTATGGATGAGAAGGACTATTGGCATCCTTGATGTCTGCAACTCTTACTTTGCTCTTATGGTTTGGCGAGTCCATATCTTCAGGCATGCTAGGGGTTATGTCCATGTGGAACCCCTGTCCTTCGATACCTCCATATTGCAGAGTGACACATCTGCGTTTTGGCATATTCTCTATTTTGTCGCCGTATCGTTGAGAGTCTTTCAGCACTCGTATCAAATTGAAGAGTAGCTCGTTAGCTTCATCAGTAGTTGTTGGATAGTGCTGACTTGGTAAGTGGAGCACCAGATCTATATCCATGTCTGAGTCTTCATCAATCGGTTTTACGGATGTGCCAATACCAACACTACCTTGAGCATAAATGTGGCATTCCGCTAGCTCGCCCCCTTGGTTTGCCAAGTAGGATCCGATTGCTCGGTAAGCCGTCTTCAATTGAGACAACTGTGTCTCGGTCAAGTCTAGGTTCGATGTGATATGAGAGATCATCTCGAAACAAAATTCTTTATCGCTTGCACTTAGTTGTCTTAGTGATTTGAAACCTTGATCTTGCACAGCTATCTCCTAGTGGTTTTGGTTGGTTAATAACCTATTATACCGATTGAGATTATTATGATAGATCGAAATGATACGTGTCAATGATCTTTTTGTGTATTTGTTGTGTATTGTAATTACACGTAATAATTTTTTTGCTACGATTTGGCTAGATTGAACAATGGATACGCATCATGGAAAACAGTTCTCAAGCAGACATCACATCAGAGACAACCTCTATTAACGCTCGTTTAGCTTATATTGACTTTAAGTTGTTTTTTACAGGTCGTGTTAGTCGGGCTGATCTTAAAGATGCGTTTGGAATTGCAGAAGCAGCCGCTTCCCGAGTTCTTACTGAATACTCCAAACGTAGGCCAAACAACAAAACTCAAAAAACGAATACGATTATCAGGAAATCCTTCGAACCATTGACAGATATAGATGGTGAATTGGCGCTTGGCATGCTTGCCAATGGATTTAATAGCAACAAGATCTTCGGTGTGACTGAGCTTGCCTATGAAAAGATTGGCAAGTTTCCCAACCAAATGAATACCAATGAAGTCGCTATGATTACTAGGGCGATATCGGGTAAGTATGCGATTTCCTGCAACTATCTTTCTGAAAACAGCTCTAATCATCAAACTAGAACCTTGGTTCCGTTGGCAATTATGTATGATGGAACCAGTTGGATGTTCAGAGCATTTGATCGTTCAGACAAAAAGAATAAATTTAAAAACTTCCATTTTGCTCGTGTTAGGAATGTGGTTGAAGAACATGAATCTAAGGAGTCTAGGCAGCATGATCATGAGGCTTTAGCTCAAGATAAGTTGTGGAACTTAAGGTTACCTTTGATCTTAAAACTCCACCCCTCGTTGTCAGAGGTGGACAAGCAAAAAGTAAGAACTGACTTTGGTATACCTGAAGATAAAGATGAGGTTTATGTTACAGAGAGAGCTGCATTTAGATGGATTGTTGAGAAAAAGTGGTATATCGATGCTCGGTCAAATGAAGAAAAGCGGGAGGATAAGCAAAGTCGTTTTTATAAGTTCGAGCTAAGCAACTTGGAAATGATAAAACAAATGGAACAGGCCTAAACCACACTAATAAATTTGAATCCGATAACTTGAGATTGTTCGGTTAAAAACAACTTTTCGACCTGTTGATTGAATTTATTTTTACTTCAATGGTTTTGGACTGGTTTGAATCTGTAAAAGCGTGATGCTGACTACTTTGTATCGGGGAATAGAGACGGTGGTATTGTTGCTAGATAGAAGTCTCTTGCAGCCGAGGGCTGCAAGAGGAGAGTTGTCGATGTTAGCGTGAGAGGTTTTTATTGGCGATATTGTAAAGACTCAACTCATGGTTATACCGCTTGTTCGACAATAGTATCTGTAAGGTGGAGTTGGCTCTGATATTTTTTTCTTATACCTTGTTTTAGTTGTTCACAGATATCCATTATTTGCTCAAGCATCATATTGATCTTTTTTTGCTCATTCAGAGGCGGGATCGCTAAGGTGACGTTCCAGAGTTTCTCTGAGATAAGTTTACAAGTACCGTGCGAGCTTCTATCTACCAAGTCGGTAAACGTTGTTTTCGTTGCTTTCATAACCGTGAGAAGGTAATGAGGGTCAATATTGCTAAAAACTAAAGCTTTCATATCTTGATTAATCACGACATCTTTATTAGTTAATGCAACAGGGAAAGAGTGCGCAAGAATCATCCCTCGAACAACCATTAGCAAACTGTTTTTAGGGATTAATTTTATAGTAGTTTCTTTGATTGCTTTTTCTGTCACGGTATCGATAGCAGACTCAATGAAATCCACTTTCATATCTTTAGGAGAAACCCAAGGTATTTCACCATCCCAATATTTGCTGTTAGATTTTGATGGTGTGCCTCCACCTAAATCGTAGCCTATTTGTCCCAAGCGACACCACTCCCACCCACTAGGCAGTTCAAACGGCTTTTCATCTTCAGCAATCGGCGGTAGTGCTTTTTGCTTTTTGATTTTCTTCTCTTTGACTAACTGTGCCTTTTCTTCCGCAATTCTTTTCAGTAACTCAGCCGCAGGTTCATCATTTGGAACTTGTGGAACCAACTTACCCATCACCGCCAGTTGTAGAATGGTTTGCTTGAGCTGGTCGATACTCTCTTCAGTGGTGAATAAGGTATCGAAATGCTCGCTGATTCGCGCCCAGTTTTGCATTAACTCGTCAGCATCGGCAGAGTTGGTGAGTGTGTCCAACAGAGTTGTTACCAGTACTTGGTGAGCTTCGATACTGGCTTCGGTTTGTTGCTCTAGCTGGTCGCAGAGCGCCATTAGCTCATCGACTTTGGCGACGATACGGTGTTGCTCTTGCTTTGGGGGTAATGCTATAACTGTGTTAATGATCTTTTCTCTTGAGATGTTTGGCTGTGCTCCGCCAGCTCCCATGCCAATCAATCTAGCTTTATAAGCTTTAAGAAGAGTTAAAAGATATGTGTTACTTAAGCCAGTAAATGGTGTACAAGCACACACTGCTTGGTTTGTAGTAGCTCGAACGGAGAGTATCGCAGTCTTGCCAATTGTTGCTCCATACATTGCTACTAGAACGTCACCAACATTGTTATATCTAACAGAAGTTTCCGACAAAGCCAGTTCGGTGATAGTTTCCTCTGATTCCGAAATATAATCCGCTTTTAACTCTCCAGATTTAAACCAAGGTATCCCTCCATCATAGTAACCACTATTGCTTCTTTTAGGTGTGGAGCCTGAACCCCATTCGCCATATTCATTTAAGCGGATCCACGACCATCCATTTGGTAAGTCAAAAGGCTTTTCTTCATCGCTTATATTAGGGAGTTTCTTTGGCTTTTTAAGCTTCTTTTCTTTTACCAATTGAGCCTTTTCTTGCGCAATACGCTCAAGCAACACTGAAGCAGGCTCATCATTAGGATCTTGAGGAACAAGCTTGCCTCGCACAGCTAACTCTAAGATCAGCTCACGAAGCTTTTTAACGCCATACAGTTCTAACTTCTTACTGCTGCCTCGACCAGAGGTCGATCTGGTTTTCACTGCTGAAGTCCAAACATCAATATGTTCGGTAATTAGGTTCTCTACAGCCATTATTGCTCACCACCTTGCTTTTTATCTTGAATGGTAGAGCTAAGAGCATCACCGAGAATGCCTTTTAGTTGGTCACGCAGTGCTTTAATGTCTTGTTGCTGCTGCTGATAGTTCGCCAGTAACTCTTCAGGGTCATGGCTGACGACTTCGTCCTGATACGGGTTTTTAATATCAAGGTTAAAGTTGCGCTCGATAATATCTTCAATCGACACTTTCCAAGCTTGCTTGGTCTCGATGCGACTAGCGAATCCATCTGCCTCGTTACCCCACCAATCGATCTCTTGTTGGAACTCTTCAAACTTCATTGGTTTGGTTTTGCTGTAGTTCTTCACGCCTTCTGGGTAAGGGTGCTCATAGAACCACACTTCTTTGGTCGGCTGGCCTTTGGTAAAGAACAGTATGTTGGTCTTAATGCCCGTGTATGGGTTGAATACGCCATTAGGTAAGCGAACAATCGTGTGCAGGTTACACTCTTCCGTCAGCATCTTTTTGATTTTTGTTTTTACACCTTCACCAAACAAGGTGCCATCAGGTAACACCACACCAGCGCGACCATCTTTATCCAATACTTCGACAATAAGTTGCAAGAAGAGGTCAGCCGTTTCACGAGTCTGCATTTCGGCTGGGAAGTTCTTTTCAATCCCGTCTTCTTCTGTGCCGCCAAACGGTGGGTTAGTTGCAATCACATTGATATTGCTATCCCAACTTGAAAGGGGCTTGTTAAGCGTGTTGCCGTGCTTAATCTGCACAGGGACTTCGATGCCGTGGAGCATCATATTGGTGATACACAGCAAATGTGGCAGTTGTTTCTTCTCTACACCATGGATTTGCTTTTGCAGCGTTTGGTGGTCGGCTGCGCTTGTCACATAGTTCTCTTTGACGTGATCGAACGAGCAAGCTAGGAATCCGCCCGTACCGCAGGCGGGATCCATAATCTGCTCACCTAGTTTAGGGTCAAGACGATTGACGATAAAACGAGTCACCGCGCGAGGGGTGTAGAACTCACCTGCATTACCTGCACTTTGTAGGTCGCGTAGGATTTGCTCGTAGATATCACCAAACAGGTGACGTTCTTTAGAGTCAGTAAAGTCGATTTCGTTGAGCTTGTTAATCACTTGGCGAAGCAGTGTGCCATTTTTCATGTAGTTGAAGGCATCACTAAAGGCTTCTTTCACTACAAAACCGCGTGGGTTGGTGTCTTTCGGCGCAGTAAGGTTTTTTAACGTCGGGAATAGGTCATCATTGATGAATTCCAGCAGCTCATCACCCGTAATGCCTTGGTTATCTGCCGCCCAGTTACGCCATAGGTACTTGGCTGGGATGGGTTCGCGGTAATCGTCTAACTCGAACTCTAGCTCTTCCTCTTGAGCATCAAACACTTTAAGGAATAAAAGCCACGACATTTGGCCTAGACGCTGCGCGTCACCATCAACACCTGCATCTTTACGCATGATGTCTTGAATTGACTTGATAACTGAACTGATTGACATGGAGTTCTACTACTAACTGACTGAAAAAATTGGGGGAGATTATAGCAGAATTGGATCGAAGAAAATGAACTTATCGCTATGAAACTATGTTTATGATTGTGGTTTAATAATGAATCAGTGATATAAATGAAACAATAAAAAATATAACCAGGTTGTCTAGAAAATGAAGGTTGAGTGTCCCCATTGTCACACTGACAATGTCATTGAATATGCAGAGCATATCTCGTGTGAGAAGTGTGAAAAAAGCTTCAAAGGCTTTAAATTTAGTAAACGGAAACTGGTGTCTGCCAGTACGGCATTGGTCGTGGGCGTGGTTGGTGGTTATAAGGTGAATGGTGCTTTTGATGAAGAGCGTTACCCATTAGAAGTAGAGTATGCCATCGTTGATACCTGCATAAACTCGTCAAAAAATATGGTGTCGGTGAGTTGGTATGAGAGTAAGCGAGAAACGTGTTTATGCGCTCTTTCACAAACGGAAAAGTCTGTGCCGTATTCCGATTACAAATCTGATCAAAACTTGTTTTTGAGTAACTTCAAGCTGAATGCTAGAAGTTGTTCATAATAGATAAATGAGGCAGCTAGACTGCCTCATTTATATCTAATGTGCTTAGCGTTTAGGTGTGTTGCCACGACCTTTGCCTGAAGGCTTGCCAGTTGTGCTTGGGTAGTTTGGATTACCTTTCGGCGCGGTCTTTGGTGCAGAACTTGGTTTTGCCATGATGGTTACTCCCTACTTACCTTGTTTTTGGTTGTGGTCAGCAGCGCGTTGAGCGCGGCCTGTAAAGGAACCTTTTTCGACTTTTCCACCATTATTCTTCGCTTCATGTGATTGAATACGAGCAGCGGCTTCAGGGGTCATTGGTGTTTTGTTTTTAGACATAGTATTTTTTCCTTTTCGTTTATGAATGATTGTCTCCGCTGAGACCATTGCATAGTAACTAGTAGGGTAGGGACAAATGGGGA
>NZ_JBNJOI010000023.1:0-45889 GCF_050113675.1 Vibrio sp. TRT 21S02
ATAAAGAAAAGCGGCCTTGGTATTCGACATATGCAGAGGCCAACAAAGCGGCGATAGGATTGGGCATTCAATCGCAGAATGAGTATTCGCAGCGTTACAAAGAAGATGAGCGTCTTCCCTCGCGTCCAAATCAGGTTTATGCCCATGATTGGACCAACTGGATTCAATTCTTATTGCCCAGATATATATCTAATCTGAAACAGTTCAAAACAGCATGTGCGATTCTAAAAATCAAAGATTCATCTCAATACAGAGTTACGCAGAAGCACTATTCTCAATTACCCTCCAAACCTGAAAAAAGAATACCTGACTGGAGCAATTGGTATGATGCTCTCGATATACCAAGACCTTATGAATATGACGAACTAGTGGCTTTGGTTCGAAGCAAAGGCGTTTCCAGTCTCGCAGAATACGCGAAGCTTCGAGCTGAATCCAACGACCCTAGAATGCCAGCTAAGCCAGAAGAACATTACCAGGGAAAGGGTTGGACTAACACCTATGACTTCTGGGGAGTTAAACGACCATATCAAGTGAAATACTTTACTGATGAATGGTCGTTGTGGGCGGAGACGATAAAAGAGTTTCTCAAGTCTGCACGTGGGGGAGATACCAAAGCGAAAGACCTATGTGAATTTGTTCGTGAATACGTTGAGCCAAATGGTTTTGAAACATCTCCGTTGGAGTTTCTCACACGTGGTTCGACAAATATTCAACCAATGCTGAATCTGTTTGAACAAGTTCCAGTGACGCGAAGAAAAAAATGGGCGTTCTCAATCAATGAGTTCTTAGATTGGATTATCTCGAGTTATCTTATTTTGGAAGATTCAGAGACGGGAGAAATTACCCATATCAAGGGCGCTAAAAACCCTTTTAGCCACATTAGCTTTAATGGCGAGGCAGCACCAAATATTGTCAATGAGACACTCAAGATGAGCCTGCCTTATCAATATGTAAAGGCAGGCCGAGAGTGGATATTTCCCCCAGACTCAATCGAGAAAAAACTGAGTTATCGGGATTTGAGCCATTTACATCGATTTTCATCCGATTGGGTAGAGATCAATGACAATACTATTCTCGATCATAATGACCCTGACTGCGTTTTCAAAGTTCAAAATGGCAAAACTTATCTTTGGTTTCCAGCATACTGGACCTATACATATTCATTGATGCAACTTCCTGCAAGAGGAATGCAAATCGTATACAGTGACTCTGGAGAGGCCGACAAAGAACTCGCCCACTTTAAGAATGGTAAAGTCGTTTGGAAGAAAAATAGGACTAAGCTGGCAGGCCTAACTAATCGGCAGAGTATGGTGAGTAAGTCAGGGCAAGGAGAGTTTGGTGTCCATTACACGTCGAACAAAACTAAGTTTGATGGTTCGGGCTACACGATTCCCTTCATGCCCATAGAGCTTGCGTATTGGTTGGTAAAGCTCAGAAAGTGGCAACAGAAATACAATCCACTTAAGGAGCCAACAAAGTGGTTGGACTGTACTCGTACCAACTTGAATGAAGTTCAGCGCAAATACAAAGGTATTAATTGCTTTTTATTTAGGGAATTTAAACAGATAGAGCCGGGATACTTCAGCGGACGCCTAACTGATAGATTGGCAGCTGCACTGTTTTTCAGTGCAAAAAAGGACGTCACAACGGCCACATACCGTGGGTTAAAATACGCTAAGGTCATCAAAGATTTAGAGAGCAGCGAAATTATACCGCTTTCACACTTCAAATCCCCTTACACTCCACACTCAATGCGCGTTAGTCTGATTAACGCATACGCGTATGAGTTCGGCATTCCTTTGGAAGTCATAATGAAACTGGTAGGCCACTCCAGCATCATAATGACTATCTACTATACCAAGAGTGATAAAACAGGCGCCAACTTACGAGAGAAAATGGAGTTGGGAGAAAAAGAAGCGATGAGCAAAGCAACTCAGACACTCAAATCCTTTGTGGAGCAGCAACGAATTGAAGAGGTGAAATCACAGTTGGTATGTTCGTCTAGAGATTTACTAAATTCACTAGACAATGCCCGGCCAGCCTCAAGCTATCTTTGGAAAGACTTTGGTATCTGCCCTGTGGGAGGTGCTTTTTGCTCGGAAGGGGGCTGTCCTGTAGCCACGAAAGCCAACATATATCACCGCGTACCAGCAGGTTATTTGGGTGAGCAGAACTGTTTTCAATGTCGATTCTTTATTACCGGCCCTGCTTTTTTGGTTGGACTTGCCGCTATGTTCAATGAAATAAGCCTAGCGGTGAACACTCAGTCTATGCGTTACTCTTCGCTTGAGCTAAAGCTTGATGACATTGCAGAAAAGATTGATGTAATTGAGCACCGACTTTACAAAATAAAAATGGATAGCACAGAGAAGTCAGCTTTGGAGTCTGGGAGACGTGAGTTAATTGGAGAGCGCGTGCACTTAAACTCAGAAATTGAAACACGAGCGAAGAAGCTAGATTTGTACCTCTCAGACATGAACGCGATTCACCGACATATCCATAATTGTCAAACTCTTATGCGTAACCCTAAAGAAAACACGGAGAATCAGTATCAGCTCATTGTTCCGCATGAATTCACACTGGATGTTGAACTAGTTGAAGTAAGTAGCTTTCATCAGCTATCAGAGGTATGTTCGAACGCAGAACTGTACCATAGCTGTAGCGACGATTTAGCGGTTACTAGACGCTCTCAAATGATCGACAAAATGATGGTTGAAAATGGTATTCAGCCGCAATTCTTCTTACTGTCAGAAGAAGAACAGCTTGCAGTGGGGAACCAGTTAACAGAGCTAATGCTGACACGTTTGAAAGGCTGGGAAAACGTCGACCGCCTTATGGATGGGAGCTTGACCCTAAAGGACTTATCGATAGATAACCAGTTCGACGAAAAGACGATTCGTGAATTGTTTGAGAAGTCGAAACCACTAGAAAGGATTGGTCAGCATGTCAGAAATTACTCCTGAGAAAGTACTGAGTCAGCTAAAAAAGAAAGCATCATCTCGGGTACAGAACTCGTTAGAAGCCGTGTTTACCATATGCAAGGAACAACAAGAGCGCGGATTGAACGACTTTAGTTATTCAACGATAGCTCGTCTTGGAAAAGGGCGAGGTGTTCCTGCTGCACAAAGCATCCGAAACAAAACCGGTGAATCCTACCGAACTTTAATTGCTAGCTTCAACTCTTCAACAAAAGACCAACCAAAGCCTGCTCGAAAGACCTCAAAAGGTAAGATGCACGCTTGGATAGATGAACTAGAAGATCCAGTAGTCAAGCTTCAAGCCAACATTCTCTATGCTCAGAAAAAGGAAGCGGAACGATTACTTAATGAAGTAGTGCCTATCAATCAGGTCATTGAAGTGTTCGATAACGTCGATGTCTCTGTGGCGTCGATTAAGCTCACTGAGTTGGAGCGAAGCGCATTGGAGTACCTCATTTCTAGTGAGTTTTTACGTAGACATCAATTGGAGCTTGGAAAAAATGGCAGTATAGTCTCGAGTGACACTCAAAAGTCTTTTTTCCCTGTTGCGACTTTGGACGCAATTAAAAAGGCGCTACAAAACTTATAGATAACTTGGACTGTAGAAGTGAAAACAAAACTAATCACCAGAGAAGGTTATAACAAACTCAAAGCGGAACACGACCATCTGTGGAATGAGAAGCGTCCAGAGATCACCAAAATCGTCACATGGGCAGCAAGCCTTGGCGATCGCTCTGAAAATGCCGATTACACCTTCAATAAGCGCTTACTTCGTCAAATAGACCGTCGTGTGCGCTTCCTCCGCAAGTTTCTCCCTGAGGTGAGCATCGTAGATTATTCTCCTCAACAAGAAGGAAAGGTCTTCTTCGGCGCTTGGGTTGAGATTGAGAATGAAGCCGGTGATGTTAAGACATTCAGAATTGTCGGTCCTGAAGAAATCTATGGGGACGCAAAAGACTACATCTCGATTGATTCGCCAATGGCGAGAGCATTGTTGAAGAAGGAAGTGGATGACGAAGTGACGGTTCGCACACCTGAAGGTGACAAAGAATGGTTCGTTAACTCGATTAGCTACAAAAAAACCTAACTATCCTCGGAACCGCTCAACGTATTTATAAGCTCTTGCCTTTCCTCTTCGCTCAATCTTGCAATCAAGCAAGCTAACTTGGCGGAGCTTTCTTCCTCACAAAAGAAATAGTTCAAAGGAACACCTAGCTCGTCAGCAATGAGCTTTAGAGTCTGTATATCAGGAGTGTGTTTGCCTTTCTCATACTGATTCATTCTGGCACTTGCCGAGCCTTCATCCATACCTATTTGCACCCCCAAGGCTTTCTGGGAGAGTTTGGCTTTTTTGCGTGCTTCTTTAAGTCGCGACGGGATTGGGTTAGTAAATGACATTTTCGGTTCATGTGTGAAAACCTACAGTAACTAAGATTTTCTTAGTTTTGTCGATTTTTGTATACTAAGCAATCCTTAGTTTTTGGTTCTGCATGAGTTGTAAATGAAACGTTCGACGAAAATCAGTGCGATTATACACAAGTTATTGATTGAAAAAGGTATGGATGGCTTTTCGGTTATTGAACTACGCGACGCCTCTCTTTCTATAAGTGATCTTAGGAAAAATCCTGATGAGGCAAGAAAAAGACTCTACAGACAGATCCTTCGTTTTGTGAGAAACGGTTGGCTTGAATGTGAGGGGGAGGGACGAGATAAAAGATACTTTCAAACGGAACTGTTTCGCTCTCTTAATGTGAAACCCAAAGTAGGACGAGAGAATGCCACCTCTCCATTGAAAACCTCTCCAGATTACTCGGTATTGCGCCATGAGCGAAACCAGTACAAAGCTGAGTTAGAGATTGTTCTGGGTGAGATCGACGAATACCAATCAATCAATCGTCGTTTCCCCGAACTGGAACCAAGGCTCAACCCTATGTTGCAACAAGCGAGAGATCGCTCTGCACATCTATTTGGTAAAGTGAACGTACTCACCAACGTGATTAACTCCATATCTTCGGATGTCACCGAATGTTGAGAAAATGGCAACAAGAGTGCTCTGAAAGAGCGGTACAAAACTACAAAAACAGCCAGCACCACTTTTTTTGCCAAGCGACTCCAGGGGCAGGGAAAACGGTATTGGCGGCAACTATTGCTTCCAGGTTGTTGGGGAATGATATGGTTGACCTTGTTTTGTGTTTTTCACCGTCGTTAACGGTATCAGATGGGATAAAAAGAACCTTTTCAAAAGTTCTCAATTGCACTTTTAATGGTGGTTTAGGCTCAATTGGACAGTCGCTAACCTACCAGTCCATTCAGTTTCTAAGCGAAGAGTTTTGGCAGACGCTACGTAACTATAGAGTGTTTGTAGTGTTTGATGAGATACACCATTGCTCAGGTTCCGAGTATCAAAACGCGAATGTTTGGGGGCAACAGATCCTTACTAAGATTCAGGGGCTGGCTACTTACACCTTAGCGCTTTCTGGTACACCTTGGCGTTCAGATGCATTGCCGATAGTAATGGCACAGTATAGCGACCCTGATGGGGAGCTCTTGGTTGACTATCAGTACACTCTCAAAGAAGCCGTTGCCGACCATGTTTGTAGAGCCCCAAGAATTGTACTCGTAGACAATGAACATTTGTCGGTGACTAGCGACGGAAAAGCAGAATCGTTTTCGTCGATTCTTGAAATGTTAAAGCAAACTAAAGCTTCTTATCAGAGCGTAATACATAACCAAGAGGCTATGGAATACCTGCTTGGACTCGGTTGTCGAAAGCTTGCTGACATACGTACTCAAAATCAGAATGCAGGAGGGTTAGTCGTTGCTTCTTCTGTTCAACATGCCCAAGAGATTAAAAAGATACTTTTGGAAAAGTATCGACAAACCGTCTCCTTAGTGACTTATCGTCACGAGGAGCCTTTGTCTGAGATTGAACGCTATCGTCAGGGGGGTACTCAGTGGATAGTTAGCGTTGGGATGATTAGTGAGGGCACTGATATTCCTAGACTTCAAGTATGTTGTCATATGAGTTCTGTAAAAACTGAGCTTTACTTTAGACAAGTACTCGGTCGAATTCTTCGAGTAAATGAGGAAACCAACCAGCAAGCGTGGCTATTTACTTTTGCAGAGCAAAGCTTAATAGAATTTTCGGAGCGGATTGAACAAGACATTCCTGAATCTTGCATGTTTGCGAAAATAGACAGTTTAATACAGTTTGAGTCGGTATCCCAACGAACTCAATTAACTGGTAATGGGCTTTTAGAAGAACAAAGTGAAGTGAACCCAAACTTGAGCTGGAACAGTGCTATCAATATCGCATCCAATTCAACCGGCTCACTCAGTACATTAGATGAACTTCGACTAGGAACTTTTAAGCAGCGCGTAATCTCAGCCTTTCTTACACTTTAATTGTGGACTCTACTTAAGGTACTAACTCGGCGGTTCTCTCAAGGAAACTACTATACAAGCAGCGTACTCACAGATCATGAGGAGTATGATGCTCTTCTACATTTTACTTTAAAAGCAATGGTAGCGTTACTTATCTTTTCCTAAAACCATACAGATACATTTCTTGTTTTTGCCTACGAAAGTAGGTTAAAATAGGAAATGAGCGTTGCAACTCGATTAAATATAATTGTAATAGGTAAGGTTTCTGTTTATGAATTCCAGTTTAGTAAAGGTTTGGGCGCAAGAAGATGACCCCAGACAAGAAGAATCAGTTCTAGGTATTAGTACCCAAGTGTTCACAGATGCAATCTTAAGTGGGATTGCTCAGTACAATAGTGTCAACAAATTCCATCCGATAACAGCTGGCGGTTCAAGAGCTTGGGAAGAAATTGTTGCATCTTTTCGCCAAATGGTTGTGGATCAGTGCATTGGTTGGAAGTCTATCCATAGAGATGGTATGGCTCAATTAGTCAATGCTGAACAGCAGTTGACGATAGTTGTTACCAGTGGTGATTCTAACACTGGCCTTGATAACGATGTTCAGCCCAGAACTCGTAACCAAAAAGGACAAGCTACAAAAAATATTGTAGAAGCTAACTATCCACTGTTTGAAGACGTTGCTACTATTGATAGAACAATTAGCAATGCGGACGGTCATCAAACTTGGGTGTTTTTATACGCGATTGATAAAGATAAATCAGAAGTCAGATTTGAGTTGTCGTTACCGACGGAAACACAGCTATCAGGTGCGAAAGGTAGACTGAAAATATCGCAATGGTCACAAAGGTTTCTCTTTGAAGCAGTGCCATTTGAAGGTCAAATTACTAAACCGATGCAGCCAACATTTACTGATGACACCGATTTTTTTGACCCCATTAAGAAGTAAGTAGTAGAGAAATGTCAGTAAAATTTAATCCATCTAGGTTAAAGTTAGCTAGAACGCGAAGGCAGTTAACCTTCAAATCTTTAGCTCAAGAAGTTGGTCTAACGCCTAGGATGGTATCGGAGTATGAAAAAGACTATTGCAGCAGCGAACCACCTGAAGCAACAGTTAAGGCGTTTTCTCGCGCCTTGAATTACCCTGCAGAATTTTTACTTGATGACGATTCCATCGAAGAAGTAGCTAGAGAAACGGTGTCTTTCAGATCTCTGAAGAGCATGAAAGCAGCACAAGAGCATGCAGCTATTGGTGCTGGCCAGATAGGAGTTTTGATTAGCGAGTTCTTTGAACTTAGCTACAATATGCTTGAAGTAAATGTTCCAGACTATCGCGATATAGAACCGGAGGTTGCTGCTCAGATGTTGAGAGCAGATTGGAACCTTGGTACTGCAAGTATTAGTAATATGGTCCATTTGCTTGAAAAAAATGGTGTCAGAGTTTTTTCATTGGCGGAAAATACTCAAAATGTCGACGCTTTTTCTTTTTGGAAAGGGGCTACCCCTTATGTGTTTTTAAACACGCAGAAATCGGGGGAAAGAAGTCGGTTTGATGCTGCTCATGAGTTAGGTCACCTCATTCTTCATCGACATAACTCTCCACAAGGAAAAGACTTAGAGTCTGAAGCTGACAGGTTTGCGGCAGAGCTACTAATGCCGAGAGTAACGGTTTTACCTTATAAGGGCTCCCTGATTACTATCCAGTCAATTTTGAAGCTTAAGCATAACTGGAAGGTTTCGGCGTTTGCGCTTATTGTGCAGATGAAAAACACAGGCGTGCTTTCTGAATGGCAGTACAAGAATCTAGTGATTCAAGCAAGCAAAATGGGGCTAAGGACCAAAGAAATTGATGGTATCCAACGTGAGACCTCTCATGTTATCAATAAAATATTGGCAGCTCTTAGTGAAGACGGTTGCTCTATCGTGGATTTAGCAAAAAGTATAAGTCTGCCCGTTGATGAAGTTAGTGGACTCTTGTTTAAATGTGCTGTTGTTCCTAACGTTGCTTTGCAAAAAGCTAATGTAGCGACACTTCCAAAAGCACGAGCCAGACTCAGCTTAGTTAAATGATATTCTCAAGGCTTCATTTTGAAGCCTTTTTGATGTGTAACGATAAGCTCTGACATATCTAAAATGCATCAACGCTAGTCTTAAATCAAACTCAAAACAACGTTGTTTCTGTCAGTATTAGTAGGCTATTGACAATAGACTATACACACATCCTCGGTTGGAGCATGTTGATTGCACAACAAACTAACCGAGAAGTAAGATTGTTTCAAAGAACACTAGAGTTAAAGCATCTTCGCAGCCCGTTAGTTTGTTCTCAATTAATTCTAGATATCAACATCATTTAGATGAAGCGTGGTATAACGAATGAGGTTAATCGTAGATTTGATGTGTCTCGTGCTGCTTGATAAATGATTTAAAGAAACCGAACGAGCATTACTCACATAGTATACAAAGAGCTCCACAGTAAAAGACGTTAAGGCATTCTAAAAAAAAGATGGTAAGGATTATAAAAATGAAAGAATTAATTATTACAGACCTGACTAGATTTAAAAAAGGTAACCCTAACGTATGCATCGCTGCAACAGACCCTGATACAGGGGAGTTTTTTCGTCCAATGCCTTACATTACAAGCGAAACATGCAAAAAACTAAATTTACAGCCGGGCTCTAAGCTTTGTGGTGCTTTTACTCGCATCAAGGGAGCTGCTAAGCCACATGTAGAAGATTCTAGCTTCGAAAATGGTAAATCAGTAGGTCGTTGTACGAAAGAAGAATTTAAAAGGGTTCTAGATTTAACGCTTAGTCCATCAGTGCCCATTGGTTTCGATGTTACTTTTGCTGAAAGGTACCAAAAACATATCGAGCTCAAAGATGCACCCGATAACTCAATTATTACGATAAAGATCAGACCTAAGAGTTTGACCATTCATGAAGACAAGTTTAACCCAGGAAAAATCAAGGCATCTTTTTGGGATGATGAGGGTAATTACTTCGGCTTTTTATCAATTACAGATCGACGATTCCATGACTTTGCTCAAAAGCACTATAAAGACGGGGAACTCGATAAAGTCATGGAATTTATTGAGTTACAAGAAGAACTGTATTTACGTATCGGCCTAAGCAGAAGCTTTCAAACTGATGATGGAAGGAACGGTTACTGGTTACAGGTAAATGGAATTTACACTTTCCCTAACTACTTTGACGAGATTGAAGACTATGATTAGTGATCACTCTAATATCAATATTTTTACTATTGGTTTTACAAAAAAGAGCGCTGAGACTTTTTTCGACTTTGTGAAAACGAACGATGTTAAGACTATGATCGATGTCCGTTTGAACAACGTCTCTCAGCTTGCTGGTTTTGCTAAACGTGATGATTTGAAGTTTTTCCTCAAAGAACTTTGTGATGCAGAGTACGTTCACTTACCTGAACTTGCGCCGACAAAAGAGATGTTGAATCCTTATAAGAAAGGTGACATGTCATGGAGTGAGTACGAAGATAAGTTTCTTAATCTAATGGCGATAAGGAACATTGAAAAGCAAATAACACCGAGCATGTTAGAGCATGGTTGTTTGCTTTGCAGTGAACATGAGCCTCATCTGTGTCATAGACGATTGGTTGTTGAATACCTCAATAAGCACTCTGGTTTAAATCTTACTATAAAGCATTTGTTCTAGTTATGAATCGAGTTCTTATTCTTTACCCAGAGTTGTTTAAATGCTATTCCAAGTTTTGTCGGAAGTTGAGTAACCTTCTAAAGAACTTGGAAACACCTGAGCTAATTTTCGTTGATGATTTTCATGAGTTTGGGAGCAAATATGCCTTATCACATAACCTCTCGTATACCGTGTATTCTAAGTCAATGATTGGCAATTTAGATGACTATACTCACTCAATAATATTCAGTGATGGTGAAGAGTTTATAGATGAAGTAAAAGCCCTACGTGATAGTTCAGTTAAAACTAGCGTTCAAAAAATCTTACTAACACGGGTCGTGAATATAAAAAAAGACCCTGTTTATAACAGTAAGAAAAATACTGAAGATTATGAATACATTGGTCGTGGTTCTCCATGGGGAAATCCGTATCCAATTGGTGTCGATGGTGATGATAGAAATGAAGTATTGAGAAAATACCAGTATGACTTCGATTATGATAAGTTCCTGAACATCACAAAAGCAGATATGTTAGAGCTTTCGGGTAAGCGCTTGGGATGTTTTTGTAAGCCAGAAGCTTGTCACGGAGATATCATAGCGGACTATCTTAACTCATATGATGATGGGAAATAACCAGCCAAATTAAAATACTATTTTCAGGCGGCACTGGTTTTAGATGTGTTAGAAAAATGGTTGTCAAATAGTACAGTTATCTAGTATGTGTACTATTTTTTTGTTGTTTATATGCTCTTGCCTAAAGCCATTTTAGTATGTTTAAAGTGGTTCTAACTCTTAATCGGCATTCTCACTGCGATCACCCAAACTTGCTGCCCAAGTTACTTTCTTCGTCACTTCTGGGCGCTCTTCACGCCACAAAAAGTCCAACTCTTTCTTCAGCCTATCGTAGCCTTCGCGTGTAATCAGGTTTGTTTTCATATTCCTAGCAATATTCGTTTGCAACCACTGTATACATTAGCTAAAAAGGTAATAAACGTTAACAATTCTTTGCGCCACATTAGTCAGAACAGTGTTACATTTTGATTACCCAAATCGGGACAGCGTATTTATTAAGTGGAATCATTACATGCAAGAAAACTTTAAAATTCTGGTCGTAGATGATGATGCGCGCTTGCGTGCATTACTGGAGCGTTACCTGTCTGAGCAAGGATTCCAGGTACGCAGTGTGGCAAACAGTGAACAGATGGATCGTTTGTTAACACGTGAAACTTTCCACCTGATGGTGCTTGATCTCATGCTACCTGGAGAGGATGGCTTGTCCATTTGTCGTCGCCTTCGTAACGCGAACAACATGCTACCTATCTTGATGCTGACAGCAAAAGGCGATGAGGTTGATCGTATTGTTGGTTTGGAAGTTGGGGCTGATGACTATTTACCGAAGCCATTCAACCCACGTGAACTTTTAGCTCGAATTAAAGCCGTACTGCGCCGCCAAACGATTGAACTTCCGGGTGCACCAAGTTCTGAAGAATCCATTGTCGAGTTTGGTGAGTTCCGCCTAAACTTAGGCACCCGTGAAATGTTCCACGGCGAGGAAGCAATGCCTCTAACCTCTGGTGAGTTTGCGGTATTAAAAGCGCTAGTCACTAACGCTCGTGAGCCAATGTCACGTGATAAGTTAATGAATATGGCACGTGGCCGTGAATACTCCGCAATGGAACGTTCAATCGACGTCCAGATTTCCCGTCTGCGTCGTATGCTCGAAGTTGACCCAAGCAAACCTCGCTACATCCAAACTGTTTGGGGCCTCGGCTACGTCTTTGTACCGGACGGTAAAGAAGCTTAACTCCTTCACACATGGTGCTGGTATTTCCTTCCGTTACCAGCACCTTTCTAGCCATAGGTTCTACATATGCGCATTCGCAGCTCCTTCACCCAATCGATCCTGTTGTTTATCACTCTCCTCATTGCCAGTCAGGTTTATTCTTATTACGCGGTGTTTAATTACGCCTTATTACCCAGCTTGCAGCAGTTCAATAAAATTCTTAGCCACGAAATCAAGCTCATGCTACTCGACACCGAGAACGGAACGAATGAGCTCGCAATGGATGCACCTTTACGCCGTCAGGTCCTCGAACAGCTTGGCGTCACCATGCATGCAGAGAACAGTTTGATTGCCCGTGAATACGAGCATGCCGTCAGTATTGATCTCATGAGTGAAGAAATGAGTCATGAGCTGGGTTCACCAACCGAAGTGCGAATGATGCTAGGGGAAGAGAGTTACATTCTCTGGATGAAAACCGATGCCTTGCCTGACTCACTCCTTAGGATCCCTTTATCTGAGCTACAAGAAGAAGATTTTGCCCCACTTTTTCGCAATAGCTTGATCATGGCTGTCTTAATTATCGCGGGGGGCTGGCTCTTTATCCGCTTACAAAACCGACCATTAACGTCATTAGAAAGCGCTGCGAAATGCGTCGGCCGTGGTGAAATCCCCCCGCCGTTACCGGAAAAGGGAGCCAGTGAAATTCGCTCGGTTACCCGCGCATTTAATCGCATGTCGAAAGGGATTCAAGAGCTGGAAGAAGATCGCGCATTATTAATGGCCGGGATCAGCCATGATTTACGTACGCCACTCACTCGCATCCGACTCGCGACAGAAATGATGTCACCCGAAGACAGCTATTTAGCAGAAGGGATTATCAGCGACACCGAAGAGTGTAATGAAATCATTAGCCAGTTTATGGATTACCTGAAACCCATTAATACCCAATCTTTTGTTGAGGTGGATTTGAATGACATCGCTAACGATGTTGCCTCTTCTGAAGGTGGCTATGAATTTCAAATTGAAACGGCATTGCAAACCGACCTCAAGTTAGCGCACGGCAGCCCCATCGCAATGAAACGTGCCGTCAGTAACTTGGTGGTCAATGCGATACGCTATGGTAATGGTTGGGTCAAAGTCAGTACGGGAAATACCGCTGACAACAAATTATGTTGGGTATGTGTTGAAGACAATGGTCCCGGTATTGAAGAAAGCCAAGTTGCGAAATTATTTGAACCTTTCACCCGTGGCGATACCGCCAGAGGCAGCGAAGGTACCGGGCTTGGGTTAGCCATTGTGAAGCGGATCATCAGCCAGCATCATGGCTCCGTCGCAGTAACCAATCGCAGTGAGGGTGGCCTGAAAGTCCAAATCAGTTTTCCAACCGCCTAACCACAAAAAAGCCAGTCATTGTTTGACTGGCTTTTTTATTGATATGGGTACCAAGATTATAAGCGCCCTTGGTAGGAAAATGGATATCGCCCATTGTCTTCCGGTGCTGGTAACCATTTCAGCTGCTGTTGTAATGCTGATGGGAACGCTTGTTGCGGCTTAAACCAAGCTTGGGTGTCATAGCTACTATCCGCTTTAAGGACCAACGAAAATTCACTTTCAACTTGTTCACTTTGCTGGTTACCTTTCATAGTTAACGTACTATCCTGACAACTAATATCTGCCACAACAGGTCCGACATTCAGTTCCGCCAATGGGGTACCAATGGTATCGGTATTCCAGACCAGAGCACCTTCTCCAGACTGGCAGTAGGGCTCAGCATAGTCAAAATGTTTGATGCTTAGCTCAATCTGACCAGTTAAATCCAATGGTACTGGCAGATTTGGGGCAAATTCTAATGCGGTATCAACGGGCATTGAGGCAACAAAATTCTCTGCATACGCACCGCTGACACCATAGCCCACGATACCTCGGCCTTTCACGTTTAAATCACTGCCTCGGCCAAATCGTACTTGTGCTTGCAGATTCCCCGTCAACAGTTTGCTTGGCTGAATACTCCAGCTGACCTCGCCAAGTTGATACTGTGCCCACTGTGCACTCACTAGACGCCCCTTCCAAATAGTGCCAGTGGCGCCATTCAGACTCAGCTGAGGCGGTAAAGGAAATTGGCTAAGCACAAACTGTGCGGGAATATGAACCACAAGGCTGACAAGGAATGCCATGACAACCAGCAGAGTTATCAGTATTTTTTTCTTCACGCCACCCTCTCTTACTTACTCAACTGCAAGCGCTTAACTTCGACCACACCCGCGCGTTCAGCTTTATCGACATCAAGGAAAGCAACATTCACACCCTGCTCTTCTTTCAGGTAAGCAACCCAGTCAATCAATGTAGTAAAAGGCAGCGGTTGGACCCAAACTTGGATCATCTCACCACGAGGTTGTACTCGGATCAGTTCAATATTAAAACGGCTCGCTGACGAGGAAATGATTTGGTTCAGCGGCTGGCTAGAGACCACTTGCCCACCTTGCGCACGCAATCGAGAAATTTCATCCGCTTTGTTTTGTACCCAACTCAGCAGTTGCTTCTCACTGGTAATACGGTTTTGCACCAGCTCGGCTCGCGAGCTTATTGGCTGCAATATCCCCCAATAAATGATCCCGACAACCAACAAGAGTGAACAGACAATCACCATGCGCTGTTCTCTCACGCTGATGCTACTCCACCAGCTTTGGAATGAGGCTATGTATTTTTGCATTGAACTCACCTCACTTCTTCTTCAGCACAAAGGTGCCATTAACGGCGTTACCAGAACGATTAAGCTGGCCTTGCTCTACCGCAAAATGCTGCGCAAGCTGCTCACGTGCTTTTTCAAAGCTCTGGAAATCTTGGCTCTGTGCTTCTAGACGCACCTCACCACGGTTTTGATCGTATTTAAAGCTGTTCAACTTCAGCCCTTTTATTCCAGACAGTGCTTGTGGCAGTTTTACCATCCAGTTCAGAACCCCTTCGCCTGAACCACCACCAGACAGTTTCGACGCTTCGTCAGTGAGCTGACGTTTTAAGTAGCTCACGGTCGGGATCTTGTTTTTCCCAGGAAATACTGTTCTAAAAATACGTTCACTTTCCGCACGATAAGCATTGGCTTGAGTTTCATACTGCTGGATTTTTAACAGGTTATAACCTCCAGCAATCACCACAAATACGGCTGCTGCAACCACTGCTTTCTGCCAAACTTTCCAATGGCGTAGCAAAGACGATTTGGGTTTAAACCGACCACTGAGTAAGTTGACCTTACTTTTGACGGCTTGCTCTGCCAGCAGTTGCATCACCAGCTTAGGCTCACTGGTTTGCCATGTTTGCTCTTCAGCTAAATTCAATTCAGGCAATGGCGAGTATGAGGTTAAGGTTAAAAACTCTTCATCTTGTTTCACCCACTCTGACTGAGCCACCATTTCCAGCCACTCAGAATGAACACTCAATGCCGAAAAAGCGTCTTTTTTCATCAACCATTGACCATCTAGTTCAACAGCCGCTATGCCATCCAGTTCTGGTAATGCCAAAGCATCGGGCAGGACACGCTTCACATCCACATTTAAATCTTTCAGTGCGGTGAGGGTTTCACTTAACCATTGGGTTTCCACCGCGCAAATTTTGGCTTTATCGCCGCGCTTTTCGAGCACGTTAAAATGCAGATCATCAACGTCTTGCGCGATGTCATCTTCCAAAAGGTAAGGCAACATGCTCTCAAACTGGCGTGACGCTCCAGCTGGAACATCCACTTCCGCTAATAACACGTCAGCGGCCGAAATTAATAACACCGCCTGACGACCGGCGGCATACGTTGTTAGCTCAGCTAAATCGTCTTGATTACTTAATTCACCACTGGCGATAACGTCCTGCTGAGCTTCAGACCAAACTAACCACTGTACCGAGTGGCTACTATTTCTGCTCAGACGAACGATCAGAAACTCGCTCACTGATTCCTCCAAAGCGACGGCGTACTACCGTTGCAGTTTCTCTATTTTCACTAAACAACAGGCTACGAACTCGAACGCGAGATTCGTTAACCAATAGTTGTACATCCAATTCAAAATACACACTATCTACAGCAAGATACTGTTTAACCTTTTCTTTTTGTTCATCATTGATGCCTGACAGTGCTGACTCCTGAAGAAAATCATCCACACTTGGCCAACCGTCAAATGGGCGACTCTCAAGCATAGACTTGGCATCATCCGTACTCAGTGCCGGATGAAACAGCGCCGCTAAAAGTGCAGCATGCTTACTGTCTATCGTATTCACATTTAGCGCCATTTCACTGGTAGGCAAGGCACAAACATACGGCGCCACTTTCGCCATCACATCACCCGTAACCTGATGAACAGCTCGAAGCTCACTACCGTCAGCCAGCAACGCGTTTGCCGTCATATAAGCAGGTGAAAAGCCTTCGTATGTGCTGTCTTCCACCCCAGATACGGAGTTCACGGTATTATCCTTGTCGACAAACTCCCACGCTGATTGAGCAATGCTTTCAGCTTGGTAGTTTTCCACTTCCAGCTCTTCCAACAGGTTTTGTAGCATTTCCACCAGAAAAGGCATTTTGCTCTCTCCTGGTTGAGCAGTAACTCCAGCCAATGCATTGAGATTAAAACACGCTTGGCGATCATAGATACGTCCAGATAAGGTGCCGTAATCCAATGGGTAAACCTGTTCTTCCAGTGCCCAAGGCTGAGAAAGGTTCGTGGTATCACTGTCTTTATAGCTTTGTTCAATGGCTTTTTTCGCCAAGTTTTCAGCACCAACGCTGTACCAATAGGCTTGCTGATAATTGAGCTGGTTTGACGCGCGCTTGAACTGGCTAAATAAACGGTCAGCCATACCTGCCGCAATCGTTGCCATAATAGCAAGCAATAACAACACGACGATCAGCGCGACACCTTTTTGAGAGCTTCTCTTCACTGTTTCAGCTCCCCTTCTGCCGCCTCAGTCAATTGAGCGCCAGTAGTTAAATAAATACGCTCAATGTCCCCATAATCTTTTAGGGTCAAAGTAACAGAAACCGCTTGAGGTAACGTATCTTTGGTCTCCCATTGATTCTGCCACTTCTTACCATCGTAAAAGCGCATTTCTAAGGTTTCGACCTCTTTTAGAAGCGGCGTATAAACCCCTTCTTGCCCTGCTGGCGTATCGGGATAACGCCACCACACACGCTCTAACGTTTCTTCTTTAATGCGATAGCCTACTTTAGTGACCTCGCCACGCGGGAACTGCTGTTGCGGGTTACGCCATCCTGTGCGGGCAAACATGATCCCTTTTCCATCGGAGTCCAACAGATAATCTTTCCAATGAACCAATAAGGCATCGGGCTCTTCCCCATTAGTGCGGGTTTTTCTTAATGCCATTTGGCGAAAATCGTTATCCATGAATACCAATGTGCGTTGAATCGCCTTTAGTCGTTCACTTTTTTCCAGAGAGAGCTCGTTGCTGCGTTGAACTTGATTGACGACCTGATAGGCACCTAGGCTCAAACTGGCAAAAATCGCAATCGCCACCAGCACTTCAATCAATGTAAAACCATGTTGACGACGGTTACTTCTGCACATAACTTCTCACCGTGACCACTGGTGTGCCTTTTTCTTCCACAGCAACACTGACATCAAATGCTTGTAGCAGATCGCCAGAGGTTGATACTGGTGTCACACTCCAATACCAAGTGCGCCCCGCTAATTCGTCTTTGCCTGTTTGCTTTTTGACCTTATTACCATCAAGCATTACCTTAGCCATGTGATTGTCCACCACCATGGCCGCAAAAGTTTTCTCTTCCAGATAACTTAAGGTATTAATGTGTTGACTCACAGAGCGGATCGTCGCGATGGCTGCTGTGGCAAAAATCGCCAATGCAACGAGTACTTCCAGTAAGGTCATTCCTCGCTCACGACGCATCATCTTCTCCTGGCGCTAAAGAGATAATTTCACCATTCTCTTTTGCACGTATACGCCAACCATCTTGTTCACTGTTTTCCTGTGAAGGGTATAAAGAAATGGTAAAAGGCGTCACTTCACCGCTGGAAACAATAAAAATTTGTGGAGGACGCTGCTTTTTCTCTTTGTCTTGCTCAACGTCGGCAAACATATCTTCATCGAATAGGCTACCCGGTTTAAACAAGCGATCATCGCTTTGCCAAACGCCGCCACCCAATGAAAGTTCAATGGCAACCCCGTCCGGCAGTTGCGTTTCTGAAGGAATCTTGTCTATTGCTAAAGGTTGCCAGCCATCTTCTTTTAGCTCTAATAGCACGTAGCGTGACTGTTTTTCATCCACACGCAAGCCGTAATCTTTGCCACTCAGCAGCGCTTCTTCATTTAGAAGTTGCACTCTCAGCGATAAAGATTTGGCTAGTTGTTTTAAGGTGTCATCGGTACTGCTTGGGAGGGTGGCAATCACTGCAACCGCAGCCATCGACAACAACACAAGAACCAGTAATATTTCGATGAGAGTGAAACCGCGTTTGCTATTCATGCTAATTAAGGCGGCTTAACGCCGCCTAAAACTCATTATTGAAAATCTTGAAGGTTCCAGTTACCAACGTCGGCATTTGCCCCTTCACCGCCTTCTTGGCCGTCTGCGCCAAGAGTGAAAATATCGATAGCGCCATTATCACCAGGGCTTAGGTATTGGTATTCGTTACCCCATGGATCTGATGGTAGACGCTTGATGTAGCCACCATTACGGTAATTACGCGGCTCAGGGTTTGATGGTTTAGTTACCAACGCATCCAGTCCTTGATCGGTTGTTGGATAGACGCTGTTATCTAGCTTGAACATGTCCAATGCATTTTCTAGCGCAACAATATCAGTGATCGCTTTCTGTTGGTCCGCTTTCTCTTTGTTACCCAGCAGGTTTGGTACGACGAAGCTCGCCAGAATCCCCAGAATAACCACAACAACCATCACTTCTAACAGGGTAAAACCTGACTGTTTCTTCATTTTGTTTTTCATTATTTTCTCCAAGTATTTGTGTCCTGCTTAGGTCACCCACTCATTAAGTTATTCATTTCTAAAATCGGCATTAACGTCGCCATGACAATGAACAATACCAATCCGGCCATCAACGCTATCAAAGCTGGAGTAAAAATACCCAATGCGATGTTCACTGTTGACTCAAAATTTGCATCTTGGTTATCGGCGGCGCGCGTTAGCATGCTTTCTAATTCACCACTTTGCTCACCACTGGCGATCATATGTAGCATCATTGGTGGGAATAATTTGGTTTGATCGAGCGCTTTACGCAGGCTTGCCCCTTCACGAACATTATCCGTTGCACTCAAAACCTGTTGTTTAACGTAATGGTTAGACATAACGTCAACCGCGACTTTCATTCCTTCCAAAATAGGGATCGCACTGGAGGTACAAATCGAGAGCGTACGAGCAAATCGAGAGGTATTCAGGCCACGAGAAATTTTGCCAATCATCGGCATTCGAATGACCTTACGGTCCCAGCTCAGACGTATATTGGGTTTACTCAATGCAAACTTGATCAGATAAGACAAAACCAATACAGCAGCAAGAATATACAGTCCCCAGTTTTGCACAAATTCACTGGAGGCAAGTAAGAACTGAGTCGACTGAGGAAGCTCCTGACCCATTTGCACAAATTGGCCAACGATCTTGGGTACGACAGCCGCCAGCAGAAATGCAACGATACCAACAGCAAACACCACCAAGACGATCGGATAAATCATGGCTTGCATCAGCTTTGAACGCATTTTCTGCCGATTCTCTGCGTAGTCAGCTAAGCGTTCCAATACTGCGTCGAGATGGCCTGACTTTTCACCCGCAGCCACCATGGCACGAAATAGCTCATCAAAAATATGAGGAAAGTCGGCCAAACTGTCTGCCAGCGTGTAACCTTCCGTGACTTTGGAGCGCACCGCGAGCAACATCGTACGAATACGTGGCTTTTCCGATTGTTCCGATACCGCTTTCAGACACTCTTCCAACGGCATCCCTGATTGAACTAGGGTTGAGATCTGACGCGTGATCAGCGCGAGATCTGGGGTACTGATACCCCGCTTAAAACCACTTTTTGCCGTTCCTTGTTGCTTGCTGGCTTTGGCGCGAGTTTCAATCACATCAACAGGGATCAAACCTTGCTCTTTTAAACGAGCACGGACTTGTCTGGCGTTATCACCCTCGATAACACCTTTGACATTTTTCCCTTTAGCATTGAGCGCTTTATATTCAAATGCTGCCATTATGCTTCCTTGGTTACCCTCATGACTTCTTCTAATGAAGTCACACCATTAAGCACCTTTTCTAAGCCATCACTACGAATGCTTGGCGTATGCTCACGAATGGCTTTTTCGATTGCCTGTTCACCAGCTTCACTGTGAATAAGCTCTTGCACGCTTTCGTCAACAATTAACAGTTCGTGGATCCCTGTTCGGCCACGGTAGCCTTTGAAGTTACATTTCTCACATCCGCAGGCTCGGTAAAGGGTTAGCTCATCTTTTTTCTTCAGACCAAACAGTTTTTTCTGCTCTTTGTCGGCTTCAAAAGGCTCTTTGCAGTCTTTACATAATGTGCGAACAAGACGCTGAGCCAAAACGCCCAGTAACGAAGAAGAAATTAGGAAAGGTTCAATCCCCATATCACGTAAACGAGTAATGGCACCTACCGCGGTGTTGGTGTGTAGCGTTGACATCACCAAGTGACCGGTTAATGAGGCCTGCACGCCAATTTGCGCGGTTTCTAAATCTCGAATTTCCCCGACCATCACAACATCTGGGTCTTGACGCAAAATCGCACGTAAACCGCGAGCAAAAGTCATATCGACTTTTGGGTTCACCTGAGTTTGACCAATGCCATCGATATCAAATTCGATTGGATCTTCGACGGTAAGAATATTGCGTTCATTGCTGTTTAATTCTTGAAGTCCAGCATAGAGCGTGGTCGATTTACCAGAGCCTGTAGGACCAGTGACCAAGATAATGCCGTGCGGGCGGTCAATCATCTTACGGAAACTATCATGGTTGCGAGCTGTCATGCCAAGGCTATGCAGATCGAGACGAGTAGCGTTTTTATCCAGCAGACGCATTACCACACGTTCACCATGAGAAGATGGCATGGTCGATACACGAACATCCACCGCTCGACCACCGATACGCAGTGAAATTCGGCCATCTTGTGGCACTCGCTTCTCTGCAATATCCAGTTTCGCCATAACTTTTACCCGCGATACCAACAATGGTGCAAGCTTTCGACTTGGAGAAAGGACATCGCGCAGTACCCCATCGACCCGAAAACGGATGGAAAGGCTCTTTTCAAAGGTTTCGATATGGATATCCGATGCACCTTCTTTTATCGCTTCACCAAGCATGGCATTGATCAACTTGATGATTGGCGCATCATCTTCAGACTCAAGCAAATCTTCATCTTGTGGCAAATCTTCCGCCAAAGAGAAGAAATCATCGCTATCCGCACCGAGATCTTCCATTAACTGGCGAGCTTCAGAAGAGTCACGCTGATACGCTACGGTCAAGCGGCTTTCAAACTGCTCTTGTGACACTTCAGTCAGTGTAAAATTGGCAGACGTCACCCGCTTTACTTCCATTAAGGCCGGCATGGATAAGGGGGCAACGTAAAACAGAGTCAGTCCACCCTGATCCATTTCAAGCACCAGTTTAAAGCGATTGGCGAAACTAAACGGCAGGCGACTGAACGCCACTACAGACTCCACATCACTCATTACTTGCTTTCCATCTGCTCAATAAATGCTTGGATTTCTACTGGATGACGTCGATCTTCACCAAATTTAGGCAATACAGGAATATGAGCATCATCCATCAGCTTCAGACCTTCTTCAGCTTTATACAATTGTTCTGCTCGAATAAAGTTGTATTTACGCTGAGTGATACCATCTGCCGTCACACCATCGCGAATAATCGTTGGCTTGATAAAGACCATCAGGTTTTTCTTGCTGGTCTGTGTGCTGGTTGATTTAAATAGATGACCTAAAACAGGAATATCACCTAACAAAGGCACTTTTGATTCACTTTCTTTTGTTTGCTCATCAATAAGGCCACCTAGGACAATCATCTGACCATCTTCAACCATCACAGACGTATTGAGCTGACGTTTTGCAAAGCGAACATCAACTGCACCATTTGGACTCAATACGTTTGAAACTTCCTGTTCGATATCCAATCGTACAGAGTCCCCTTCATTAATTTGCGGGGTAACCTTCAGCTTGATCCCGACCTCTTTACGATCAACGGTCCGGAATGGATTGTCATTATTAGAGCCGGCTGTAGACCCCGTGATCACTGGCACTTCTTCACCGACAATAAAAGAGGCTTCTCCGTTATCCATCACTGTAATACTCGGAGACGACAGAATGTTGGAGTTAGAATCGGTTGATACAGCACTGATAAGCGCGGTCCAATCTCCCATCACAATACTAAGTGCAGCGCCATTCACACCACCTAGTGCCGCTGCCAACGTAGAGAAATCACCTTTGGTAGTGGTTTCTTCGTAATATTTGATTTCACCGGTATCACTATCACGGATCGGCTGTTTTTCTACCGTATCTTTTGCTTCTTCCAAACCAACCATAACTTGGCCGATAGGAGCACCAGCGTTGCCATATTGGATAACCGCACCACTTTCAAGCGATCCCCATTGAACCCCAAGGTTAATGCCATCACCTTCCGCCATTTCAACGATCAACGCTTCAATCAATACCTGAGCACGGCGAATATCAAGCTGGGCAATCACGTCCTGCAATGCATTCATGATGTCGGGCGGCGCAGTCAGTACCAAAGCATTGGTTTCTGGGTGAGCAGAAATCATCACTTCACCGCGATTCGCAGCTCCTCCACCTTTTTTACCACCACCATTTTTCTCAGCCTGCAGGTTATCTGACACACCTTTAAGCACTTCAACCAGATCTTCAGCTTTAGCATTCTTCAGGTAAACCACTTGGTTATTACCTTTAGTCGCCATTTCGATATCTAGTTGCTGAATCAATTTACGTAGACGCTGGCGCACCTGCGGATCACCAGAAATAAGAATGGAGTTGGTACGATCGTCTGCGACCAATTTAGGTTGCAAAAATGCGGGGGTATTTTTTTGTTCTGTGGTTTTATTCAATGCTTCAACAATACGTACCATTTCAGCAGCAGAAGCGTTATCCAATTCCACCACTTCAATTTCTTTATCGCCGGCTTGGTCGACACGTTTGATAATATCGGCTAGGCGATTAACAACCGCCGCACGACCCGTGATCAGAATGATGTTAGCAGGGTCGTAGTGCACCACGTTACCAGCGCCAGCATTATCATTTAACTGACGAAGCAAAGGAGACAACTCACGCACTGAAACATTGCGAACAGCCACAACTCGAGTCACAACACTGTCGCCTTTGGCACTGGCATCACCCACAACAGGGATCGCAGACGTTTTTGCGTCTTTCGATTTGATAACTTTCAAAATCCCGTTATCCATTTCAACGACAGCAAAACCATAAACTTCCAATACGTTCAAGAAGAAGCTGTAGTACTGATCTTCCGTTAACATATCGTAACTGCGCACATCAATTTTACCGCGAACAGAAGGGTCCACGATAATCGTCTTCTCTAAGTTGCGTCCAACAATGTTGATGAATTCCTGAATGTCTGTACCTTTAAAACTGGCACTATAATCATTCGCCATCACCATTGGTGACGCGAGTAAACTTCCAGCCAACAACCATGTACTCTTGTTCAGCCAACCCTTCACGGCATACTCCTTAAATGACCCCGCCCTCAGGCGGCGTGAGTCTTAAAATTCAATATAAATCTCATATGGCTGACCATCACGTTCAACGGTCAGGTTGAGTTCACTTAACTCTGATATTGTTCTGAAAATCTGGTTCATCGCACTTGGGTCAGACAAATCCTGACCATTAATATGCGTAGCGACATCACCACTTTTTAACCCTAGTGATTCGAATAAAGCAGGCTCTGACCCCGGACTTAAGCGGTATCCAGTGATCTGATTGTCGCGTTTAACTTGAGACATACGAACATAACGAAATATTTCTTGTGGATTTTCACTCAAGCGTTCGCGAACTTGCTCAACCTTATCCCTAGATAAATTTGTCGGATTCCCTGTTGCACTCTGAGATTGTGACTTAGGTTTGGTTTGCGCAGATTGTTTCTTATATTCAATCCCTTGCAACATCACTGTTTCATCACGCCCTTGATTGTCGATAATCACACGATCGGCCAACACGGCTTTGAGTTTCGCCCGAGTACCTTCAATGACTTCATTAATGCCATAAGTAGCTTGTGCGCCACGGTTTGCGATCACAGCAAGCCCTTTATCAGGAATCGACGTAGTAACCACGCCCACCAAAATAACGTTGAGGCGACTTTTAGGCGCATCTTTAACAACGGGTTTAGGTTTTTCGGCCACGGCATCTTTTTGATACTGACCAAAGAGGTGGCTTTGCTGAAGACTGGAAAGATTAAGAAGCGGCTTAGAGGATGATGTACTGTTGACAGACGATGATGGAGACCAAGTTGCAATTTGTTGTTCTTGGGCCACCATCCAAACGGCTTTACCTGCAATCCAGGCGCTCATCACTGCAAACAACACCATCAACACCGTACTGGCGGTGTTTTGGTATTGGAATAGTTTAGAGAAACTGCCCCATCCCTTTGCTAGATCCAAGTTCATACGACTCACGGGAGATCCTTTCTTTCTTCAGTTATTTTTGTGGTTTTTATCAATACACCCGTCGGTATAAAGTACGTTTCGTTAAGGTCGAATTCTCTCAAAAAACCTATGTGTTTCATAGAATAAGTCGGGTTATAACAGTTATAAATAATTATTATTCGAACTAGACCAACATTTAAGGTTTTAAGCGAACAATAAAACATCAACTACCGTTTTTTATAACTTTTTAGAACAAACTTGAAAAATACGACCTTCATCACCATTGTAAGTTCAATATGTGGCAAAAAACGTCAAGTATATTAGGAGAAAAATACCAGTATGGGTTCCAATTCTGACGCCGTTCGCCTCGATAAATGGCTGTGGGCAGCTCGTTTCTACAAAACTCGTTCGCTCGCTCGCAATATGATTGATGGCGGAAAAGTGCACTACAATGGGCAACGTTCAAAACCCAGCAAAATCGTCGAACTCGGTGCCATAATTACATTAAGGCAAGGTCACGAAGAAAAAACCGTATTAATCGAGAAAATTTCTGACCAAAGACGTGGTGCTCCTGAAGCACAAACTTTATACTCCGAGACCGCTGAAAGTGTCGCCAAACGTGAACAGAATTCGTTGCAACGAAAACTGCACGCACATAACCCGAGCCCAGATCGTCGCCCGGATAAAAAACAGCGTCGCGACATTATTAAATTTAAACATCAGTAAGCGTATTGGCTTATACGAGACATTTGCTTACGAGGAAAAGAGTAACATGGCAAACAATGTGTTAAATCGCTACCTATTTGAAGACCTGTCTGTTCGTGGCGAGCTGGTACAACTGGATGAAGCGTACCAACAGATCATTTCCAGCAAGGAATACCCAGCAGCACTACAAAAGCTATTGGGTGAGCTACTCGTTTCAACCACTTTATTAACAGCAACCTTAAAATTTGAAGGCTCTATCACTATGCAACTGCAAGGTGATGGCCCTGTATCCCTTGCTGTCATCAATGGTGATCACGACCAAAAAATCCGTGGAGTGGCTCGTTGGGAAGGCGACATTGCAGATGGCGCCAGCTTACATGACATGATGGGGAAAGGTCATTTGGTCATCACCATCCAACCACAAAAAGGCGAACGCTACCAAGGCGTCGTGGGTTTAGACGGTGACACATTGGCTGAGGTACTAGAAAGCTATTTTGCTAACTCTGAGCAATTGAAAACTCGCCTATGGATTCGTACTGGTGAAGTCGAAGGTAAACCTCATGCGGCAGGCATGCTTATCCAAGTGATGCCCGACGGCACTGGTACCCCAGATGATTTCGAACACCTTGAGCAACTAACAGACACGGTAAAAAATGAAGAGTTATTCGCCTTAGAAGCAAACGAACTACTTTACCGCTTATATAACCAAGAAAAAGTTCGACTGTTTGACCCACAACCTGTCGAATTTTTCTGTGGTTGCTCACGCGAGCGCAGTGGTGCAGCCATTGTAACCGTCGACCGTGCTGAAATTTATGACATTTTAAGCACCGAAGGATCCGTTTCTTTACATTGTGATTACTGCGGCACGAATTATTCGTTCGACGAATCAGAAGTGAGCGAGCTGTACAATCAAGCCGGTTCTGGTAACAGTACGCTGCATTAATTCGTCTAGCTTATCAAGCGTATCAATAGTAATAAAAAGCCAACTTTGTGTTGGCTTTTTTTGTGATCAAAGCCTGATGAAATAAGGCATCAAACCAGCCGTACGCTATACTTAATTTTTTAAAATTAATAATTCAATTGATCTAGCGCAAAGCTTTGCGCACACGATAAAATAACTAAACCAATATGTGACGGGTTACCTAAAACCACACGAATATCATGGATAATTTTTGAGCTATATCCCTGTTTTCTCTCAGACCCGTTGCTAGCATGGTGAGCAGATAAAAATTACAAATTATTACAAAATCCCTACAAAAATCCTTATAAGGAGCACCTATGACCGTTATGGAACATACAAAGGCTGCAACAATTGATCTTACCAAACACGGGCTTCATAACGTAAAAGAGGTTGTACGCAACCCAAGTTACGAAATGCTGTTCGAAGAAGAGACTCGCGCTGATCTGGAAGGCTATGAAAAAGGCGTAGTAACCGAGCTGGGCGCTGTCGCTGTTGATACTGGTATTTTTACCGGACGCTCACCAAAAGATAAGTACATTGTTAAAGATGCCACGACTCAAGAGCATATGTGGTGGACATCAGATGCAGTGAAAAATGATAACAAACCCATCAATCAAGAAGTTTGGAGTGATCTGAAACAGTTAGTCACAGGCCAACTTTCAGGAAAACGCTTGTTTGTGATTGATGGTTATTGTGGTGCCAACCCAGACACTCGCCTGAGTATTAGAGTGATCACAGAAGTGGCTTGGCAAGCACATTTCGTGAAAAACATGTTCATTCGCCCAACCGAAGAAGAGTTGGCAACCTTCGAACCTGACTTTGTGGTAATGAACGGCGCTAAATGTACTAACCAGAAATGGGAAGAACATGGCCTAAACTCTGAAAACTTCACGGTATTTAACCTTACAGAGCGCATGCAATTGATCGGCGGTACTTGGTACGGCGGTGAAATGAAAAAAGGCATGTTCGCGATGATGAACTACTTCCTACCGCTCAAAGAAATCGCGTCCATGCACTGTAGTGCCAACATGGGCAAAGATGGTGATGTGGCGATCTTCTTTGGCCTTTCTGGCACAGGTAAAACCACCCTATCTACCGATCCTAAACGTGCACTGATTGGTGATGATGAGCACGGTTGGGATGATGATGGTGTATTCAACTTCGAAGGCGGCTGTTACGCGAAGACTATCAAGCTATCGAAAGAAGCAGAGCCTGACATCTACAACGCTATTCGTCGTGACGCGCTACTAGAAAACGTCACGGTTCGTAACGATGGTTCTATCGACTTTGATGACGGCTCTAAGACAGAAAACACTCGCGTGTCTTACCCGCTCCATCATATCGACAACATCGTGAAACCTGTATCCAAAGGTGGTCACGCAAACAAAGTGATCTTCCTATCAGCCGATGCATTTGGCGTTTTACCTCCTGTGTCTAAACTGACACCTGAACAAACCAAATACCATTTCTTATCCGGCTTCACAGCAAAATTAGCAGGTACTGAACGTGGTATTACCGAGCCGACACCAACCTTCTCTGCATGTTTTGGGGCAGCGTTCCTAACGCTTCACCCAACCAAATATGCGGAAGTTCTCGTCAAACGTATGGAAGCTGCAGGTGCAGAAGCTTACTTGGTGAATACTGGTTGGAATGGCAGTGGCAAACGTATTTCAATTCAAGATACGCGAGCGATTATTGATGCGATTCTAGATGGTTCCATCGAGCAAGCTGAAACCAAACACATTCCAATTTTTAATTTGGAAGTGCCGACTGCATTACATGATGTCGACCCAAGCATTCTTGACCCTCGCGACACTTATGTTGATCCACTTCAATGGGAGAGTAAGGCGAAAGACTTGGCGCAACGCTTCATCAATAACTTTGATAAGTACACCGACAATGCAGAAGGGAAGTCGTTAATCGCAGCGGGTCCACAGCTCGATTAAGTGACTTCACTAGTAAATAATACCTTTAGCCCCTCATTTGAGGGGCTTTTTATTGCGAGTGCACGCAAAATGTTTCACTCTATCCAACATTATTGCTGTCATTTACCCACCTTCTGACGACTGCGTTTATCATGAGAAAACTGCTGCAACTGCTTATTCTTCTTTTCGCCCTGCTATGCATTACCATACTCGTCTTGTTTGGTGTCATGCATAGCCCTTATGCGACTCAAGCAGTCAATCAGGCGCTATCATTCAGTGGCTACTCAAATGTCTCTGCTGAGAAAGCAACCTATCAATTCCCACAGCAGCTCACCTTAGATAACGTCACGATTAAACAGAGCTCAGCGTCCATAACGCTACCCCGGGTGACGATTTGGGTAAGCCAACGGCCACTGCAACAAAACAAACTGAGTTTAGACTCTGTACTTATTGAAGGGACAACACTTAGCGAACAACAGCTCCGCTTAAAAGCACCAAACTCCATCTTGATCCACCAGCTCGCTTTTGAGCGCCTGAATGTTGAGACAAAGTCATGGTCAGTTACGAATGCCAAACTCCAGATCAATAAACCGGTCTGGTTAACTCGCTCGCAGTGGTTACCGTATGGTGACATTCAGTTCTCAGCTACCCAATTGTACTTATATGGCGAAGCTCTGAACCAGATTCTGATCGATGCCGATTATCAGGCAAGTGACAGTACGGTTTATGGTGCCTCTTTTCTTTGGCAAGGAGCGAAAGTATCGGGACAGGGCGAACAGCTCGGCACTGACTGGTCTTTGATTAACGTCACGATAAACCAACTCGACCTAACTCAGCCGATTGAACAGTTATCGATATGGCACAAATTGCGTCAGTATGCACCTACTGTGACGCACGTGAATAGCTTAGATGTCTTACGAGGCAATCTGTCTACCCAAGCCTTACGAGCTGAAAACATGGACCTTTCGCTTGAGAATATCGATTTAACAAAACCATTGTGGCAGCAAAACCAAGGCTACTTATCTTTTAACGCTGATGCGCTCAGCTATCATGAGATGCAACTGATCGAAGCCAGTGGCAAGTTAGCCCTAACACCGAATCAGATCGAGATTGAAGAGTTTAACAGTGATTTTAATCAGGGCAGTATTCAGTTAGCTGGCAAGCTAAAGCCCAATGCAGTGCTGCTCGATCAATTTGTCGCGACAGGTATTAAATGGTTGGACAACACCGAAAAGGATTTGCATCAACTAGGTCGTGCCATTCAACCTCTTGAGCAACTCTCAATCACAAAACTAGACATCAACAACAGTCAGTGGATCAACCTCGAACAGCAACCTCATTGGCAACTCTCCGGCGTCAATGCCGAAGGTACAGATTTAACCATGATACAAAATGGGCGCCTTGGCTTATGGCATGGTCAGTTTGAACTAACGGCAAACAGTGCCAGCATTGATAATTTGATCAGTTCACAAGCCGTCATCACGATGAACGCCGATGATGGGAAATGGGCCCTCGAACGTTTCTTTGTTCCTTTGCAAGAAGGGTATATCGATGCAACGGGGCAATGGGATCGCAGCAAGACGAGCGCACCGTGGCAGCTCACCTTACACGCTGATGGCCTACCATTATTGCCAAAATTGATAAAAGATACCGACCTGCAACTCAATGGCATGAGCGAATTAGAACTCGATGTGAAAGGGCTAGCAGGTGATTATTCCATGTTCGCTCACTCAGTCTCCGGATCTGCCCGCTTAAGCCTTCGCGATAGCCAGTGGCAATATCAAACCTACCCTGCAGAAAAATTTGCTGTCGATGCCGTCGCATTGATGCTAGACAGAGGACGTTTTGAGCTCAAACAACCCAATTATCGCGACGAATCGGTAAGGTTTAATGTTGACGGCGATTTTGCCCAACCAGAGCAGATACAGGCAGAAATAAAAGCGAGAGGGCGCTGTCAAAAGCTCACCACAAATCTTTTAACCGGTGAAACTGATTATGTGCCACTTTGCCAATCAAAACGTCCACCAACCCACATTGTTACTCCTGAAGCCACGAAACACTCCGACGCGGCTCAAATGAAAGAAGCGCCCATAATTAAGGCGCTTCCCATAAAACCATCACCAAAAGCAGCCACTCATCCGCCAGCCGCTCCTAAAGGTGAGGATCACTCGGAGGCTGGATCTCCCAGTACTTCCTGATAGTTGGGTAACAACATATACGTACCGATGAATTCAACCGCTGCGACATCACCACTATAGATAGTGACGTGAATGGCAATTCGAGCTTTGCGCCCCGATGCCAAGCGATCTAAGTCACCACTGATGCCATCTAAAGAGGTTGAAGCGACGGGGTTTTGAGTCACTGGATGTCGATAACGGATCTGGCTGTCTGCCAGTACAATATCGCCATTCAATCCGCGCTCTTTCATCAGTAGCCACGTCATACCCCACCCTGTTAGTGTCGCTAACGTAAAGGCTGAACCAGCAAACATAGTGTTGTGTGGATTCAGGTTAGGATTAAGCTGAGCACCACATTCAAACTGGTAACCTGTGTATTGGTTAATTTTAATCCCCATCTTGTCACTGATTGGGATTTGATGCTCCCACCGCTCCTGAAGCTCAGCACACCACTCAGGGTTGCGCAATACATTCGCCATCGGATCTAATGGTTTAACCATCTGCTGATGACGAACCGGTCCCCGCTCATCCGTTAGCTCACCACGGCGATCAAACCCATTTTTTTCGTAAAAAGAGATCGCATCTTCCCGTGCATTACACACCAAGCGCTTTGCCCCTTCCTGCCGCGCTAAAGATTCAAGTGCCACCAGCACTAATGATCCCATTCCTTTACTACGGCGTGTCCCTTTAACAGCCATATAACGGATTTGCCCTTCACAATCAGGAGTAATGTATAGGCGACCGATGGCTATCGGCCGTCCACGACCATCCACAATCATGCGGTGGTGGCTCATCGGATCATATTCATCGCGCTCAGAACCAATAGGCATGCGCCACGGCTCACGAAGCATTTGCCATCGAAAGTGGTAATACTTGTTGAGCTGGTTATCCGTTTTAGGCGTTATCAGTTTAAACATGACTCTCTTCCCTGTCCGTCAGCACCATTGAGTGCTAACGACTCTCCTTAAATGTTTCTCTCTTGATAAGCTTAGAGGAATTCTTACACCTGCAACCAGAAAGTCACAGGGCCATCATTCACCAACGACACTTTCATATCCGCAGCAAACTGACCTCGCTGGGTCGGTAACACCTGTTCACATTGATCTGAAAAGTAGTTGTAAAGACGTTCTGCATCCGCTGGGTGCGCACCACGAGAGAATCCAGCACGCGTACCTTTCTTTGTGTCTGCGGGCAATGTGAACTGAGAAACAACCAACACTTTCCCATCAACTTGCTGAACATTCAGGTTCATCTTGCCTTCATCATCTTCAAAGACTCGATAAGTCGTCACGCGCTCCATTAAACGTTTCGCTTTGGCTTCATCATCGTCTTTTTCAACGCCGAGTAAAACAAGTAGACCTTTGTCTATCTCGCCAACCACTTCACCATCGACACGAACCGCTGCCTCACTTACTCGTTGGATCAAAGCTATCACTACTACTTTCCTCTTTGACTTCAATACTTTCTGGCACCGAGTGTATCACTTCAGGCTTAGGACTCCAGTGTTCACGTTCGCCAAGTGCTGCCGTGACTTCCGCACCAACCAAAACGATCAGCCAGCACAGATATACCCAAACAAACAAGATAGGGATCGCCGCCAACGCACCATAGATTAACTGGTATGAAGGGAACTGAGTAATGTAAGCCGCAAACCCTTTTTTACTTAGCTCAAATAGCAGTGCCGCAATCAATGCACCAATCGCTGCATGCGAAACCTGAACCTTTTTGTTTGGTACTAATAAGTACAACCCCATAAATGCAAACAACGATAGAATTAAAGGTAGCCAGCGCAACAGTAAATTGTACGCTCCAGATATCGCCTCACTATTTAGTACCTGCAGAGAAGTTACGTATGACGTTGCTGCAATACTGGTGCCCACTAAAATGGGACCAAGCGTCAATACCATCCAGTACATTGAAAAAGAAAACACGGCTCGACGTTTGTGCTGAACTCGCCAGATGTAATTTAAGTTCTTATCAATATTGGAAATCAGCATCAGCGCCGCAACAAATAAGAAACCACCACCAACTGCCGTCATTTTGCCTGTATTGGCAACAAACTCAGCCAATGCAGTTTTCACAGCATCTCCCGCTGCAGGCACAAAGTGCGTAATGACAAAATCTTGGATCACATCACCCGCATTAGCAAAGATTGAAAACGATGAAAGTACCGACAGTAATACCGTCAACATCGGTACGATGGAAAGCAGCGTAATATAGGCTAAATAACCCGCATTAACGTTTACGCGGTCATGATTCATTCTGGTCAATAAATAACGAAAGAATTGCATGGTTTGTCTCGTTATCGCTGCATTTTTCAACTTGTATCTCCCCATTATCTAAGCCATTCTAACCGCACTATATTAATGCAAAGGAAATCAACATGCCTTACTTACTGGCCATTGCCTTATCTATTTTTACTTTAACAGGCTGTCAGTCGGCCTACTATTCCGCTATGGAACAAGTTGGTTACCACAAACGTGACATTATGGTTGATCGTGTAGAGGATGCCAAAGAGTCACAACAAGACGCACAAGAACAATTCTCAAGTGCTTTGGAAGCGCTATCTGCAGTGACTAACTTCCAAGGTGGTGAACTGGAATCGGTTTACAACAAGATCGATGGCCAATACAAAGACAGTGAAAAAGCGGCACAAGATGTTCGCGATCGCATTGCTGCAATTGAAGATGTCTCTGAAGCGCTGTTTGAAGAATGGCAGGACGAGCTCGAAATGTACTCAAACGCAAAACTTCGTCGTTCAAGCGAGCAAAAATTGCGTGAAACCAAAGTGTCATACAACAATATGCTGGCTGCCATGAAACGTGCAGAAAAGAAAATGACACCCGTTCTGGATACACTGCGTGACAATACCTTGTTCTTAAAGCATAACCTTAACGCTAGCGCGATTGGTTCGCTAAAAGGCGAGTTTTCGCTACTAGAGCGTGATATTCAACACGCGATCACTCAGATGAACGCTGCGATTGCAGAATCCGATAAGTTTCTTAACAAGCTTAATCAAAAATAATTCGGTTTAGTCACGATAAAAGCGCCTGTTAATCAGGCGCTTTTTTGATCTAGCTGTGACAGTACAAACGCCACTCGCTCCGCTACAGCCATAAAAGGCACCTCACACACCTCATACCCCTGCTGTTGGTAAGTCTGTATTAAGGCATGGTGGATCGCCATCGCTTGGTCAAAAGGGTACGGGCGAACCTCATCTTGTACATATATGCTTCGCTCTGGAGCACAGAAGAACACCACGGGATGGTACCCTTTACTGGCTTCTAGGTAAGCGGGATCAATTGTATGTTGAGCCAAAGACAAATAACCACAGATATCCGGTACGGCCCGATCTAAAAAAGCGAGCGTATGCTGACTGGCTAACTGCTTTTGTTGCTCCATCGCGACGAGACAAAGATGAGCAAAACCCGGCAGATCATGCCAAGGTAAAATCCCACCTTCTATGCTTGATTGCTGCTCAATCAGCATTCTTGGCACTTCAGAAAATGTCGGATAACCACGTTTAGCAAGGGCTTCAAGCAAAGTGGTTTTCCCCGCACCCGGTCCACCAGAAATAATCACAGGCTGCATCACTTTTCTCCAGATAAACAAAAGGCGAGAGGGGTGACCTCTCGCCTTTTTAATTCACTCAGTTGAGTTATTTGCTACCGCGTGAAGCACGTTTACGATCGTTCTCTGTTAGGAACTTCTTACGAATACGGATGCTTTCAGGTGTGACTTCTACTAGCTCGTCGTCATCAATGAATTCTAGCGCTTGCTCTAGTGTCATGATGATTGGCGGAGTAAGAACCTGCGCATCATCCGTACCAGAAGCACGAACGTTAGTTAGCTGCTTACCTTTAAGCGGGTTAACCGTTAGGTCGTTATCACGACTGTGAATACCGATCACCATACCTTCATAAACTTCAACACCGTGACCGATGAATAGACGACCACGCTCCTGCAAGTTAAACAGAGCGTTTGTCAGAGCTTTACCAGCACCGTTAGAGATCAGAACGCCGTTATTACGTTGACCAATTTCACCGCCTTTGTGTGGGCCGTAGTGGTCAAATGTATGGTAAAGAAGACCAGAACCAGAAGTCAGCGTCATAAATTCAGTTTGGAAACCGATCAAACCACGAGAAGGCATGTCGAAGTCCATACGCACACGACCTTTACCGTCTGGTGCCATGTCTTTCAGCTCACCTTTACGCAGACCGATGTTCTCCATGATGCCGCCTTGGTGCTCTTCCATCACGTCGATAGTTACTGTCTCAAACGGTTCCATTAGCTGACCATCTTCTTCTTTGATGATTACTTCTGGACGAGATACAGCAAGCTCGAAGCCTTCACGACGCATGTTTTCGATCAGGATAGATAGGTGAAGTTCACCACGGCCTGATACGCGGAATTTATCTGGATCGTCCGTTTGCTCTACGCGTAGGGCAACGTTGTGTACCAGCTCTTTCTCTAGACGCTCAAGGATGTTACGTGAAGTCACGAACTTACCTTCTTTACCCGCGAATGGAGAGGTATTTACTTGGAAGGTCATTGTTACCGTAGGTTCATCTACTGATAGTGCAGGTAGCGCTTCTACAGCGTTTTGTGCACAGATAGTATCAGAGATTTTTAGCTCACCAAGACCAGTGATCGCGATGATATCGCCAGCAGTCGCTTGTTCCACATCGTGGCGCTCAAGACCAAGGTAGCCCATCACTGTGCCGACTTTACCGTTACGTGTTTTACCGTCTGCACCAATGATGGTGACTTGTTGGTTTGGTTTAACGCTACCACGAGTCACACGAGCGACACCGATAACACCAACGTAAGAGCTGTAGTCTAGCTGAGAGACTTGCATTTGTAGTGGACCATCGAGGTCAACTTCAGGAGCTGCAACTTGGTCAACGATTGTCTGGAACAATGGTTCCATGTTCTCGCCAGTTTCACCTTCTTCTAAAGAAGCCCAACCGTTTAGTGCAGAAGCGTAAACCACTTTAAAGTCTAGCTGTTCATCAGTTGCACCTAGGTTATCAAATAGATCGAACACTTGATCCATAACCCAGTCAGGACGAGCACCTGGACGGTCAATCTTGTTGATAACAACAATTGGCTTTAGGCCGTGAGCAAAAGCTTTTTGCGTTACGAAACGCGTTTGTGGCATTGGGCCGTCAACCGCGTCAACGATAAGCAGAACAGAGTCTACCATCGACATGATACGTTCAACTTCACCACCGAAGTCCGCGTGTCCCGGAGTATCTACGATGTTGATGCGGTAATCGTTCCAGTTAATTGCTGTGTTCTTAGCAAGAATGGTAATACCACGCTCTTTTTCAATGTCGTTCGAGTCCATGACTCGCTCTTCCGCTTCACCGCGAGACTCAAGCGTACCTGATTGCTGAAGCAGCTTGTCAACCAATGTTGTTTTACCGTGGTCAACGTGCGCGATAATCGCGATATTTCTTAATTTATCAATCTGTGGAGTAGCCATGGATTTGATTCACTCGATAGGAGAAGTGCCGCCTGTCTGCATTAGTGCTTAAGGCCACACTTACTTTGATTAAAAAAACGGCCAATAATGTACCAGATTTTAGCGAAAAACCTAGAAATATGTGATCTATCCCTGAGCTTTTCTGTGCTTTTTTCGTATTTCCGTAAACATATTTTACGACAAACTCGGATCAACTTGTCAGAAATCGCGATTGACAACACAACACATCCAAGGCTGAATGGTATACGCTTTCTGTTTCATTATGGTGCACTCAAAGCCATTTGCACCATAACAGTGCATAGCTAGATCATTTTGGTGCAAATTAGTATCGTTTTTATTGACAAAAACAAACAACAAGATGATTTATAAGGATTTTATTTTTTGGCATGGTTTTGGCTTAAGTAAATTTAGCATCGATTAATATCAATGAAATCAACTTAATCAATGCTAGATTCCATCAAATCAAGCAAAACCGCTTTAATAACACTGGAGGTTATCCAAGATGTCAGTAGAAAACGTTTTATCGCTGATCCAAGAAAACGAAGTTAAGTTTGTTGACCTACGTTTTACAGATACAAAAGGTAAAGAGCAGCACGTATCTATCCCTGCTCACCAAGTGGACGCAGACTTCTTTGAAGAAGGTAAGATGTTCGATGGTTCTTCAGTTGCTGGCTGGAAGGGTATCAACGAATCTGACATGGTAATGATGCCTGACGCAGCATCTGCCGTTCTTGACCCATTCACAGAAGACGCAACACTAAACATCCGTTGTGATATTCTTGAGCCTGCAACAATGCAAGGCTACGACCGTGACCCTCGCTCAATCGCTAAACGTGCTGAAGACTACCTACGTGCAACTGGTATCGCAGATACTGTTCTTGTTGGTCCAGAGCCAGAGTTCTTCCTATTTGACGATGTTAAGTTCGCAACTGACATGTCAGGTTCTTTCTTCAAAATCGATGACGTAGAAGCAGCTTGGAACACAGGTTCTGACTACGAAGGTGGTAACAAAGGCCACCGTCCTGGCGTTAAAGGCGGTTACTTCCCAGTAGCACCGGTTGACTCTTCTCAAGACATCCGCTCTGCAATGTGTCTAATCCTTGAAGAGATGGGCCAAGTTGTAGAAGCGCACCACCACGAAGTAGCGACTGCGGGTCAGAACGAAATCGCAACTCGTTTCAACACGCTAACAGCTAAAGCGGATGAAATTCAGGTTTACAAATACGTAGTACACAACGTTGCTCACGCGTTTGGTAAAACAGCGACATTCATGCCTAAGCCACTCGTTGGCGACAACGGTTCTGGTATGCACGTTCACCAATCTCTAGCGAAAGACGGTGTTAACCTATTCGCGGGTGACAAGTACGGCGGCCTATCTGAAATGGCACTTTACTACATCGGTGGTGTTATCAAGCACGCTAAAGCAATCAACGCATTTGCTAACGCATCAACGAACTCGTACAAGCGTCTTGTACCTGGTTTCGAAGCGCCTGTTATGCTTGCATACTCTGCACGTAACCGCAGCGCTTCTATCCGTATTCCAGTGGTACCAAGCCCGAAAGCACGTCGTATCGAGCTACGTTTCGGTGACCCATCAGCGAACCCATACCTATGTTTCGCAGCAATGCTAATGGCTGGTCTTGACGGTATTAAGAACAAGATCCACCCTGGCGAGGCGATGGATAAAGACCTGTACGACCTACCTGCAGAAGAAGCAGCAGAAATCCCAACAGTAGCTTACTCACTAAAAGAAGCACTAGAGTGCCTAGACGCTGACCGTGAGTTCCTAACAGCTGGTGGCGTATTCTCTGATGACTTCATTGACTCTTACATCGACCTTAAGTCTCAAGATGTAGAGAAAGTAAACATGACAACTCACCCACTAGAGTTCGAACTTTACTACTCTGTATAAGAATCGATGTTGTACAACGTTTAACACGTTACATAAATATAAGGCTCGCCTCGCAGGCGGGCCTTTTTCATATATCGTCCTCTCGTCTCTACGATTAATATAGACTAGGCATTGTTTCTAAGAGGACTGCAGCAATGAAATTCCCCCCTTTTCTATTAGGCTTAACGCTGATCTATACCGCGGCTGTTCAAGCTCAAACGGTTTATACATGGGTGGATGATAACGGGACGATACATTTTAGTGATTCTCCTCAAGCGCAGAAAGCCAAAGCCCTCAACTTACCAAAATACGATAGCCCAGCACCGGCACCTGAGTTTGAACACTCAGAGCCAGTACAAGAACCAAGTACAGAAGATAGCCATGTTAATAATGAGAAGTCTACTCAGCTAATCTCTGTATCTATTGCCTCCCCTGAGCACGATAGTGCGATTCGCAGCAACGCTGGCCGCCTAATGATTAATGGTGAAATTAATCGTAAGCTTGCTATCGGAGAACAACTTCAACTGATCATGGACGGTCGTAAATATGGTGCGCCAATCAACCAACCGACATGGGAGCTCAAAAATGTCGATCGAGGTACCCATATCTTTGCTATTCAGGTAATTAGAGACGGCAAGCTTATTGCATCGTCCTCTCCAATAACGGTGCACCTGCAGCGAGCTAGCGTGAAATAGCGATACCTATCTGAAAAAGCGCTAACTTACATCAAGAATTGCTTTTGCTTGCTCAGTCTATGCGCCATACTTAAATTGTACTTGCACCATTTTGGTGCACTGCAATTCATTTAAGTAGCGAGTGGGATGCCTGATGGTGAGCAACGATCTAAACAGCATAATATTGGACAATCAGGTCACTGCGATCCTGATCATGAATGAACCTCTTCAAGTTAAATACGCCAACCCTTCCGCAGAGCAGCTGTTTTCCCAAAGTGTCAAACGCATAGTAGACCAACCTCTGTCGAACCTCATTCAGCATGCTTCAATGGATTTAGCATTGCTATCACAGCCGCTACAAAGCGGCCAAAGTATCACGGACAGTGATGTCACTTTTGTGGTTGATGGCAAACCACTGATGCTTGAAGTTACAGTTAGCCCAATTTCATGGAACAAAGAGCTGATGTTGTTGGTTGAGATGAGAAAAATTGGCCAGCAAAGACGACTGTCCCAAGAGCTGAATCAACACGCTCAGCAACAAGCGGCAAAATTACTGGTTAGAGGGCTAGCCCACGAAATCAAAAATCCGTTAGGGGGCCTGCGTGGCGCAGCGCAATTACTTGAACGTATGCTACCTGACCCTTCCCTTACCGAATACACCCAGATCATTATTGAACAAGCTGATCGCTTGCGCTCACTCGTAGATCGGCTTCTTGGACCCCAGCGTCCAGGTAAGAAGCAACCAGAAAACCTGCACCTTATACTTGAAAAAGTCCGTCAATTGGTTGAATTGGAAGTTGGTCATCGCGTTTTGATTGAACGAGATTACGACCCTAGCCTGCCTGAGCTATTGATAGATGTGGATCAAATTGAACAAGCCCTTTTGAATATCGTCAGCAATGCCGGACAGATATTACAACAGCAAGAACAAGGACAAATAACGGTGCGCACCAGAACAGTGCATCAGGCCGTTATTCATGGTCAACGCTGCAAACTTGCAGCACGCATAGAGATCACGGATAACGGGCCCGGTATCCCCACAGAGCTTCAGGACACTCTATTTTACCCCATGGTCAGTGGCCGTGAAGGTGGAACCGGACTTGGGTTATCCATTGCACAAAACTTGATTGACCAGCATCAGGGGAAAATCGATGTGGAAAGCTGGCCGGGAAAAACCACATTTACAATCTATCTCCCGATTAAATAAAAACAAATAACGTTGGAAGGAAAATAAGGTCATGAGCAAAGGATACGTTTGGGTCGTTGATGATGACAGTTCAATTCGCTGGGTAATGGAGAAAACCTTATCTTCAGCTGATATTAAGTGTGATACGTTCTCAGACGCAGAAAGCGTACTGTTGGCTCTTGAGCGCGAAACACCCGATGTCTTGGTATCAGATATTCGGATGCCTGGTATCGATGGGATTGAATTATTGAGTCAGGTGCACGCTCGCTCTCCCGAACTTCCCGTCATCATCATGACAGCCCATTCAGACTTGGATGCTGCCGTGAATGCTTATCAGCAAGGAGCATTTGAATACCTACCTAAGCCTTTTGATGTCGATGAGACGCTTACTCTAGTAGAACGAGCCATTGCTCATAATCAAGAACAAAAACGCAGCCATAATGAGCTCGAAGACGATGGCTATTCCGCACCGGAAATCATCGGTGAAGCACCAGCAATGCAAGAAGTTTTCCGTGCTATTGGCCGCCTTTCGCGCTCATCAATTTCCGTATTAATCAATGGTGAGTCCGGCACAGGTAAAGAATTGGTCGCGCAAGCCTTACACCGTCATAGTCCTCGAGCCCAGAAGCCATTTATTGCTCTTAATATGGCTGCAATTCCAAAAGATCTTATTGAATCTGAGCTGTTTGGTCATGAAAAAGGGGCATTTACTGGAGCGAACAGTATTCGCCAAGGACGCTTTGAACAAGCCAATGGTGGCACGCTGTTTCTCGATGAAATTGGTGACATGCCACTGGATATTCAAACTCGACTGCTAAGAGTTCTCGCTGACGGACAATTTTATCGTGTGGGTGGCCATTCCCCTATTCAGGTCGATGTGCGAATTGTCGCAGCCACACACCAAAACCTCGAAAAGCTGGTCCATAAGGGAGACTTTCGAGAAGATCTTTTTCATCGCCTCAATGTGATACGCATTCATATTCCAGCATTACGCGAAAGACGACAAGACATCGAAAAGCTTACATTGCACTTCTTAGCTTTAGCGGCAGAAGAGCTTGGTGTGGATATCAAAACACTCCACCCTTCAACCATTGAATCATTGACGCAGCTTGAATGGCCCGGAAATGTACGTCAGCTAGAGAACACCTGTCGATGGCTAACCGTCATGGCAAGCGGCAGTGAAGTTCTTCCTGCAGACTTACCTCCTGAGCTCCTACAGGAAAAGCCATCGCTGAACGCAAGCGGTGATGATAGCTGGCAACAACAACTAGCAACCTGGGCACGTCAGTCACTATCAAAAGGAGATTCTGAGTTGCTCTCTTATGCACTTCCTGAATTTGAACGTATACTTTTGGAAGCGGCACTAGAACATACTAAAGGTCACAAGCAAGATGCCGCTAAAGTACTAGGATGGGGTCGAAATACACTCACAAGAAAACTCAAAGAGCTCTACTAACCCCCATTCATACACGGATGTAAACCGCCGTGCATTAGTTATATAAATGGAATTCACGCTGGTCAGCTATTTTGACCAGCCATAATGGTGGGTATTTTTAAGAAACAGCATGTCAGCATCCAATAAAATTACGCTGAGAACAGCCGTTATTTTACCGTTTGTGTTCATTTTCATGATCACAATAGGGATTATTGTTGCTGTACAAAAAAGCAGCTATGAGGAGATGGTACAAGATATCAGTACCAAACAACTCAGCGCCCTTACCCACAATGTTGAACTGGAATTGCATACCTTCCTCGACAAACCTTTCAACGCAAGCCTCGCTTTAAGCCATAGTATCGGTTTCAACCGCCTCTATCAGCGGGGGGATACCTCTGACATCCAATCGTATTTTTTAACTAGCTTTGATGATCTCTATCGCACGATCCCACAGCTTGATGTTGTCGGTTTCGGTGGAGAAGGGACGGAATACATTGGCTTTAGAAAAGAAGCGAACAAAGGCTATACCTTAATGATACAAGATGACCGAACCCAAAATAAGTTGGTTATCTATCGAGGAAGAGAAGTCAGTCAGGATATCCGTTCGGTGGTGGAAGGCTATGACCCACGAATCCGTCCATGGTACGCCCCTGTAGCGCAAAGCCTGAAACCGATGTGGTCTTCCATCTACACCAACGTTGATGAACGTCAGGAAATCACACTCTCAGCGCTAACTCCCGTTTTCTACTCTGATAAGTTTCAAGGGGTTGTCGTCACAGACGTCAAAATTGATACCTTCAATGCCTTCCTTCGAAAGCAACAGCAACAAACTCATGCTGTGATTTATCTATTCGATAAAAACAAACGTCTCGTTGCGCATTCAACCGATGGAAGCGTTGTCTCCTGGGGAACACCACATAGTCAAAAAGGAGAGCGACTGCTCGCCAATGAAAGTACCCACCCTATAATTCAGCAAAGTGCATATTATATAGAGCAAAATCAGCTAGATTTAGCCGCCCCCCTTCATCGGTTCAATCTAAAACACGATGGAGAACGCTTCTTTCATCACATCACACCATACCAAGATGAATATGGCCTAACTTGGTATATTGGTGTGGCAATTTCCGAGGCAGATTTATTAGGAGCCCTTCCCGAAAGCCAGCGAAATAGTTGGATCGTAGGTTCTTTTGCCGGCTTTATCGGAATTTTAATCGGATTACTGGCTTTTAACCGTATTGTTGCGCCGATCACCTCGACAGCCACAGCAGCTAAACACTTAGCCAATGGGGACTGGGACAGCCATATGCCCAAGCCAGGACATATCTATGAAACTTCGATGCTCGTGTCTGCTTTTAATGAAATGGCCAACAATCTGAAAGCATCATTTAAAGCTTTACGTTCTCAGCTTTTGTACGATTCCCTTACCTCACTATATAGTCGTGAAGGGATGATCGATACCTGTGATCGTCTCGATTCTCTCAACGGATGCCTCATGTTAGTCGGGATCAACAAATTCCGTGATATCAACGACAGCCTCGGTCACTATCGCGGGGATCAGCTTCTAATCATCATCTCCGAACGCCTTAAACAGCTCTTCAATGACCAATGTTACATCGCACGGATTGGCGGTGATGAGTTTGCCATTTACCTTGCTAAGTGCCCCCCTCATGAAGAAGTAACAGGCACAGCAAGGCGTATTAAACAAATGTTTGCTTCGCCATTTAATATGGAGAAAGAAAACATTGTTGTGAGCGTATCGATTGGTATTGTCTATGAAGATAGCGCTCCGAATATGACGTTATGGCTGCGCAATGGCAGTATTGCACTGAGTAATGCCAAGCGAGATATAGCCGGAATCAGTTTTTACAAACCAGAAATGGCGGATGTTTCACGCCAACGCACTCGTATGCAGGCAAAAATTAAAGACGCATTAGAACTCAAAGAGTTCGTTCCGTTTTATCAACCCATAATCAACCTGCATACTGGTGAAGTCATCGGTTCTGAAGCGCTAGCACGCTGGATATCGCCCCATGCGGGGCTGGTGTCCCCATTAGAATTCATTCCTATCGCGGAAGAGAGTGGGTTGATTGGTGCTATTGGTGAGCAGATCCTATATCAAGCATGTTTTGATACCGTACGCGGGATCCGAGAAGGCAAATGGTCGGAAGATTTTCACCTTCACGTCAATCTGTCAGTAAACCAGCTATCGCAACCTGATTTCATTCCTATGTTACAAAAAACCTTAGCTGAAACAGGGTTACACTCTAAAAACCTAACGCTTGAAATTACCGAATCTCGCATCGTCGACAACGATCAAATCACCATTCGTAATATGCAATTAATTCGAGATTTAGGCGTCCATATTGCTATTGACGATTTTGGTACGGGTTACAGCTCACTCGCTTACCTTCATAAACTTCCTTTTGACTGTTTAAAAATCGATCGGACATTTGTCACTAAACTTGAGCAGGCAACACTCGATACATCCATCGTTGCCGCGATCATTAATATCACTAAAAGTTTAAAAGTTGATCTGGTTGCCGAAGGTATAGAAACCATAGAACAAGCGCAAATGCTTAAACAACTCAATTGTCCTCAAGGACAAGGGTTTCTTTATAGTCGTCCAGTACCTTTTGATGAATGGCCAACAGATTTGGTAAACATGAATTCAAAATCATCATAGATTGCTGTTTTTCTGTGCTCATCCTACTGACACTCTTGTCTATGATTCTTATACTTAGCGAAAGTCACATAATGGAATTACTATAATGATAACCAAAAACTTGCCACTAACGGATCTTCACCGTCACCTTGACGGAAACATTCGAACTCAAACTATTTTAGAACTCGGCCAAAAGTTTGGTGTCTCGTTACCTGCTTACGATGTTGAATCCTTAACCCCTTACGTTCAAATCGTAGAGGCTGAGCCATCGCTGGTCGCATTTCTATCTAAATTAGACTGGGGAGTTGCGGTTCTTGGAGATTTAGATGCATGTCGCCGCGTAGCTTATGAAAACGTGGAAGACGCACTTAACGCGCAAATCGATTATGCTGAACTTCGATTTTCACCTTATTACATGGCAATGAAACACAACCTCCCTGTCGAAGGTGTTGTAGAAGCCGTAGTTGATGGCGTACAAGCGGGTATGCGTGATTTTGGTATCAAAGCGAATCTTATCGGTATTATGAGCCGTACGTTTGGTACAGATGCTTGTCAGCAAGAGCTTGATGCAATTCTGACTCAAAAAGATAAGATTGTAGCTGTTGACTTAGCGGGTGACGAACTCGGTCAACCTGGCGAACGCTTTGTGACTCACTTCAAGCAAGTCAAGGATGCTGGCCTAAGTGTTACCGTCCATGCCGGTGAAGCCGCTGGTGCTGAAAGTATGTGGCAAGCCATTCAAGAGCTTGGTGCAACACGTATTGGCCATGGCGTCAAAGCAATCCACGATCCAAAGCTAATGGATTATCTGGCAGAAAACCGTATTGGTATTGAATCTTGCTTAACTTCTAACTTCCAAACAAGCACTGTAGAGTCTTTAGAAAATCATCCATTAAAACAGTTCCTAGAGCACGGTGTTTTAGCTTGTTTAAATACGGATGATCCTGCAGTAGAAGGAATCGAGTTGCCTTTCGAATATGAAGTTGCAGCCCCACAAGCTGGGCTGTCTCAAGCTCAAATACGTCAAGCACAAATAAATGGTTTAGAACTGGCCTTTATTTCTGAAGCCGAAAAACAAGCTCTAAGAGAAAAAGTGGCGAATCGAAAATAACGCGACACTAGCAACCATGATTAGCCGACACACCGTTGTCGGCTTTTTTATTACCGCCATCAACCAAACAGAGTAGTACTTCATCAACTAAGCTGTAAGAGATCTCATTTTCTTAGGAGAGTTGAGAATGCCTGCTAAAGCGGTTTTTTGGGGTATGTTACTTATATCTTCTCTTGTTCCTTTTTACACCTACAGCTGTACGCTAACAATGGGTTACCGCACTAGCGATCGTGCTCCCCTTATCGCAGCAGCACCCAACAACAACGGACTCTACAAGCATTTCTATCAATTAGTTGCTGAAAAGCTAGGGTGTGAATTAAACATAATAAGAGGCCCTAAGAAACGTATTTTAAAGCAGCTACAAGATGGCGATATAGACTTCTACCCCGGATTCAACTTCAATGAAGCCAGAGCCAATTATACGTTTTATATTGAAAATGGGTTTCCTGGTGGAGAGATCGGTATATCTCGCCAAGACCTTCCTCAGATCACCGCTCTCAAACAACTAGAGGGGTATACTATCTTACAAGCTTTAGGCTCTCCTGATTTCGTAAGAAACTTGGAAAACGTCAAGATATACACGGTTCCTGATATGTCCATTGCCAAAGCAATTGGTTTTCTAAGAAAAAAACGAGGCGATTTTTATATCTACAATCGTACATCATTGCTTTTTTACTTAAAAACACATCACATCGAAGACATTCAAGTGCATCCTAATTGTTGCGGTGGTGTTGAGCCTATCTACCTTGGTTTTTCTCGCCAATCAGTTCACTTTAAAGAACAGCCTAATTTAGACTTTGACCAGAACGGTAACTTCAGTCCAAATAACTTCCCAACTAAACTCGAAGAAGCTTCTTTAGCATATAAAATGATGCAAGTTTTACTGCAGATGAAAGAAAGTGGGGAAACCGAAGCTATCTACCAGCAATACTACTGATAAACATGCTGGGATGGGAATAATCACGAATAGGTAGGGATTAACGGCTAACAGACTCACGAACTTCGGCTGCTGTCTTAAACTCCTTTACCTGCCAACATTTTTAGCCTTACTGCAATGAACCCTTCCTATAGTTCTTCCTCTTTTCTGTGTAACAAATAGAAAAAAACCCGCTAGATAACTAGCGGGCTTCTTTAATAGTGGCGGAGAGATAGGGATTTGAACCCTAGATACGCTATTAACGTATGCCGGTTTTCAAGACCGGTGCTTTCAACCA
>NZ_JBNJOI010000024.1:0-44691 GCF_050113675.1 Vibrio sp. TRT 21S02
TTCAATTTAAGATTTTGTCGGCTCAATGAATACTGAACATTACATAAGTAATGTTTGAATTGACTGTGCTGAATCTTGCGATTCAATGGTCACTTCGTTTCATTGAAACCTAATTTGATACCGCTTTCCGTTAAGAAAGAAATACCTAATTGGATTATCATCAACGAGTGCCCACACAGATTGATAGGTTTATATTGTTAAAGAGCTTTTCTAACTGCCGCAGCGCTTAGCGCCTCGTCGTTAGGGGTGCGCATCTTACGCTTCCCATTTTGAGAGTCAAGCATTTATTCAAAATTTCTTTTCTCTCTTTCCAGAACTTCTATGTGACTTCCGTCTCATTCCGTGTCTGTGGGGCGGCATTATAGGGAGTTCAAATGCAATGACAAGGCTTTTTTTGAATTTCTTTTCCATTTGATTAAAAACGCATCAAATCACATTTTATCGACTAAAATTTCAACATTTGAGACATGTCACATCAATCAATTGGAAAAACAACAAGCATATACGTAAGATCCCTGTGTCTATTTTGTTAAAACAGACATTTTCCTTTTATCTATATATGTAAGTTGTATTCCTATATGAATTCGAACAAATCATCTCTAATGGTTATCGCCTTAGCTATTATTGGCGGAATCGTATTTTCACAGGTTGCAGTATCACCTGTAATTGCTTTTTTTGTTGGCGTTGTCGCTACCGCTTTTCTTCTTAAATTTTCAAACAACCCAATTTTAGAGCCAACAAAAGATACACCAGCAACCAAAACTCTTTACGTAGGGAATCTTCCTTATAAAGCGAATGAATCGCACGTAAAGGATCTCTTTGCTAAACACGGCGAGGTTTTTGCCGTCAGATTAATGAAGGATAAACGAACTGGAAAACGCCGAGGCTTTGGCTTCGTGGTAATGGCTGCATCAGATGCACAAACAGCCATTAATGGATTAAATGAACAGGATTATATGCAAAGGACATTAAAAGTCCGTATTGCAAACGATCCTAAAAATCCAGAATCGGATAATGGCGAATAGGATTAAAACCTAGAGCCATTAGCTTGTTATTCAGTGCTTCCTCTTCCCAAGGGGGAGCACTTGAAAAAATCTCTCTTCCCCCTATTTTATCCGCCCTATCTATTTTTAATAAATCCTGCACTCTACGTGCAATCGCCTCACCAGAGTCAATCAGAATCACGTGCTCACCCAACGCTGCTTGAATCTCATCTCGGATCAAAGGGAAATGCGTGCACCCTAATACTGCAACGTCGATATTATCTGCCAAAGGGGAAAGTATTTTTTGAAGTTCAGATAAACTCACTGGCATGCCGCGTAATTTTTCTTCAGCAATATCCACCAAACGGGTCGAACCCAACATCTCTACTGTTTTACTTTGAGCAAAGTCTCGGATCAGCTCTTTGGTATACTGGCGTGTCACAGTCGCAGGTGTAGCGATAAGCCCAACAGCTTTGCTTGCTAGGTTGGAGGCAGGCTTTATGGCAGGTACAACGCCAACCACGGGTATTGACAATGATTGGCGAAGTGTTGGAAGGACGATAGTGCTCGCCGTATTGCAAGCAATTACGACGAGATCAATCTGATATTCAGCAACCAGTTTGGTGACTAAGCATCTAACTCGTTTAATTAACGTCTCGTGCTCAAGCTCTCCATAGGGGTACGCTTCATTGTCAAAAATGTACAAGTAATCTAATTGCGGCAATAGCTTCTGAATTTCTTGGTAAACTGAAATTCCACCAACACCAGAATCAAAGATTAATACCTTTTGTTGTTTTGACACGACCACTTCCCCAAGCACAAGATGGGGCAAATCATACTGTTTCGATCAAATTTGGCAATGTTTTCGCGTGGTATCTTTGATAGCAAAATCGATCCGTTTGTTCTTTTATAGTCAAAGACAACTGAATTTCCCCGCAAAAACAAGGACTACTCGTCACCAAGGTATGAAATTCGCCATTTTCACCGCAGGGGTCAACGTTATCGGGCAATTGATTTAAAAAAGTGTCGCTATACCACTGGCCACAATAATCAGATGACAATACCTGACCGTCTGTCGTTACGACTAATGTTTGAATTCCTCGAGCTAAAATTTCTTTAGCCAATTTATCGCTCGGTTCGTCTAACAATGGAAAAATGCATTGCCACCCTGCTGGTTCGATATAACTGCGTCGGTATTCCGCAATCCCATTACAAAACATATCACCAAATGCTACGGCATCAATCGACAGTGCCGATGCTTTTAACGCATTCACAATTCTGGACTGATAGACCTCATTACTAGGGAAAACCTCTGGCAGTTCTATCATGATGAGTGGCAGCCCAATTAATCGCGCTTGTTGTTCTAGCACTTCAATAGGGGTTCCTTGAAAAGGCACTTCATCTCGAACGAAGGTCGTGTACAGGCCTACAACGTGATAACGCGAGTCCTCAATCAGTCTCTCAAGGACTAATGTGGAATCTTTTCCGCTCGACCAACTGACAATAACATTTTGCTTCATCTTTATTCCTGATAAAAAAACCGCCCGAAGGCGGTTCTAATTAGAACTGGTAACTGACATTGGCAAAGAAGCGTCGCTCTGGCGCGTTATAACCAGGTGCTGTTTGATACTCTTCGTCTGTCAAATTATCAACTCGTCCTCTCACAACTAATTCAGGAGAAATCCAGTACCCAACGGACACATCCCACAAACTAACTGAAGATAGGACATTCGTTGGGTCATAAGACTCATTTGGATTCCCTAAGCGTTCCCCGGTGTAGGTGTAAGTCAGGTTAAAGTCGAAATCTTTGTACGAGGTATCCACTAACCATTTGTAATTCTCATCAGCTCTGCGAGCCAGCTTGTTACCCTGAGAGTCTTTGTGATCTTTAAATTCAGCGACCACAGTATGATTAATAAAACCTGTCTGGAACTCAGTCACTAACTCAAAGCCTTGTAGCTTCGCATCCACATTAAGTGGATACCAAGGTGAACCCTGATACCAAATGATCAAGTTATCGACATCATTGTTGTAGTACGTAGCTTCAACCGAAAATAACTCAAAGTCACCGATGTACCCGATCTCGTGATTATTGGCTTTTTCCGGCTCTAAATCTGCGTTATATGTGAGGTCTGAATAACTAGGCGCTTTGAACGCCGTTCCTACTGCTGCACGAATAGCATGTTTCTCTGTCACATAGAACATACTGCCTAATGACCATGTCGTGTAGTCGTCATATTTATCATGCTTGTCATGACGTACGCTCGCATTTACTTGCAGCTGATTGACATTCACATCTAGGGAAGTGTAAACGCCTGTGGTATCACGTGACTCACCAGCCAGTGCATCAGGCCATCCATAAGATAACGCGTCATCATCCAGCTTTTCTTTACGCCAGTCGGCACCCGCCCCTAGCGTGACATATTGATTGATCAGGATTTGATTTAAGAACTGAAGATTGGATAGATTGATGTTCTTCTGCGTACCAGCATTAGCTTTACCGGCCGATTCTAAATAATCGATATTTTCAATCGATTGCTGGTTTGCTCGCAGTACAGATGTCAGCGTATCATCTTGATACTTTACTTCACCAGTGACACTCAAGTTTTCTGAGTAACCATAGTTTTTTTGACCCAAAGAATCATAGCCCACTTGGCTATCAAACCAACGTAAAGACAATGAACCAGTCAAAGTCTCAGACAACTTGTGAGAATACGATGCCAGTAGATTTTGGCTCTCGTAACCATAATCTTGCCCTGTAGCAGGTACTTTAAAGTCGTAACCTTCTGTTTCTTCAAAACCACCCGCTAACTTTAACGTACCGTTTTCACCTAACTTCTGTACTGTCGCAAAATTCGCTTCACGCTGCTTGTCACTGCCTACACCCAGTGACACCGATGTTAAAGGATTCGTTTGTGTTGAAGTGGTGATGATATTGATCACGCCAGCTACCGCATCGGAACCATAAAGCGCTCCACCAGCACCGCGGATCACTTCAACACGTTCAACAGTACCAAGTGGGATGTGATTGAAACTGATCCCACCTGCTGCCGTATCAATACGCACACCATCAACCAAAATGAGTACGTGGTCACTATTGTAACCACGCATAAAAATTGAGGCACTATGGCCGCGGCCTCCGGTCTGTGCAACTTCGACACCTGGAACACGTTTGAGCACATCAACTAAAGACTTCGCTTGAATATCTTCAATCTCTTGTTTAGAAATCACGGTTGTTGATGCAATCACATCATTCAATGGTTGTTCAAAACGGCTGGCCGTCACTACCACGGTTTCATCAGATGATGTTTGAGCGTGTGAAAAAGAGGCATACGGAAGTAACGATGCTACTGCAATCGCTAAAATTGACTTGTTCATTGTATTTGTCCTAAATCGCGAAAATCCTACTGAGCGATTCCCAATGTCCGGCTCAGCTGCTGGCAGGTATTCGGACTTAAGAGCATATTTGTCTTCCTACTAACTCGACTTCCCATCTCTTTCTAGAGGCAGTGTCTCTTGAGTGTTCGTTCTCTTTTACCGCTGCGCGTCAGTTCTGGATTTTCACCAGATTCCCTTTTGGCCATCTAAACTTCTAGATAGCACCAGCAGGCTGCATACTAGTAAGCTATTGATAATTTGTCTAGTTAGAATTGATATAAGCTATAGTTTTACAGAGCAGAAAGTGCCAATTCCTGTTTAGGGGTGGACAAGCGCGAGGGATTGAATAAAATCTGCGCTCTTTATCTGAATGCACCATGAAAGGTAACCGAATGGCGACTCTCGACGTAAACCCGCAAACTTACCAACAGCAATTGGCCGACAAAGTAGAACGCCTGACCACAATGTTCTCATCATACAATGTGCCAGAGCTGGAAGTGTTTGAATCTCCAGAGCAGCATTACCGCATGCGTGCAGAGTTTCGAGTTTGGCATGAAGGCGATGAACTTTACTACATCATGTTCAATCAAGAAACGCGTGAAAAATATCGCGTGGATCAGTTTCCTGCCGCAAGCCGCTTAATTAACGACTTGATGCCACTGCTGATTGATGCAATGAAAGATAATGACGCTCTGCGCCGTAAACTATTTCAAGTCGACTTTCTCTCTACATTGAGTGGCGAGATCCTTGTATCACTGCTTTACCACCGCCAACTTGATGATGCGTGGACAAAAAACGCAAAAGCACTAAAACAGCGTTTAAATGATGAAGGTTTTAACCTCAACATCATCGGCCGTGCGCGTAAAATGAAAATCGTACTAGACCGTGACTACGTGGTTGAAAAGTTAGACATAAATGGCCAAAGCTACATTTACCAGCAAGTTGAAAACAGCTTCACGCAGCCAAACGGCAAAGTGGCAGAGAAAATGCTGGAATGGGCAGTCGACTGTACTCAAGAAAGCACTGGCGACTTACTTGAACTCTACTGCGGTAACGGTAACTTCTCTCTTGCATTAGCACAAAACTTCGACCGGGTACTCGCGACTGAACTGGCGAAACCATCCGTAGTCTCCGCGCAATACAATATTGCTGCAAACAAGATTGAGAACGTCCAAATCCTACGTCTATCCGCCGAAGAGTTTACGCAAGCTATCGAAGGGAAGCGGGAATTCCGCCGTTTACAAGATGCGGGGGTGGATCTAAAGAGCTACAACTGCAACACAATTTTTGTCGATCCACCACGTGCTGGGATGGATATTGATACATGTAAAATGGTGCAAGGTTATGAGCGCATCATGTACATCTCTTGTAATCCTGAGACATTAAAAGAGAACCTGGACATTCTATGCGAAACGCACAACGTGACCCGTTTTGCTTTGTTCGATCAATTCCCATATACCCACCATATGGAGGCAGGCGTACTGCTAGAGCGCATTAAATAAAGGTTTTATTGCTTTTTATAAATATAAAAGCAAGCACTGGGTACGGCTCGGGGTACGGGGACGAATAAAACGCTCTAAAACTCGAGCCAGTCATAATGAAGGGTTGAGCCTATCTGTATTGGCGTTTCTTATATCTACTGCATACGACTGAAGCCAAAACTGACTTCTATCCAAACGGTCAACATCACCAAAAATCTCAAGATCAGCTAAAATATCAACGTTGAGCTTTACCTACTCAACCAACGAAAAGCTGCACATGACAGTATATTCGTCCTCTACCTACTCGACAGAAAAGGCTAATCTATTTCTTCGTGCTCGATAGTTTCTTTTCTAATGTCTCTAATGCCTTAAGCTCTTCTTCGTCGGTACTAATGGCTTCTTGTTTTTTACGTGCACTATCAAACTCCCCGTAACGTTGATGTACCAGCTGCTCCATTGCTTTATGGCTAATGCTACCTGCATTAGTCAAAACAGACTGATCGTTAAAGGTCAGAAACTTGGTCATAAATTCCTGCCAATCGACCAGGTAGGTATGTTGTTTGTCTTGAGCACGAAACTCGGCAAAATCGAGGAACATAGTGACAAGTCGGTTCAGCTTATTCAGCTCATCCTGCTGTAAGTAATTCTTTGCGATTACTACATCCGCTTTGCGTACTCGTTCCCCTTTAAAGCTGGTCAGTCCCATATTGGGTAATTGTGGATCTGCACGCTCAACAACAATCTCTGCTGCTGTTTTTCCGCAGACGGCATAAAAAAGTTTATTCTGAACCTGGGCAAACAGGTCACGAGTTGCTTGCTCGTTGGCCTTATAGTCTTCGGCTAGAGTAAACAAATCTCTTACTTTCTGATAGAAACGCTTTTCTGATGAGCGGATATCGCGGATACGTTCAAGCAACTCATCAAAATAATCCAGTCCAGGCTCTTTCAGACGTGCATCATCCATCACAAAGCCTTTGGTCATATATTCACCCAAAGTTCGTGTAGCCCACTGACGGAACTGAGTGCCTCGTGATGAGCGAACTCGGTAACCTACCGCGATAATCATGGGTAATGCATAAAGCTGTGTTAGATAGCGTTTGCCATCTGTCGCAGTTGTAAACTTAGAGTTGACAACTGCCCCTTCAGCCAACTCCCCATCTGCGATCACTGCTTTAATATGTTTGCTAATATTCTGCTTTGACGTTTGATATAACTCCGCGAGCTCAAGTTGAGTTAGCCATACCTGACCACCCAATTCGCGTAATACAAACTGAGCTTGCCCGTCATCGGTGCTGTAGAGAATAAGATCGTTGTTGCTCATAAGAGATTAGCTATCCTTCTTCTTTCATCATTCAACATTTTGGCTTTAAAGTCGCCCTCTTTCTTACGTAGTCGTCGCCCTGCTTTTCTCACCCCATTATTGGAGTATGAGAAGTTTTCGGTGGCACCTTCATCAACCGTTCTCTCAAGAAAATCTTGAAAGTCCAGTTCATAATCATCTTGGAAGCTTTTTGAGACCTGCTCGGCGGAGCGATAAGTGTGTTTAGTTCGACAAAATTCGGCATTCCTTAGGCCAGTTCACTCCACCTTTTTCTCCCTCCGCAATTACAAACGGTACGATCCATAATTTGAGCTTATGGCCACCACACGCAACAAAGTTGAAGCTCTGTTCTATTGGGGCCTCAAAGCCATCGTGTGCAGGGTAGATTAGAAACATATCCCTTGTATCGGTTCTACCATCGAAATAGTGCTGCCCATAGGCAAACATCTGGTAAAAGTCGTTTTGCGATAGGCCGTACTTATCAGAACCGTTGTCTTTTGTTTGGTCCAGAAGCTTCCACTTGGTATCCAATATACTGACAACACTCCCTTCCTTTTCAAGCAGCAAATCTGGTTGCAACTTAAACCAACTGGCTTGTTTATGTTCAACCAAGCTTTTACGTTTCACCTGGCTTCTAACAACCAAATTAGCAGGTACCTGCTGCTTCAATACCTTAGCAACGTAATCTTCGAAAACTCTCTCCATAGGGAAGAGAAGAGAGATAGCCTGGTTGCTGCCTTTCATTGTTTGTGGAGAAAAGCCATTGAGTATCAATGTGGCCCAGGCAATTGGTACATGGTAGTGACTCATTCCTCTGTCGAGTCTTAACCTCGATAGATCGCCTTTATAGTCGCGGCTTAACGGAACGTCTTCGAATATAAAAAAGAGCTCGTGTAATTGCTTCTTGTGTTTAGCACTGCGAGAAAACCTGGCAACAGTATTCAATGCAGAATGGATAAGCCTATTGGCTGGCCTATCGACCAAATAATCTTGGTACTCGCAATAAAATTTGTGTTTTGTCACTAGGTTCTTGCGCAGCTGCCCTGCTGCAACGAGCTTGCCTTTCTGATACTTGAGGTTATCCAGTGTTTGCACGTAGTCGCTTTTCAACCCCTTCTTGACGAGGTTTAACACTGATTCGATAAACTGACCAATGAACACCTCAAGCAGCGGCATTTTCTCTTCGTGAATTAGAGCGCTTGATGTTTGAATGTGTGAAAAGCCGTTAAGAGCACGGAGCATAACCAGCAATGACTTTCTAGCTGCTGTCGCGCTAGGCAAGGTTCGACCAATTTTCGGCAATACTTCAATATGTGTGCCATCAGGAGTTAAAATAACGCCCGCATGGCTACGCACTTGCAAAGCTTCCACTCCCGACTTTCTACAAAGCCGAAACAGCTTATTATCTTCTTGCGAGCCTAGCGCTATCTGCTTGAGAAAGACAAAGGCAGCTGGAGAAATAGGTTCTACATAACTCTCCTCTCTGCATACATCACTAGACTCACTGACCAGATAAGAAAACTCGAATAGAGAGATCTCTTTGTTAGCTCTCATCCTTCACCTGTGCTGCAAGCTTCTCGCTCCACTGTGGCTTGTAGATCGCAAGGTAACTTTCACCATTGGTCCAAACCGCGTCATTTTGACCAGATAATGAATAGCGGTACTCATCTGACGTATATCCATCGGGCTCATATTGGTTGCCAAACAGATCTTGATATTCAATTTTGTTTCGGCGTACAAATTGCAACACCTCTAGTTCTTTTCCGTCACTACCTAACTTTTGATTGTCCCCCAATACGAGACAAATCTTACTCCAATCATCATGAAAGTATTCTTGGAGCAAAGGGACAATTTTACCCACAAATGCCTTAGTGAGGTTTGCCAATGCCTTATCATAGTCCCCAGCTTTAGCGGCGTTATAAGCAGAAAAGAAGAACGCATGACCTAGCGTATGCTCCCTGTCATACAAAGCTTCAATACGATCATTGAGAGTCTGTAATAGCTCACCCAGATCAATTTGTTGGTCGTTGCCAATATCAATTAAACCATCAGACTCAAACAAGCGGGGCTCAGGCATCATTTCGATAAACTCGAAACGTCTACGTAACGCCGTATCCATTAGAGCAATAGAGCGATCTGCGGTGTTCATTGCACCGATGATGTCGACATTCGAGGGTACGCTAAAGGGTTTACCGCTATAGGCAAGGTTGACTGACATAGGGTTGGCCCCCTGTGCACGCTTATCAGTCTCTACTAGCGAGATCAGTTCACCGAAGATCTTCGAGATGTTGCCACGATTTATTTCATCGATAAACATGGCATATCGAGAGTCAGGATCTTGCTCGGCTCGGCGACAGAGCTTTAAAAACTCTCCTGGTTCAACTGAGTAGTGAACATTGCCCTCTTCATCCGTTGTGGCTTTAAGCCCTTCGATAAACTCTTCGTAGCCGTAGGATTGGTGGAACGTTGTCGTTGAATACCGCTTCACAATCGATCCTGGTGGTGGTCCATTTTCTAACTCTTTATGCAGAGCCACTAGTTCATCCACCAGTTCTACCTTGTCATCAAGAAGCTGCCAAACAGAATCGCTGGTTTTATCAAATACAGCAGGTTCACCACGGCCTTTGTAATTAACGGTTGTTGACTCAGGTACAGTAAACTTTTGTAAGTAACTCCAAGCCGTTTGGCTTAAGTTCCCGTCTCGGTTGTTCACCTTCGCTTTGGTCTGGAAATATTTGCTAGCTACGATATCAGCCACTTTCGCCTGGTTGCCTAAGCTAAGAAGTGATAGGACTAACACTTGCATCCAATTCAGTGGCGCTATTTTTTCTTGTAGCCACAGTGAAGCATCTACGCCTTCTGTCTGGCTGGTATACTCAGCTTGAAGTTGCTGAAGGTTGTAGGTTTTACCCGTACCTGGGGGACCAAAAAAAATAACGTTTTTAGGCTCTTCGGTTGAGGTTGACTCCTTGTCCATGCTGTATACCTCCCCTTCTTCTTTGACCTGATCTTCGTCTACAGCCTTGTTGCTACTTTGGGTTGCCCATTCGTACAAATTCCATAGGTGGATGTTTCGAGTATGGACATCCCAATCGACCGGAATCAAAGCTTCGACGGCCTCAATCAGCTTGTGATTATCAGCTACCCAATTTCCTGTTGGTTCGATAGATATTTGAAAATGCTTCTTCAGACAATCAATAACAGTGCCCAAGTATTCTCTACCCGCGATGCTAGTGTATTTCTCTGGAGATGCCGCACCAAATAGCCTATGAATCACCGTCCACAACACACGGTCAAATTTACCGTCTATACGCCAATTTTGAATAATGCTGTCATAAGTTGCTTTCGAGGGAGACTTAATGATTTCTTCGGTTAAGCCTTTCAAGTAATGAGTGTTTTCACTTAGCTCTCGTTGGTACATAAAGCCTTGACCAACACTCGCAATGCCATTGGCTTTCACATACCACAGCTTGTGCACATCATCTTCCGATATGGCTTTTCCTTCTTTAATCTGCTTAGCTAGATCACAAGTATCTTGATAGTCTTTATACCAACCATTGGGGTTAAAATGATTTTGCTTATCCCAAGATAGAAACTGCGTCAATGCATGCCTGTTCTTGCCTGCCTCCCATAGCTCAGCCAATAGCTTTGCATTCTCAGAATTGACCTGAATACCGGAGACTTGCGGGCTCCATTGTTGATCTGACATTGCTGACTTAAGAAGCAACATTGGCAACAAGCCTTCTTCGCAAGAGTGCCTGATGTCTTCTACCTGAAATTCGATATATGCTTTCTGCTTTTCAGAGTCCTTCCAATCAGAGTCCGCGTAGTTTTCTTTGGTCACTCTACCTTTAGCAATAATTCCTCTGGGCTCTGTACCCAAGCGGATTAAGTAAACGGTGTCACCAATCTGGGGCTTCTTGCTGTGACAAGACCATTGAACCACTTGCCCAACTTTATAGTCCAATTGGCCGCTTGCACTCCCGTCACCACCTGCATTGAAATGCTTCGGGTTCCAGGTTAATAAATACTCTGACATTTTCACTTCACCAACATTACGCTCATCGTTTATCTCAGCACCAAGAATTTCCAAGAGTCTTTCAATCGCTTCTTGGTCCCTGACATTCAGCGCGTACCCGTAAGGAGACTCATTGTCATTGAACTTAGGAAAGCGCCGATAGCTGGTACTTTTGGTGGGTTTTGACCAGTCGGCGTTAACGCCATCCACCTTATCGATTAAGTGTCGCAAGTTTTTACAATCTGGGGAAACAACCAATGGGCTAGCTTTGACGTCGTGATCTTTTTTGCGCTTTACATACAAGTATTTATTCTCACCTAAGTAGTGCTCATATGCGTAGCTCGGTTCCTTCTTTCCTTCTTCAATACGACACCCAATTGAAACGAGTATTTTATGAACTTCGTTCGATGACAACACCGCTTACTCTCTCCCTCTCTTATAATTCTCTGCCTGCTCTAGCACGCCTTTGTACACATCATCATTTGCGATGGGTGGAAAACCGTACTTGTGCAGCAGGAGAATCAAATCCACTTTTAGTTTGGCTTTAATATCATCGCGACCTGCCCAGTCGGGATATTGGGCAACATTATCGACAATGACTTTCATCTCTTTGGCGAGTTCAAGCATCTTGTCATCTTCATAGTCGAAGTCATACTTGGTGCGCATGTGCTCTAAGATATCGAGGAAGGCTTTTTCTTCCAGATCGATACCGAGATCTTCAAATGAGGTTAGCTCCGAGGTCATCTCATCCATCAGATCTTTCATCTTCTGAATAAGTTCATCGTGTAAGTCATCAACAAAGGGTTCAAACTCTTCTCCGGGGAACTCACTACTCTCTCGGCGTTCATTGTACTGCTCAACTAAAGACTGTAAGCGCTTTGAAAAATCGACACCCTTTAGCTGGTTCACTTTTTTGAAATCACCAATCGCTTTACCAAGCAGCTTTTGCAGTAGCTGAATCTTGGTATGAGGCAGTTTGAGCTTTAGCACACGGTTCATGTAGTCATCATCGAAAATGTCGATGGCTTCGGCTTGTTCCTCCCCAATCGTGAAGATTTCTTCTACGCCTTCCGCTCGCAGTGCTTCGGCCACCAGCTCACGTACATGCTTATTCATTTGTGCCGTGTCTGGCGCGTCCCCTTTGGTCAGCTTATAGATGATAGAGCGCACAGCGATGTAGAAGTGGATAAAATCACGCTCTCGCTTGGACAGAGACTCACTGCCACAACAAACATCGTAAGCCGCTTTTAGACGTTTCACTAAGCCCATAAAACGTTGCTCGTTCTTTTTGTTGACCAAGACAAACTCAGCGGCATTATTTAAGCACTCTAGCTGTAAGCGAGGCTCGCCAGTAAAGTACCCTGAGCTGTCAAAGTTGTGGAACATCTGCCCCAAAAGGTCGAGGTGGTTTTTCACTTCGATGACAGACAGTGCCACATCTTCAAAGTTGCTTTCATCGGCTTTTGAATACATGGCCAGCGCTTGGTTCATACGCGATTTAATGCCGATGTAGTCGACCACCAAGCCTTTGTCTTTACCTTCAAACTTGCGGTTTACTCGTGAAATGGTTTGAATCAGATTGTGTTTTTGTAGCGGCTTATCGATGTAGATAGTATCGAGCTCAGGGACATCAAAACCCGTCAACCACATATCGACGACGATAGCGATTTTAAAGTTGGATTTCGGGTTCTTAAACTGCTCATCAAGAGACTTACGATAATCCTTGGTGCCCAAAAGGGTGTAGAGCTCGTTTTCATCATTGCTGCCTCGGGTCATCACCATTTGCACCATAGCCAGTGGCATTAACTCTTTCGCTTCTTGCTCTGTTAGGCTTTCACCCTCTAGGCATTTCTTCACTTCAAACCATTCTGGGCGCAGCCGCTTTACTTGCTTGTAAAAGTCGTAGGCAATGTCACGACTGGCACACACAAACATCGCCTTGCCTTTTACTGTTGAGCCCTCAGAGACACGCTGCTCATAATGATCCACAAAGTCTTTGGCTAACGCCTCTAGGCGGTCGGGATCGCCCAAGATGGCATTCATGTTAGCTGAAGCTTTTTTGCTCTCTTCAATTTGATGCTCGCTTGCCCCTTGTTCGGCACATGCTTGATAGTATTTTTCGACCTCTTCTAGCTTGCTGTTATCCAGAATAACTTTGGCGGCTCGACCTTCATATACGATACGCACGGTGATTTCATCGTTCACCGCTTCGGTCATGGTGTAACTGTCTACTGGGTTACCAAACACATCTAAGGTGGCGTCAATCGGTGTACCTGTGAAACCAACATAAGTGGCACTGGGTAGCGAGTCATGCAGGTATTTGGCAAAGCCATAGCTCTCTTTGACATCCACGGCGATGCCATCTTTGTATTGCAGGGTGACCTTTTTATCGAGGTTAACTTGTGAGCGGTGGGCCTCGTCCGAGATACAGATGATGTTGGTACGCTCAGACAGCAGCTCGATATCTTCGGTAAATTTATGGATGGTGGTGAGGAACACGCCGCCACTCTTGATACCTTGCAGTTGTTCACGCAGGTCATTACGGCTAGTGACAGATACCACCTTTTCATCACCGATATAATTACTGGCGTTGCAAAACTGCTCTGATAATTGAGTATCAAGGTCGGTGCGGTCGGTAATTAGGACTATGGTCGGGCTTTCAAAGTCGACACTTTTCATCAATAGGCGCGATAAAAACTGCATGGTAAAACTCTTACCACAGCCTGTAGCACCAAAGTATGTCCCGCCTTTACCGCTACCGTAGGGCTTACGTTCTTTGTCGATGTTGTAGTAAAGCTTTCGCGCCGCATAGTATTGCGGATAACGGCAACACACTTTGGTTTCTTTCTTTGAGGTATCAGGGAAGAAGACAAAGTTCTTCACCACATCGAGTAAGCGAACCTTGTTAAACAGGCCTGCAATCATGGTGTAGAGTGAGTTAATACCCTGTTTCTCAGTTGATTCATTGCCCGTCACCTTGCGCCAAGCGTAGTAAAACTCATAGGGGGCAAAGGCGTTACCCATTTTGTTGTTCACACCATCACTGATGATCGTCAGGGCGTTAAACACAAACAACTTTGGAATATCGCGCTTGTAACGGATATGGATTTGCTTCCAAGCGTCAAAGAGGTTGGCCTCTTCTTCGCGAACCGCACTTTTGAACTCAAACAGCACCAACGGCAAACCGTTCACATACAGCAAGCCATCGGGAATACGCTTTTGTTCGCCGTTCTCTGGCGAAATGCCTAAGATTTCAAGCTGATTCACTACTTTGTAGATATTGGCATCTTGAGGTGGAAAGTAGTTAATGTCCCCTTCTGCCACCTTTTGCTCCGCCGATGGTCTTTTGTCCTCAAGAAGCGGGACAAACATCAACCGCAACGCGTGCGCCAAATGTTGCGTGTTGATCAGTTCAATATAGAGATCTTTCTTTGAGCGGTCTTCACGCTTAAACAAAAAGCCGTTCGCCAGCCAGTTACAGAAGGTTTTGTTGCTCTGATAGAGATCACTCGCGGGTAGGCGAGTAAGCTGGTGGACAATTTTTTCAATCTCACCTTCAGTTATCTCATCGGCTTGATATTGTTTGGCAAGATACGCTCGCAAGTCATCAAGAATCAGCACTTGCTCTTGGTCATCACGGGCAATGTGTTCACCGACACTATGCGGGTAGCCTTGCTCACCCAATAATTCAATAATGGCTTGTTCAAGTTTGGCTTCTGTGAATGTCATGCTCATCCGTGATCTCTATTACTGTGCTTAATGTTTGGTTGCTGCTAAGTGTCCATTACTACTGGCCCACTTCACCCGATGTATTGTTTATCCGCTTTATTTGAGCGCCAATTTGTGGGGTAAATACGAACTCACTCTGGCACCTCAACCGATTGGCCTAACTCGATTTCGCCGGAAAGCAATTTAGGAAGTAAGGTGTCGCGAAGCTTCGCAAGCTCAATATTTTGGTTTGAATGGATCATGTCCATCATTGGGGAAACTTGCTTAACAAACGCATCCAAAACTTCGTCAGAAGGAATCACTATGTGTTCAGCTTCCAAGAAATATTTGGTCTGAAAGTTACTGATACCTGTACTTTGGTTTTGATACTCCCAAGTTTTACCTGCCTGATACATCAACTGGAAATGAACGGCGAGAAGTAAACCGATCTCATAACTTTTGGGCTTGAAGCGACGACAAAAACTAGCTGGTTCAGAAGGTAGTTCTAGTCTCTTCAGAATGTTATCAGAGATAAACAACGAGCGACCTGTTGGCTGATCTTTGCTACCACCAGAAACCTCAATCACAATATCACCACGTTCAAGTTTACGAGTCTTCAGTTTTTTGGACTCAACATAACGAACTGGTACTGACTCAATAGCACCGCCATGAAGCTTAGGAATGTCCGTACCTCGAACTATTCTCACTTCTTCAGTATGCTTCTCATCAGGTTCTTCTTTGCCCCAATCGCCGCCGATGGTCTTATCAAGCAACTCACCGACAGGTACAAGTTTCCAACCCTCAGGGAGTTCACCTACTTCAGTATCAACGAGCTTTTCAGGGAATAGCGAGGCAGTCGCCGCATCCATACCCTCTGGTTGCTCGCCATTCATCTTGGCTTTGACTGGGTCGAAATCGACAAACCATGATTTAAAGATAGTCTGTGCCATTTGTTCTAGGGTTTGGTTAATTTGGCTATTGATAACTATCCTTTCATCTAAAGATGAAAGGATATTCGCAATCTTTTTTTGTTGAGAAAGAGATGGTTTGTGAAATTCAATTTTCTTCAATGATGTAAGGGGTTGCCCGATACCTGGCGTACCAACCTGAGAGGCATTTTTCAACAACTCATGTTTGCCTAGAGCACTCTTAAAGAAATAATAAACAAACAGTGGGTCTACTTGTTCTTCGTCTACCTTTAACTTCATCAAACTGGATGACAATACGTAGCGATTATTTTCTTTAATTATGCCAACTTCACCAATAGAGCCTCGGTGAGGAAAGACAAGTTCATTCTTGTATACATTACATGAACCTAATGTGTCAGCTTTCTCTTCTGTAATATATACAAAATCCCCTTCTAAAGTCGGCCCACCAGTAACATTGGTTCCCCTAATCACAGGTACACCACTTTCCACATAGTTGTCGCTCTTCAGACGAGAACCGAACGGACCTATAGCAATAGCCCCTTTCTCATTTGCTTGAATTGACTCAATCGAAACCTTAGTCCACTCACTCCCCATAACCCAACGCCTCCAAGTTGCTGCGAATCGCTTTATCTAGTGCTTCGGCTTGGTTCATTTGACTATAAAGGGCTCGCGACAGTTCACGCATCTTGGTTTCAAAAGGAACACCATCATCCACTTCTTCCGCAGCGCCGACATATCGGCCCGGCGTCAATACAAAATCATGCGCCTTGATGTCGTCAATACTGGCTTGCTTACAAAAGCCCGCCACATCTTGGTACTTGTCTACCTTGCAGTCGCCGCGCTCAACACGAGCTTTGAGTTCAGTGTCATCACTGCGCCATGCGTGGTAAGTGTCGGCAATCAGGGCGATATCATCTTGGGTTAGCTCTTTGTGCACACGACTGGTCATGGTGCCCAGGTTGCGCGCATCGATAAATAGCGTTTCTTGTTCGCGGTTACGGTAGCCTTTTGCGGCATTGGCGCGTTTATTCTTAGTGATAAACCACACACACACCGGAATTTGGGTGGAGTAAAACAGCTGACCGGGTAGCGCGATCATGCATTCCACCACATCGTTCTCGATAAGCTGTTGGCGTATCTCACCTTCACCAGAAGTGTTTGAACTCATCGAACCGTTAGACAACACAAAACCTGCGGTGCCTGTTTCGCTTAACTTAGAAAGCATGTGCAAAATCCAGCCGTAGTTGGCATTGCCCGTTGGCGGAGTGCGGTAGCCAGAAAAACGCGGATCTTTGGTGAGTTCGTTTTCATCACGCCATTTGCTGATGTTAAATGGCGGGTTAGCCATAATGTAATCGGCTTTTAGGTCAGGATGCTGGTCAGCAAAAAAGGTATCGGCTGGGCGCTCACCCAAGTTACCTGATAAGCCGCGAATCGCTAAGTTCATTTTCGCCAGTTTGTAGGTAGTTGAGGTTAACTCTTGACCATAAATGGCGATGTCTTTGGTACGGCCTTCATGCTGTTTTACAAACTTTAAAGACTGCACAAACATACCGCCCGACCCACAGGCAGGGTCATAAATTTTGCCTTGGAACGGCTCTAGCATTTCGGTAAGTAAAGTTACTACTGACTTGGGCGTATAAAACTCACCACCGCCTTTACCTTCAGTGGCAGCGAACTTACCAAGGAAATACTCATACACTCGACCGACGAGATCTTCTTCGCTCATGTCGCATTCGTTGGCAAGCGTGTCGATGTTCTCGATGGTATCAATCAGTGAAGCAAGCTTTTTCACTTCAAGGTCTTGGCGAGAGAAATAGTTGTCTGGCAGTGCGCCTTTCAAGCTCGGGTTTGCTTTTTCAATGTTCGCCAGAGCGGTATCGATCACAACCGCTATGTTGTCTTGCTTGGCGTGTTTTTTCACGAATGACCAACGAGAGGTCTCTTCTAGGTAGAAGATATTGTCTTGCTGGTAGAACTCTTTCATCTCAACAAAGGCGTCTTGGCCATCGTCAATCATCTTCTGGCGGCGAGTTTCGAACTTATCGCTGATGAATTTTAGGAACACAAGGCTCAATACGACGTGCTTGTATTCTGATGATTCGACACTGCCACGCAGTTGGTTTGCGGTATCCCAAAGGGTTTCTTCAAAGCCTTTCTTTTTCGCTGGGGCTTTTTTCTTTGCTGGAGCTTTTGCCATGATGATAAATACTTCTCAATAGATGAACTTGGCTCTAGAGTCAGAACCAAGATTTGTTGCGAGGTATTGTATCGTAAAGGATAGCGATGTGGCGGTTTTGATTAGATATTCTTGAGCTTAATTGCATATTATTTAAGAGTTTTTGATTTGCTTAAAGTCGCAAACTTTTCGGTAATGGGTGATGTAAAGAGTTAGGGGTGTGATCGGTTGTGGCCAACACCTCACAAGACTGCTCACAACCTAAGTTCCACTCACACCTCATCCTCAATCTAAAAATCTTCAGGCATATGTCATCAATGTGAATACCCATCACTGATTCCGACAGGAGCCTGAAATGAATCCCAAAACTTCCGATTACCAAAAGCAGCAACGCTATCAGGAAAATGAAATCCTAGAGCATGCAGCTGAGATACTGGCAACACGCTACGTGCGTGGTGATGCCCTAACTAACCCAGATGCCACCAAAGAGTATGTCCGCTATAAGCTAGGTAGCCATGAGCGTGAAGTGTTTGCCTTATTGTTGCTGGATAACCAAAACCGACTGATTGAGTTTAAAGAGCTGTTTCAAGGAACGGTGGATGCGGCCAGCGTCTACCCGAGAGAAGTGGTGAAAGCGGTGTTAGAAGTAAACGCCGCGGCGGTAATATTCGCGCACAACCATCCATCTGGAGACTCAACGCCATCTCAAGCCGATAGACGCATAACCGAAAGACTAAAAGATGCGCTCGCGCTGGTGGATGTTCGAGTTCTCGACCATATCGTGACAGGCGATACCTGTACCTCATTTGCTGAAAGGGGGTGGTTATGATTGAACAACATTATGGCGAGCTTTCTATTGATGACACGTTACATGCGTCACTGGAAGCACTTCTTAATCGATACTCTCTCCCAGAGAATGCCGAGAGACTCGTGCTGAACTGCCGCCAAATGAGTTACTACCGACATCGACAAGGTTTGCATCCGATGGAGGTACAGTTCAAACGCGAGTCAGATACTAGCCCTTGGCTGGTAGTCTTCTTTGCCAGCTTCTCTTACCCCGATGACAACAGCACAGCCGTTGAACCTGAGTTGTACTTTCACCTCGCAAACCAATGGTGCTACCAGCCTGATGTTGGGAGCACGGATTTATCCCACCCAGAAGTACAAGAGCTGCTGTCGGTATGGATGAAAGCCTTTGCTCGCCACCTCTCCAGAAACGTCTTCGATGACGTGCAACTGACGATGGTTGGTACGTTCCACTAATTCTCACTCTGTTATTTCTTATTTGAATCCTGAAACAAGGAGGACTCACTATGTCCCAATTAACCTTCATTGCCTCCAAACTACCAGTGTCAAAGAAACTGCACACGCTGCTAAGTGAACAGCTCACCGTTCATTTGCTGAGTAATGAAGCACTGACCACCAGCCGTTATCTGGTGTTTAACTTTCGCGATAAAAGTTACAGCGCGGAGGAAGGCGGCTTCCATCCGGTTGAGATTGCGATTTGCCATACCTCAACTGGAGACTGGAGCATTGAGTACATCACTGACTTTGCTTATATGGGGAGTTACTATCCTGAGCTAGAGCGAAACTTGGATTTTGATTTTCGGGTTGGGCAGTTCTTTGTTGCTTATCGTGGCTGGCTCCCGATGCAAGGTAGCCGTGATGCCAAAGAGCTGTATCAATTGTGGGAGAATAACTTTCTTGCCTATGTCGATACGGACGCCTACAACGAGATAGCCGTCACCCCGCAATAACTCATGACTTCCCTTCTTCTACAAACCATCAAACTTGTCACCGCTCTTATCACCCTGTTTACCCTCTCTCCTTTCTTTGGGGCGGTCGGATCTCTAACGATGTTAGGTTTTCTGGTGGTACTACTGATTGGATTATTGGCAGCGATTGCCGAGCTTAGTGACAAGCATAAGCCTCGTTAATGTTAATCGGCTCACGCTTTTGTGAAGCCGATTGATGCTGTTTTCACCGTTGGACATTATGTGTCTGACCCACCTCTATTCTCCCGACATTAAATGTCCGACTCCGGTGTGGAGCTTTGATGTATTGAGAGCGTAGTCATGAGCAATAAAACCAGCATTGAAGGGGTATCCGCTTTGCTGCACACGCTGATGCTTATTCCTCAACATCGATGGATCACCGTTAGGGAATTGCAGCAGCAGTTAGCCCTACTCGATATCCACCGCACCACGCGCAGCATTAAACGCTATCTCGATGAAGTCATTGTGGAGGTGTTTAACGTAGAGTGTGATTCGATGAGCATGCCCCATGTTTATCGGAAAACTTCAGAGCAATTACTGAAGCTCAACAAACAGGAAATGCTCCATTGGCAACTGACCAACAAGTACTTACTACCGCTGGTTCCTGATGAGCTGAATTATGGGCAAGGTCGCCCTTCGGAGAGAGACAAACCCTTACCCCGCAAGGGTTCAGCGCATTCAAAAGAGCAAGCATGGTTAGCTAAAGTCCATGTGGCATTGCCCAACATTTGTGAATGGAGTAATGAGCAGCGGCAAGTGCTAAATGCGGTACACACGGCATTACTGCATAACCGCATGCTCAATATATCGAGTCAAGTTTTGCAGCAAGAGAAAGCGTTCATTGAGCCACTGGGACTCTCGGTTCAGTGTGACGCGCTCTTGCTGCTTTTTCGATTATCCGGTCAACCGACGATACGCACCCTAGCCCTACCTCTAATTGATGAGGCCAGTGTGTCGACGTTTTCTTTTACCTATCCCACTGATTTCAATCTTGAGCAGTTCATGCGTGAACATGCTGAAATCCGTGCATCCCAAATTTAACTCACCAATACGGAGAGATACCCATGAACACTCTAATTCGAACCATCATGATGGCCCTATTGCTATTCAGTATTACGGCTTGCAGCGAGCAAGATGCAGCGCAAACCGTTACCGCCGATGTTGAAGTATCAATATCCACCAACCCTCACTGGGGAACACTGGTCTTTGATATTCAAGCCATCACCGACAGAACGGTAATAACCGGCGTGGTCATCAATCGAGGCAACTGCCGCCTACCCGCAGGCACGACCTCTGAACTATCTAGAAACGTTCAATTGAAGTTCGGTGAAACCTATACCGGATACAGCAACAACTGCACCGTGGACAGCGTGAAAGAGATCGAAGTCACCTCCAGCGTTGGCACCTTTGTGTACACCTTCTAACTCTCTATCCCTCAGTAACACACTAAATCAACTCGTAAGGATCAACTATGAGCAAGTCAACTCTACTCATCGCGACAGCGTTAGTTTTCTCGACCTCTTCCGCATTTGCTGGTGGAACACTGGGTGGTAACCCATCCGCAGATTCGGGAGCCGTCAATGTCAGTGTTGGTAAATGTACTCAATACAAAATGGATGTGAAGGCGGCGCAAGAGGCAGGTAAGGAGGCATCGACCATCACAGTGCCTAAAGGCTGTGAAGATACCAAAGAGAAGTAAGTCCACCCGCAACGATAACAAACGAAATCGGGGAGCGAGATTGCTCCCCATTCTTTTTTTGCCTTAACGCATCTGTTTGAAGGTATATGTTATCTGTAAAAAAGCGAGTTAACTCTATCGGAGTACCAAGCACTACATAAGGGCTTACTGAAGCTGATAACACACATATCCATGTTGGACACCAACGAAAAAGCACTTAGTCACTCCTAATAACTTTCGCTCTTTCCCACCTCCCTGTGAATCTCTGTATTCATGCATGATGGTTGTCGACGAAAGTTCGTCGACAACCTCAATAAAAGGAGCTACTCATGGGTAATAAACAGCTATCAGGAAACAATAGTCCACTATGGCCGACCAAAAATGGCACATCGAATCCTTCAGGTGGTGGGCGCACCAACAACCCGCCAAGCAAAAAATAGAAGCAAACCTAGGCTGCCATAGCGCAGCCTAGGGAGCGTAGTGTTGGAAGTAACGCTGGTAACGACTTGTCGTGTAGATGTCAGATAGAGAACGACTACCCACCTTATCGAGCGCTCTCATGAACAATGCATATATCAGTAAGTCCGCACCTTGACGCCCTGCGTCCATATTGGCAAAAAACGTACTTAAGGCTTCTACAGAGGGGAGACTTTTTCCGCTACGCCACTCTTTAAAGCGTGCTTGTTGGACATCGCGCTTCAACAGACCATTTCGTTCATACTCACTAACGGGTAAGACAACATACTCTGACAACTGCGCGTAAGTTTGATTGGTCTGCGCTTTTATTAGGCCAAAAAACTTGCTAAGAAATGTTCTTTCTTCTCTATTAAAAACCTGTCCGAACACCCCGTACTGCTGCGCATGAACACTCGGAGTGTATTCTTCATAGTGTTTATCCCAATCTTCAAGAAACATTGCATCAATGACCGACATTAAGGACAGCCAAAAATCATGACAGAAACAAAGCATCGCATGCTCCGTTTCTTTTGAGGCAAGTTCACTGGGGGATTTGAGCCAGTTTTTTACTAGCGCCTTTTCTTGCTCACTAAGCAACGTAAAGTCGAGGACTGGTAGGTAATAACCTGAAATTAACTCATTTTGGTTGTTTTCATTGATACCGGGAGCATTCTGCATAAAAGCCAACTGTCTTTGATAAGCGACGCAGCGCCTATCGATATAGCTAACCAAGAGCTCTACATTCAACTCACCAGAAGTCGAAGACAACCCTTGCTGAACGCCTCTAAGAGTGTGAGACCACCAAAAAGATAAGTCTGCTTTATGAATACCACCATCGGGGAGAGAAACGTTAAAGCTCCACCCTTTACGAACAAACACTCTCGCCAGTTGCCAAGCAAACTGACGTATCGATTTCCATCGTATTCCCTCCTTACTAATATTATCCAACGTGCGGTCTGTCGGCAGATTACTCTTTACCACTGACGCATTTAACCACTTTATTTTCTCTCTGGGAGAAACAGGGAGTCCCAAAAACTCTGAGACTTCATCAGGCGAAGGTAGAAATGGGTTACCCAACTTGATAATGGGCAATCTAAACTTTTCGTTGAGCATTAGAGATAACTCGTTCCTCAGGCAATACCGGCACGTTAAGAGAAACAATCGAAACCATCAATACCAATGATAAATAAGAATAGCAGCTTGTGGGGCACATCCCACAAGCTGCGTGCCACTGACCTTAAAACGCTGCGGCTTCAACCGCTAACAAGTCAGCTCTCTCATTCCCTTCAACACCGGAGTGTGCTTTTACCTTTTCAACTTCAACATACTTCCTAGAACTCAGCTCATCCACTTGTTGCCACAGGTGACGGTTCTTGACGGGTTTCTTATCCGCACGGCGCCAACCCCGGTCTTTCCAATCGTCCATCCAGATGTTGAAACCTTTCACACAGTAATCACTATCTGAGTAAATCACGTCCCCATCTTCTGCGTACTCCAACGCCTCAACCAAGGCCAGTAGCTCAAGCTCAGCACTATTCGTTTTGCGGTCAATGGTAATGCTCTCTTCATGCACTATCTCATTGTCTTCATCCATCACTACCAGCCCGATGCCACCTCGCATACAGACGTGTTGATTGTTTGGGGCTGCGCCGTGTACGTAAATTGAATAACTCATTTTTTATCTCTCTCTGATTGAAAAAGGGCGCATGACTTTACTTAGCCAGCGCCCCGTTAATGGTTTGATTTGATGTTTGTATTACTGAAAAGATTCTTGGTTGTCTCGCAGTGCTAGACGCGACTCCATCCATTCTTCGATTTCACTTTCTACCCAGGCCACTGCTCGTCCACCGAGTGGCACACTCTTTGGGAAGTCGGTTTCATCAGCCATGAACTTATAAATAGTGGAACGGCCTAGCCCTGTTAGTGACATCACGTCTTGGATCCGTAGAAATCTCATTGTCATTGGGAATCGTCTCCTGTGTATATACCCATGAGATAAGCCGCCACTGTAAAAAAATGCAGTCGCTCTACTCTGCACTAGAGCCAAAGAAGTAACGCGTTTCTTTCCACGCTTCAGCAAGATTGCTCATCCGCTTGAAGACACTGTTCTTTATGTTAGTGTCAGTGCTCTTACAGCGTGTACCCAGGCTATAGTTCCCTCGATCATTCAGTTGGACCATCGAGCGCTCATTACCTTGGTAGTGCTTTTTAATAGCTTCTCCCCAAGCTGTTTTCAGGTGTCCCAAAATTTCATTGCGCTTCTCCATGTAAATGGCCTCACCAAATTGCTGCTTATAATCAGTAAACAACATCACTTGATAATGGTGCGAACAGTTACCCTCTCGCTTACGCCACACGTAATACAACGAATCGGCGTTCAACTTCTCTTTCAGGATCTCAAAGTAATCATTCAGGATGCAAAACTTCGCATCTTGATGATCTTTAGGCAGATCCAAATCAAAACGTGTAGCGAGAGCGACTTCAAACTGACTGAGTGCCTGTTCAAAGACATCGACCATCGAAGTCAGTGCTGACTCGTACAGTCCTTTGTCGCTGTAATACAGCGGGTATTCTTCAAAAGTTCTATCAAGGGTAATGCTTGGGAGGTGGGTTCTATTTGACATGAGTAATACCTTTTCGTGTGTGAATGACATAGGCATTTCTCGCGATGTATTTTTTAAGGTGAGTCCTGGCTGTAACCAAAGAAGTGATAATCTAACATGCCAGTTCCTGTGGTTTTATCGTTAATCCCACAGGAGCTGACTGTAAGGTCACTTCCGGCTTGTGCCAAAGTTTCGTTGGTGGTTGCCGAAGTGCTTGGTTTTTTCTTTTGCAAGATAGCTTCCATGCTCAAATAGATCATCAAACTGTTGATTGAAGTACTTTGAGTTGGAATCTAGACGATGAACTACTGGAACCCCTGAGCGATCTTTGGATACGTAAACCAAACCATTGGCTTCATCATACTCCACCCCTGCCACTTTCGCCCAAGCATCTATGATCATAGAAAGTAAGTTCTCTCGTTGGTTTCTCGCCTTCCCTAACCAGTTAAAACGATCTTTGTTGAAAAGCAGCAACAAGTGGTAATGGTCATTCAGTGAAGAGCAACACTCTCTTACCCACACATACCTCACGGTACAAGGATGGACTCGTTGTCCATGTCTTTCTTTTCTTCGACCATCATATTCAATCTGAGATTGTAGCGAGCGGATAAAATCGGTGATTGCTCCGCGTTTCTCTTGTCCATTTCTAAGTTTGGGGAATCGAAGATCAACTCGTAACGCCATTGTACGCGGGTAAGCATCCAGGGCCTGCTCGATAGTGTCATAAATTCTATCTAGATACGGAATACAGAGTGCACCATGAGTCGTTTGAATGGGATGACCTCTAAAGGTTTTTTTATTGGTTAGTCTCAGGTTTTTGTTTTTTCTAGAACGTACCTTCATTTCTATCTACTCCTGTGTTTAGGTTCATAGATAGGTCGATGCCGTTATTTTTAGTTGTGCAAGTTGAGTGTGTGTAGAGTCGGATGACGTTACAACAGATACCTAATAATACTAACCAGACAGACAAAACAAGAATCGCCACATACGCAGTTCCAACCCAACAGGGATAACAAACGCCAGGTAACCATCAAAGATAGGGTGATAAACTGTAAAACATCGATACAAGACCACCGATCTCGAATCCAAGTCACTCACAAGTTAAATGACAACCCATTGAGCACGATAATGATCCTTGCATCCTCAGGAATGAGTACAACACAAGCACAACTCATCGCACCCTTTTTCCCAACGACAAGCTGCATAGTTCAATCATTCTTTCCAATACTGTCTTACTGCTTCTAAAACAACATACTCATGTACATTTGAGTTAAGAGCCTTCATTCATAAGCATCTTGCACTACCATCATCACACTGTCACAAGTTTGTACAGATCAGCTCAAATCAAATGAATACCTTTTTCAAGAATAAAAATGGCATTCATTCATTGACAACAAAACTATATAAAATTGACCATTAGCTTAAGAAATAGCAGTATAAGCCCACCAAAACCAGTGAAAATTTACAAATCGATTTTATTTCTGGAACTTTTTAACTACGATTTTTAACTAATTATGAATACAATAAAAATGTAAATAAAATACGGAAAATAATCATTAAAACTACTTAGTAGAGAAGAATAAGAATGATAACAAGCGAACAAGCACTTACTAAAATTGGCCTTTTCAGGGCTAATGATGAAAGGTACTTAAAGTTTTACTGGGGCTATCTTGCTAAAAATTTCGACAAGATTATGGGGTTAGATTGTCAGGACAAGAGAGAGCTACAACGTAAAATATCGATGGTTTTTATGCGTAAAGATCTAGATGTTAAAGGCTTGGTAAACAGGTTAAATACAGCAGCGTTGGACAGCTTAATACCTGAAAAATCGTTCGACTGGATAGATAAAAAAGACGATAGGATTGTCTATTTCGTTTGGTCAATGCTGAGATTAGCAACGCCTAGAACCTTAAAGATCGATGGAAGAGAGTCAGGGCTGAGGTACGCACGTAGACTGGATGACTGTCTTTATTATATTGATTCAAAGAGATCAAACTATTACAAAAGTTTAAAGTTAAATCCACTACCTATGCATCGCTCAGAGGCTTTACCGCTCATTAAAGATTTCTTTGATCAATGGAATGTCACAGCTCGTTCCAAAGAAGAACTCATGCTTACTCTCAAAGAAAAGTGGTTGTATATTGCATCAGATCTTCGTCCTGATTACTCCTGGATCGACCCAAAGAACAAGCAACAAAATACTTGGACCTCTAACTATATTTCCTCTCAACTAGAGTGGTTACCACACCTACCACCGCCTCTAACAACCTCTCAAACTTACAACATCAACATCGCGAACTTGGATACCTTATTTACCTTTCACAAAGGCCAACTCAGAAACCCAATTGAAAGAGATGAGAAAAAGAAGACAGAATACAAAGAATGGCTCAGCCATACAGATGTCATGCACAAAATGATGAAGGCATGGAAGCAAAAGCAGTTTCGAGAAAAGGCTCGGCGCGCATCAGCTAAATCTTAACCAGATGATACGCACTTCGCACAAGCTCTTCCCCTTACTTTGTTCATTACCCTACCTTAGAGCAAAGACTAGGCCATCTTAGCTGAAGGTAACGGGTGGACGTTCCCTTCCATTAGCGATTGCAACTTGTTACCCCATGCCTCCAGAACCTTTAATTGCTCATCGATATAATCATGATGGTTATAAACTCTGAGCATACCTGGGAGCTGGTGGCCGACTGTCTTTTCAATCGCTACGATATCTAACCCCATTTCACTACAACGACTGATAAAGGTACGGCGCAAGTCGTGAGGTGAAAAGCGCTCAAAATCGATAGGTAGATTACGTTTGATCAATGCCCGTACTGCCGCAGGTTCTTGCACTTTATCGACCATTAGCTGGGGCCATACCAACTTCCACTTACTTGGCACACTGTCACGCTGGTCTTTTAGAAGTGCAAGCAAGTAGTCACTTAGAGGCACTTTACGTGCATCTTGGCTTTTAGTGTGTCGTTCTTCTGAGCTGGCTGGTAACAGCCAAGTTCCCTCTTCAAAATCTAACTCACTCCAACGCATTTCTAGTACAGCACTAATTCGCTGTCCACAACCAAGTAAGAACTGCATTAAACGAATGTTAGAGGGATCTGTGCGCCATGACGGCATACTCGTTAACAGAATCTTTAACTCTGAAAAGCTTAAATTACGTTTTGTCACTTTAGAGCCGCCGCCAACATCTTTTGCTTTCAGCTGTGGTGCAGGATGAGTATCAAGCATATTTAGTGCTAGGGCATGGTTAATCACTTGATTGATGATTTTATGACAAACCCCGATAGCCCCCGCCATACGCTTACCGTCTTTATCGACCTTCGCATCAAAGACCCGGTTGAGGTCATATATGCTCAAGTCAGCCAATTTGATGCTACCGAGAATCGGCTTGATATCTCGATAGTAAATGGTCCTCGACTGGTCACCACGAAGCTGTTTTGAAAGACGTTTTTCATCGAAGCTAATAAACGCATCGTCAAAGGTCTTCGCCTCATCTTGCGCTCGTTTCTCGATATCCAACTCAACCTTTGGGTTCTTACCATTCTCCAACCAACTACGATAACGACCCGCTTCCTTTCGCGCCTGATCCAATGTCATCCCGCGCTCTGGTTTGATCTTAATGTATCGACCCATAGAGATTTTTTCGTGTTTCTTCCCTACTTGAAAACGAAAGATCCAAGTCATTGTGCCTGTTGGACGAACTCGAATGTTCAATCCTTCGACCTTCTTATCGGGGATCGAGTATTCCTTATCCTGTGGCTTCAATGCTTGCAACGTTGCATTGGTACTGATTCGTTTCGTCATCGTTGGAAAACCTCTACATTTCTGGGTACGGCTCTGGGTACGGCGTGGGGTACGGCAAACGTCGAGTTTCTATTGTACGGCTTTGGACTTCACCGGACAATACGATCACAAAAATCAATAAAAATCATTACTTTAAGTTCAAAAAATATAACTCTATAGACTTTGACGGATTAAAGGTTCGATTTACCCACCATATGGAAGCTGGGGTGTTACTGGAACGTAAATAGATCAGATAAAAAATGAGCCTTTCGGCTCATTTTTTTTATTCAGCTGGTCGGGACATAAATCCCATCTTCTTTCCTATCCAGAGAAGAAGCAGTAACGATACGATAATCGCAAAGAAGTTCGATCCTGAATCAGGGTATTGCGCCTTAATAAAGGCCGAATGGCCAAATGCGCCAACAAAGAAGCAAGCCAGTCCAACCAAAGGAATATCCTCTGATACTGGGTTACGTAAGTATTCTTGATAAAGTGCCTGTACTGAAAGTACTAAAGCGATCAATGGGAAAATAGAGAAAGACACTTCACTCATGGTTAACCATGACAGTAGCGCATCGCCACACATACCGGCAATCACGGCCAGTACTAAGGTTTTCTTCTCTGAGCCACGATTAACTTGGTTAATTTCGTTCGACATTAATCTAATCCGCCTTTTAATCGGTTTCGTTCACGTTCTTTGCGATACCAATAAGCCCCTTTGGCTATCATTCGCAACTGCATGATCAAACGTTCAGCGAGTTCATCGCGCTCACGTCGATCTAAATCTAAAGCTTCTGCCCCAGAGCTGAAGACTAAGGTTACCGAAGCTTCTGCTTGGGTATAAGCTTCATCTCGGGTTGTTCCGGTACTAATTAAGTACTCTGTCAATTCTGCAACAAAGTGTTGTATCTCTCTTGCAACAGCGGCACGAAAATCCGCTGAAGTGCCAGAGCGCTCTCGCAACAATAATCGAAACACATTTGGGCTGCTTTCAATGAATTCCATGAACGTTTCTATTGACGTTCTAATCACACTGCCCTCTTTCACAATACGTTGACGAGCCTGGCGCATTAGTTGACGCAGCAACAACCCGCCCTCGTCAACCATGGTTAACCCTAATTCATCCATATCTTTGAAATGGCGGTAAAAGGAAGTAGGAGCGATACCGGCTTCTCTGGCGACTTCTCGTAAGCTTAGATTAGAAAAGCTACGATCGGCACTCAATTGACGAAATGCCGCATCAATCAGAGAACGACGCGTTTTTTCTTTTTGTTGTGCGCGAATGCCCATGGATTTCATAGATACAATTTCTTTTTCTTCAATAACTAGCCGCTACTATAGCGCGATTTACCTATTGGCATATAACCAAAAACAGTGAGCCAGCGACAGTTCAGCAATTTGCCTCCATTATTCCATCGCTGATCAAATAACTGCAAGTTGTGATCTCCCACATTTCACATCTTCTACGTGATCCGCTCGACTCTCTGGTTTGCTTGCCATTTACCACTAGAGTAAATGAGTTAAAATCTCGCTAAAGCAATGTTAACGCAATATAACAAGGATAGACATATGGCTCAGAGCAACCACTTTGATGTAATCGTAATTGGTAGTGGCCCCGGTGGTGAGGGGGCAGCGATGGGATTAACCAAAGCGGGATTAAACGTAGCCATCATTGAAAAAGAAAGCAGTGTTGGCGGTGGATGTACTCACTGGGGGACGATTCCGTCGAAAGCACTGCGTCATGCCGTCAGCCGAATCATCGAATTCAACAATAACCCTCTGTTTTGCCATAACAATACCAGCCTACACTCCACCTTTTCGAATATTCTCGGACACGCAAAATCCGTAATCGATAAACAGACGCGTTTAAGGCAGGGCTTCTATGACCGTAACCAATGCGCCTTAATTTTTGGCACCGCTCGTTTTACCGACAAATACTCAGTAGCGGTGACACAAAGTGATGGCACGGAAGAGCTATACACCGCCGATCGTTTCGTCATCGCAACGGGCTCTCGTCCTTACCAGCCCGCTGATGTCGATTTCCTTCATGAGCGAATCTATGACAGTGATTCGATACTTAGCCTCAAGCATGATCCTCGCCACATCATCATTTACGGCGCTGGGGTGATCGGTTGTGAGTACGCCTCTATTTTCCGTGGCCTTGGGGTAAAAACCGACCTTATCAATACCCGTGACCGCCTTTTAGCTTTTCTGGATAATGAAGTATCTGACGCCTTGTCTTACCACTTCTGGAACAGTGGCGTGGTGATTCGAAATGATGAAACCTACGAGAAAATTGAAGGTACAGACGATGGCGTCATCATTCATTTGGAATCAGGTAAGAAAATGCGTGCCGATTGCCTGCTTTACGCGAATGGCCGCACAGGTAATACTGATAAGCTGAACCTAGACGCAGTAGGCTTAAATGCGGACTCTCGTGGTCAATTGAAAGTGAATACCAATTACCAAACGGATGTGGAACATGTCTACGCCGTTGGCGATGTGATTGGTTACCCAAGCCTTGCCAGTGCTGCATACGATCAAGGGCGCTTTGTAGCGCAAGCAATTACACAAGGGCAAGCGCAAGGTTACTTAATTGAAGACATCCCAACTGGGATTTATACCATTCCCGAGATCAGCTCTGTAGGGAAAACCGAACAAGAGCTTACTGCGGCTAAAGTGCCTTACGAAGTTGGCCGCTCTTCCTTCAAACACCTTGCACGTGCACAAATTGCCGGTAAAGACATCGGTAGCCTGAAGCTCTTATTCCATCGTGAGACTAAGGAAATTCTCGGCATTCATTGCTTTGGAGAACGGGCAGCAGAAATCATCCACATCGGCCAAGCCATCATGGAGCAAAAAGGGGAAGCGAACACTATTGAGTATTTCGTTAACACAACCTTTAACTACCCAACGATGGCCGAAGCCTATCGTGTTGCCGCTCTCAATGGCCTAAATCGATTGTTTTAAGTAGATAAAGAAAACGCAGCCTTGGCTGCGTTTTCATTTCTCTATACAAATGCGCCTCTACGCCATTGGGAGTTCAAGACCACCGCAAGCCCAAAACCTCGCATCGCCATAAAGCTCAGCATCGCCAACCACAGCGCATGATTCCCCCAATCGGAGTACAGATAAAAGATCGCAAAGAAGCTGCAAGTTGCGACAAACATACTATTACGCATTTCTTTACCTTTGGTTGCCCCCACAAATACCCCATCCAATAAAAAGCACCACATGGAAATCAGTGGCATTGCGACCAACCAAGGCAGATACATTTCGGCTTGGAGCTGAACAAGCTCGATATTGGTGATAACAGAGATTAACTGCGAGCCCGCAAACCCAAACACCAAAGTAAGCCCTAAACAAATGATCAAGCTCCAAAATGCCGTTCCCAACATCGCGCTACTCAGCTCTTTTTTATTGTTGGAACCCACAGCTTTACCCACTAAAGCTTCCATCGCATAAGCAAACCCATCCATGCCATAGCTGATCATCATCAGAAAACTCATCAACACCGCATTTGCTGCCACGACTTCGTCACCAAAGCTGGCTCCCTGAAAAGTCATGAAGCTAAACGTGGCTTGAAGGCAGAGCGAACGTAGGAAGATATCGCGGTTTAGCCTTACAAAACGGGCAATATCTCGACCTACCAGTGGAAGCAGAGAGACAAACGATGGGATACCTTTACGCTGCCAAATTCGATACGCACAGATAAGCCCAAATGCGAACCCAGAATAATCAGCAATCACAGAAGCGAGTGCGGCTCCTTCCACTTTCCAACCCAGCCCAATCACAAACAACACATCGAGCACAATATTGGTAAGGTTAGAAATGATCACCATCCACATCGGCGCTTTAGCGTTGTGCGTTCCCAGTAGCCAGCCCAATAATACAAAATTGGCTAATGCAGCGGGCGCACTCCATACACGTATCGCAAAATATTGTTGACCGTAATGTTTGACTTGTTCACTGGCATCACTAAACGAAAAGATCCCTTGAGCCAGCCATTGATGGATCAGGAGAAAAAAAGCTGCAAATCCTAGAGCCATGACCAAACCTTGGATTAACACCAAACCAAGTTGTTGCTTATTATCAGCGCCATAGCTCTGTGCGGTTAAGCCAGTGGTCGACATACGCAAGAATCCGAGCAGCCAAAACGTTACGCTGATCAGGGTACTGCCTAAGGCGACACCTCCTAAGTACCATGCATGCTCTAAATGGCCAATAACCGCAGCATCAACCAAACCAAGCAAAGGCACCGTAATGTTGGATAAGACCATCGGGATCGCGAGCATGAGCACACGTTTGTGCATCATACGATCGGAAAGGGTATAGAGAATGGACACATTAACACTCTTTGCGAAAACAGAGTGCAAAGTGTAACCGGATCACCAGCTAAGCTGAACCAAAACCGGGGTTAATCTTTGTTTAAGAAAGGTAAACTTTGTCAGCCAACGCTGCCACAGTTTCCAGCGTCCACAGTCACGCTCTAGCGGGGAAAATGTTTTTGACCATTTCGCCCATGGTAAATAATTCAACGCAGCATCACCGGGATGCTGATAACCATGAGCATAGCTACCGGAACCCATTTTTTGTCCAAGCTTACTGGCAGACATATCCCCAGCAAGCACCAAACAAGCCGTCGCATTGACAAAATGGCGGCCAAGCGCCTGAATAAACTGGGCAACACCTTGTTCATTACAATCGAGCAACGCATGCTCACACACTATCATCACTGTGGCGTGCTCGGGCACGGGGAGGGTTTCAAGCCAACTTATATCACTCACACTGCCACACTGGTGATGATAGCGCTCGCTTTTATGGAATAACTTTTGTCGCCAAAGCAGATTCTCTGTTACATCCAGCTCTAACCAATGGCAACGACCATTATCAACACGATAAAAACGCGTGTCTAAACCCGCGCCGACATTAATGATCCAGGCTTCGGGGTTTTGAGACAAGAATGAGGTTAACTGTTGATCGCACAGTTGAGTGAGTGTTGCATGCAGAAGTTGTTTTTGGTCAATATCGCCAGATAAACATTCAGGAGCCAAGTCGCAACGCTGGCAAGCACGAGCTGCAATTGGGTCGTAAACCAAGCCATCATCAACAAGGCTTTCACGGCTTCGAAACCACAATGGCTGCAATAGGTTTGCAGGTATTTGATAGCGACGATTGGAAATCGTTTTCTGAGTAACCATTATCATCTTCCGTCCATAGCAGAAAGAAGATGATAATGAATATCAATTAGATTATCAAGCGAGAAAGACTACATTGATAAGCAGAATGAATTACATCCAGTCCGTGTTACGAATAATACCAACGGCCAAGCCTTCAATCGTCACATCCTGACACGTTAGGTCGACTTTAATCGGTTCAAACTCTTCGTTTTCAGCATGAAGTAAAATGGTCGAGCCTTTACGCTCTAAACGCTTTACAGTGACATCATCTTCGACACGAGCCACCACAACTTGACCATCACGAACGTCTTGAGTCTTATGTACGGCAAGTAAATCACCATCCATAATACCGATGTTCTTCATACTTTCACCGTTAACTCGCAGTAAGAAATCCGCTTGCGGTTTGAACATCGACGGATCCACTTGATAATGTGTTTCCACATGCTCTTGGGCTAAAATCGGTTCACCAGCAGCAACCTGTCCGATAAGCGGCAAACCTTCATCATCGTTCGCAGCGTCATCCAGTAAGATACGGATACCACGAGAGGCACCAGGAATTATTTCAATTACTTGTTTACGAGCTAACGCTTTCAGGTGCTCTTCAGCAGCATTAGCAGAGCGGAAGCCCAGTTCACGAGCGATCTCAGCACGTGTTGGCGGCATTCCTGTATCTTCGATCTTACCTTTAATTAAGTCGAATACTTGTTGTTGGCGGGGCGTCAACGGCTTCATAAGTCACCTGTCTTTTTATACAGTTAACTGTGAGTATATCCAGTAATTGGATAAATGAAAAGCCAATCGGTTATTTTTTGAATCACATTGCAATTCGTACTAGAGAATGATGATTTCGAACCACGTGTAGCCAGTCACTATCATGCTCATCATGACCGCAGCTGACCCCATGTCTTTCGCTCGACCAGAGAGTTCATGGTGCTCTTCACTGACCCTATCCACCACCGCTTCAATCGCACTGTTCACCAATTCTATGATAAGCACCAGAAATACGGTTCCTATCAATAGAATGCGTTCTATTTGAGTGACATCAAGCCAAAATGCCACCGGTATCATCAATGAAGCTAAAACAATCTCTTCGCGAAATGCGGGCTCATTAGCAAATGCGGCTTTCAATCCTAACCAAGAATAGCGAACTGCATTACGTAGTCTTTTTAAACCGTGAATATTTTTTACGGGCACGTAATTCTCTCTTTTTAATTAAGTCTTGTTAAATTGACGCATTCATGCGCAATTAGAAGTAAAAGGTTGGACCAGTTTCTGTTATCCTTGCCGGCTAAAAATCACAGTACCTGCGCCCATTTTGTGTCATAACTAATTACATGGGCCTGAGTGTAATACGAGTTTGAGGCTAAGAACCTTATGTCGTCCGGACAATCATTTTCACGTTCACTGCTAAAACTGCCGTTGTCAGTTATGGTTAAGGGAACGGCCATTCCTTCAAATCCTATTGAAGATCATAGTATTGATATAAACAAGCCCATTATTTACGCACTGCCATATCGCTCCAGTGTTGACTTGTTGACCTTGCAATCTCAAGTTGCACAGCTTGGGTTACCGGATCCATTAGAACCTGTCGAAATTAATGGTAAACGCTTCGATCGTTATGTTTTCACTTCATCACGTTCCACCGTCATGAACGATGATAATGATGCGCCTAATGAATCCATCACGCTATTTTCTGAACTGCTTGAGCTACACCAATACGATAGTGAGCTTGATGTACAAGTGCTGCCAACAACGGTTTTATGGGGGCGTAAACCCGGTAAAGAAGAGCAACACAAACCTTACCTACAAGCATTAAATGGCCCTCAAAAAGCCAAGGCAGTTATGCTTTCTGGGCGCGATTGTTTAGTGCGTATCAGCCCTGTGGTCTCACTGCGTTATATGGCCGATTCTCACGGCACTGACAGCACTATCGCGCATAAACTAGCGCGAGTCGCACGCATTCACTTTTCTCGTCAAAAATTAGCCGCTTCTGGACCAAACTTACCCAGTCGCCAAGCGCTATTTAAACGTTTGATGAAATCAGAGGCGATCGAAAAAGCGATCCGAGATGAAGCTAATGCCAAAGACATTCCAATCGATAAAGTGCGCAAAGAAGCGCACGCTATCATGGATGAGATCGCCGCAGACTTTTCATATTCACTGATTAAAAATGGCGAGCGCCTATTAGGCTGGCTTTGGAATCGGATTTACCAAGGCCTGAACATCACCAATGCGTCAACGGTACGCAAGCTTGCACAAGATGGTCACGAAATTGTTTACGTGCCATGTCATCGTAGTCACATGGACTACTTATTGCTTTCTTATGTTTTGTATCGCGAAGGCATGGTCCCACCACACATTGCCGCTGGGATTAACCTCAATTTCTTCCCTGCCGGCCCTATTTTCCGCCGTGGCGGTGCCTTCTTTATTCGCCGTAGTTTCAAGGGTAATAAGCTGTACTCAACAATTTTCCGTGAATATTTGGCGGAGCTGTTTAGTAAAGGTTATTCCGTTGAATACTTCAGTGAAGGTGGCCGTTCACGCACTGGCCGTCTGCTACAAGCCAAAACTGGCATGCTGGCGATGACGATCCAAGCCATGCTGCGTGGTTTAAATCGCCCAGTCACATTGGTGCCGGTTTATATTGGCTATGAACATGTTATGGAAGTGGGCACTTACGCCAAAGAGCTTCGTGGTAAACGTAAAGAGAAAGAAAATGCCAGCTTAGTGCTACGTACTATCCGCAAGCTACGTAACTTTGGCCAAGGCTATGTTAACTTTGGTGAACCTATTCCACTGAATCAGTACTTAAATGAGGCAGCACCTGAGTGGACCAAAGACATCGATCCGATGGGTGGCACTAAACCACAATGGCTAACACCAGTGGTCAATGACCTAGCTAATAAGATGATGACACACATCAATGATGCCGCAGCAACCAATGCGTTGACCTTATGTGCAACAGCCCTACTTGCATCTCGCCAACGTGCTTTGTCGCGCGATAGCTTAGTCAACCAAATCGACTGCTACCTTTCGTTGCTGAGAAATGTGCCCTACTCCAGTACATATACCGTACCTAGTGAAGATGCAGAAGCCTTAGTACAACACGCAGAATCCCTCGATAAGTTCGTCATCGAGTCCGATACCATGGGGGATATCGTGTCACTTGATCGTAACCAGTCGATCCTGATGACCTACTACCGCAATAACATCATTCACCTATTGGCCATTCCATCGCTGATAGCACAAATGCTGATCCGCCAGCAAAAGCTGACGTTGGAGCAAATTAAAGCCAATATCGCATTGATTTATCCATTCCTTAAGCAAGAGCTGTTTCTTGGCATTGATGAACAACAACTCGATGATGTCGTTGAAGCTTACTTACTTGAATTAGCGCACCAAGGTTTAGTGACGGTTGATGCTACCCATGTCGCGATTAACCAAGCCAATACCCAAGTTTTGATGTTGCTTGGCCGCACTATTTCAGAAACCTTACAACGCTATGCAATTGCACTTAACTTGTTGGTCAATAACCCTGATCTGGGTAAGTCCGATCTAGAGCAGAAGAGTCAAGATATTGCACAGCGTCTTGGTCGCTTGCATGGTATCAACGCACCTGAGTTCTTTGATAAGGGCGTGTTCTCATCTATGTTTACGACCCTGAAACAGCAGGCTTACCTTGATAGTGATGGGAACAGTGATCGGGATAAATGCCAGATGCTAGCCAACCTGCTTTATAGCAGTCTGTACCCTGAAGTACGGCTCACGATTCAGGAAAGTGTCTGTCAATCCAGCTAATACAAAAAAAGGCATCCAATGGATGCCTTTTCTTTTTATCTTGTATTACCAAAATGCAATCAACAAACCAGCCGCAACGACCATTCCGACATAGTTGTTATTGAGGAACGCTTGAAAGCAGAGTTGACGCTCTCGGTGGCGGATAAGATGCTGCTGATAGACGAACAACGCCCCGACAATGAGCAAACTCCAGTAATAACTTGCCCCTAATTGGTACCAGTTTCCTAACGCAATCAACATAGTCAATGTGATTAATTGCAGGCCGCCAATGATCATCTTGTCAAAACGCCCAAACAAAATCGCCGTTGATTTGATACCAATGTTTACATCATCATCGCGATCAACCATCGCGTATTGAGTGTCATAGGCAATGGTCCAAATGGCATTAATTATAAAGACAAACCACACCGTTAACGGTAATTCATTCGCCTGCGCGGCCCAAGCCATCGGGATCGACCAACTAAAAGCTAGCCCCAGAAAAAGCTGCGGAAGATGGGTAAAACGCTTCATAAATGGGTAGATAAACGCCAATACAATCCCCGCAAAAGACAGCTGGATAGTGAGACTATTCATCGTGAGCACTAACAAAAATGAGGCAATGGCTAAAAACAAAAATAACCCAATCGCCTCTTTTGAGCTGACACGCCCTGATGGTAATGGACGCCCCTTCGTTCTTTTAACATGACCGTCTACTTTGCGATCGGCAAAGTCGTTAATCACACAACCGGCGGAACGCATAAAGAGAACACCAAGCACAAACACCAGCAACACTTTCAGGTCAGGTATTCCTTCCGCTGCTAAAATGAGGGCCCACAATGTTGGCCATAGCAACAACAACGAACCGATCGGCTTATCCATGCGCATCAACTGCCAATATGCGCGTGCTTTGGTCGTTGTCATTTACACTCTCTCCTTAGAGTAAATCGGTGCTGCAGGTAAAAATAGTTCAGCGACTAACATCGGTTTGTCATTCATCCATAAACGTGAACGACGAGCTAATAGATCCCCTTCCGCGGTAGAAACAACCCCGACTTGGAGTGCATCGCGTTTAACGTTATCTACGCTAAACACTGTCAAACCAAGTGGTATTTTACCTTGCTTTGTGAGATCAAACGCCTGTCCTTGCAGTGAGGATTGCGGGATCAATGTTCGTCCTAAGACCCAAGGTTCATGATCACCTTGCAACACCACTTTGCGCAGCAAACAATCTTCTCTCGACAACAACCCAACTTCTTCAGGATTAAGTTTTTGAGCCTTCACCGTTTTGTTGTGCAGTAAATCCACACCTAAAGAGTGACAATGGGACTCCAATAAACGTGACAACGAGCCCTGTTCTAATAACCAATTTTCCGAAATTGGCGAAGGAAAGCTAAACTTATCAGGTTGTTGCCAAGTTACATTCCGTAACGCTGATAAATAAAGCGAAATCAATTGATTCATACTAGTATTCAATAAGCAGCTTTATCATCGTACAATAATACTTCGATCTTTAGTTATAGCCGCCGCATCAAGTGCTTATGCAGTTTTATTACAAATAGATGCTCTATTGTAACAAGACTCGGGCGATTCGAGTATCGCGATTCAAAGAAAGAAAAGATAGAAATATGTTTAAACGTTACTTAGTCCAAATATTTGTTGCTCTAAGCTTGCTTATGAGCCTCCCTACACTGGCTGAAGAAGAAGGAACGCCACAACTGGCTTACTTTACTTTGGAGCCAGATCTCACAACCAACTTCCACACCAAAGGAAAAAAACTCGGCTACATTCAGGTGCGTATCGATATTATGGTAGCCAGCGCTGCCGATTTACCCATCATCGAATTACACCAGCCACTCATCCGCGATGCCGTGATTGAGCTGCTTGGTCAGCAATCGGAAGATACCATTAAGTCATTATCAGGCCGGGAAGATCTACGTAAAACCTTAGTCGAGCAGCTCAACTCTGCCCTTCTACCTGAAACTGGACGAACCATCATTGCTGATTTGCTGTTTACCAAGTACCTCTATCAATAAGACAGCAACAAAAAAGCGGCTTAGCCGCTTTTTTAACTTTTACTCCATCGACTCGCATCCAGAAAACCTATCCCGACGCCAGCAAGCAAGCCGGCAAGGTGTGCCGTATTGGCGATGGCCATAAAGGGCTGAACGAAACCCAAAATAAGCCAAACTAACATAAAACCAATCACAGGTTTCGGCATCGACAATCCCAGTTGTGGCGCTCTTGCTCCCAATACCCACAAGTAGCCAACTAACGCATAAACCACACCGGATAAACCGCCAAAATTCGCCCCTTCTACCCAGTATTGCCCTGCACCAGAAAGTGCGGCAGAAAGAAGGAATAATTTAAGCAATCGTCCGGAGCCAAGTTTCTTTTCAATATCGCCCCCCAGTTGCCACCACCATAAAAGGTTAAACGCAATATGGATGACCGAGAAATGTAATATCGCATGGGTAACCCAGCGCCAAAGCTGCCATTGCTGCCCTTCATAAGCTGGAAAATGTAAAGCAGCAAAAACAGGCTCTGCCATACCAAATTGTTGCAATGCAAAAATGAATAAACACAACCCCATCACAAACAAAGTGAATGGGCCGGCTTTAGCTTTGACCATGTCTAGCATGCTGGGAGAGCGATAACGGAATTGCGCCTTGCGGCTATCTGCCACATCCCAAGATGCGGCTTGATATTTTTTCGCTGTCGGCTCTTGAAGAAAGTGCTTCAGCTCAGCTTCCGCTTCTATTTGATGTTGCCCATCCGTCAACCAAAGAGCAAACTGACCACCTCCTTCAGGCATCATCTTAATATCGATCTGACGCGATGCCATATAATCAATAAAGGCTTGAGCCATTCTTGGGTTAGTTAAGGTGATCAATTTAATCATAACTGCTCTCTATACTGATTCTGTGGGTAAGCCAGCACGATGCCAAGCTTCAAAGCCACCATCGACACTATACACCTCTTCAAATCCTTGATTAACCAAATATTGTGCGGCTCCTTGACTACTCACGCCGTGATAACACATCACCAATATGGGTTGATCAAATTCAATATCTTCCATAAAGCTGACAATAGTGTCATTGGTCAGATGGAAAGCGGATGTTGGGTGTGATACCGCAAATGACTGAGGGTCACGAATATCCACTAAACGCGCCTCATCATCGATTAACATGCTATGAGCACCTTGCACGTCAATATGTTTAAACTGGTCCATTTACCTTCTCATTTATCATGTTTTTTTATTGCTGCCATTGTAACCTATCCAAAGCCACACAAGTACACGGCAACACTAAGGTTATCCACCAGCGATCATTTATTCGCCATCTGTGGATAAATTTGTGGATTACGTTGATAAAGTGTTTTTGGCATATTGGATCCACAATATGTTGTGATGATCCTTATTTAAATGTGTGTAAATGAAAACATATCCCCATTAAACCATAAGCTCAAATCCTTTATACACCCGACTTTCTGACAGCTGACAAAGAAATTTACCACAGAGTTACCCACAGGCAAGCTACCAAAATGAGATCCCATTTTTCGATCCCAAACAAAAAAGCCGAGATCAAATGATCTCGGCTTTCGATATTCAATTGCGATTTATAACAAGTTAGAACTCACCAACCGCCATTTTCAATTTCTTCATCGCATTCTTTTCTAGCTGACGAATTCGCTCTGCAGATACACCGTAGGTTTCAGCCAGTTCTTGTAGCGTGGCTTTTTGATCATCCAACCAACGTGAGCGCACAATATGTTGGCTACGGTCATCTAAACTTGCTAACGCTAAGCCTAAACGATTATTGGTGTGCGCTTCCCAGTTTGAGGCTTCGACATTCTCAGCTACGTCAGACGCTTTATCTTCCAAATACAGCATTGGAGCGGTGTAAGACGTGCCTGAATCATCATCATCCACAGAAAGCTCAAACGTAGCATCTTGAGCTGCTAGGCGCGATTCCATTTCACGAACTTCAGAAGGCTCAACACCAAGTTCTTTGGCAACAGTTTCAACTTCACCGTTATTAAACCAACCTAGACGCTTTTTCGATTTGCGTAAATTGAAGAACAGTTTACGTTGTGCTTTGGTTGTCGCAATTTTCACAATGCGCCAGTTACGTAGTACGTACTCATGGATCTCTGCTTTGATCCAGTGCACTGCAAACGACACCAAACGAACGCCGACTTCAGGGTTAAAGCGTTTCACCGCTTTCATCAGACCAATGTTACCTTCCTGAACTAAGTCTGCCATTGGCAAACCATAACCAGAATAACCACGAGCCACATGCACAACAAAGCGAAGGTGAGATAGGATCAACCCTTTCGCCGCGTCAATCTCGCCGTTGTAATGCAATCGCTCAGCCAGTTCACGTTCTTCGTCAACGGTCAGCATTGGGTAACTGTTCACTGAGCGAATATAGCTATCTAAGCTATCTTGTGTAACTACAGCCATTGGATACGCTTGGTTAGTCATTCAATTCCTCATCAATATCTGATCTGGACTACAATTTAACCCACCAATCTTGAACCTAAAATGAACCGGTTTCAAGTTTCAACCTTGTCTAGAGTTGATATTTGGTGGTTGAAGCGAAAAAGTATACGGCAGCAACCGCGTTTTTCAAGAGATAAGACCCCGTAAGACTAAACAGGTTCAATCTCTTTTAAATGGCGCTGAGCAGAGACCTTCGCCGCTAAGCAACCTAAAAAAGTACCGATGATCAAAAGCAGCAGTGATTCATCCCAGCTCAAACCGATCAAACGGAAGCGACTGTCATACAACAAAGCAAGTTGTTCCACACTGTTGTTCAACACGATGGTGATCACCGCGGTCAGCAACCAAGCAACAAAAGCCCCTAACACACCAAACCACATCCCCGAATACAGGTAAGGGCGCAAAATGTAGCTGTCAGTCGCACCGATCAGCTTCATGGTTTGGATCTCTTCTTTGTTCGCAAGAACGTTGAAACGCAATGTATTGCCAACAATTAAAAACACCGAGACCAGCATCAAAATAGACAGAGAGAGCACAATAGTACTCACTAAAGTCCGAATCGCATCCAAGCGCGCTAGCCAGTCTTCATCTAAACGTACATCACTGATCGCTTCTTCCTGACGCACTTTATGCGCCAGTGCTTTTATCATTGTTTTATCTTCGCTACTTGGGGTGATGATCAACACCCCAGGCAACGCATAATCATCAAGCAATGAAATCGCATGCTCAAAGCCTGAATATTGGCTAAGATCCTCTAACCCTTGCTGTGGCGAGATGTAATCAACCGCCGCCACTTCTTGCAAACTCTCGAGTTCATCTTTCATCACCATGATGCGAGGCTCAGGTGTTTGCTCTTTTATATAAGCGCTGATCTGCGAAGGGCTAGTTACATTGACCGAGGCAGCCGCCACATTCTTTCCAAGTAAATACAAACAAGCGGGCATGGCCAATGCCATTGAGATCACGGCCAATGTTAAAATGTTGCCAAGAGGGCGGACCCACATAGAGGAAAACGATGCTTTCGCTTGCTTTAGGTGAACTTTACAAAAGCCATCTGTTTTGGCTTTGTTTGCAACGCGACCTTTAGCTGCATTTTTATTACGAACATTAGCAGCCATAGTCTTCTACCTCACTTAAAAAGCCCTGATTTAATTCAAAGTGGCGATACTGTGGGCGAGTATTTACTAACCCTAAATCGTGCGTTGCTAAAAGGATAGTGACTCCCGCACGATTAAACTCTTCAAATAGTTTTAGTACACGGGTGGATAAGTCTGGGTCAAGGTTACCTGTCGGTTCATCAGCCAACAGCAACGTCGGTCGGTTCACGACCGCACGTGCAATCCCCACACGCTGCTGTTCACCACCCGATAACTGGCTTGGTAAACACCGCGCTTTATCCAGTAAGCCCGTTTTATCTAAAGCTGCAGAGACACGACGTTTGATTTCATTTTCAGAAATGGATTCAATGCGCATCGGTAGCGCCACGTTGTCATAGACACTACGATCCATCAACAAACGGTGATCCTGAAATACAATGCCGATATTACGACGTAGAAAAGGCACATCTTTAGCAGGTATACGAGTAATGTCGTGGCCATTGAAGCTCACTTTGCCATCAGTGGGACGCTCAATCGCACAGATCAACTTGAGCAAGGTACTTTTACCTGCTCCAGAATGTCCCCCCAGAAAGGCCATTTCACCTCGGCGGAGGTGAAAATCTACTTTTTGCAGTGCCTGACGGCCACCGCGATAAGCCTTACTCACTTGCTGAAACTTAATCACCCGTAATACCTCTTAAAGAGCTGTTGTTTTTTTGAAAGCTAGGCTTTCTTTTTTATTCTTCTCGACTAAATAACGCATCGATAAATTCTTGTGTTTCGAATGGACGCAAATCATCAATTCCTTCACCTACACCGATGTAGCGAATTGGAATGCTGAACTGATCTGCAATGGCAAAAATCACTCCACCTTTTGCCGTACCATCAAGCTTGGTCAACGTGATCCCGGTTAACGGTGCCACATCGCTAAATAGTTTTGCTTGGCTAATGGCATTTTGGCCCGTGCCCGCATCCAACGTCAGCATGATTTCGTGCGGCGCAGAGTCATCAATTTTCTTCATCACTCGTACGATCTTACGTAGCTCTTCCATCAGGTTGGCTTTGTTCTGCAAGCGGCCAGCCGTATCTGCGATCACTACATCCACACCACGTGCTTTGGCTGCTTCAATGGCATCGTAAATCACTGATGCACTATCAGCGCCAGTGTGCTGCGCAATAACTGGAACATTGTTGCGCTCACCCCATACTTGAAGCTGCTCAACAGCGGCCGCGCGGAATGTATCACCAGCAGCCAGCATAACTTTCTTGCCTTGAGCTTGGAATTGTTTCGCCAGTTTACCGATAGTTGTGGTTTTACCAACACCATTTACGCCAACCATTAAGATCACGTACGGCGTTTTGCTGCTGTCCACTTCCAATGGCTGCTCAACATGAGACAAGATCTCGGCCATTTCTTCCTTGAGCAAACCATACAGTGCTTCACCGTCTTTCAAATCTCCACGTGATGCTTTCTCAGTCAGGTTTTCAATAATTTTGAGCGTGGTATCCATACCCACATCGGCAATCAATAACTGCTCTTCAAGCTCTTCAAAAAGCTCATCATCAATTTTCTTGCCTTTGAACAGACCAAAGAACCCTGCACCAATATTGGCTTTGGTTCTTGCGAGGCTACGTTTTAATCGCGCAAAGAAGCTCTCTGTTGGTTTTTCTTGTTCTTGAACGCGAGGGGCTTGTGGCTCTGCTTCTGCTTCTGCTTCTGCTTCTGCTTCTGCTTCTGCTTCTGCTTCTGCTTCTGCTTCTGCTTCTGCTTCTGCTTCTGCTTCTGCTTCTGCTTCTGCTTCTGCTTCTGCTTCTGCTTCTGCTTCTGCTTCTGCTTCTGC
>NZ_JBNJOI010000025.1:0-41669 GCF_050113675.1 Vibrio sp. TRT 21S02
ACATAAGTAATGTTTGAATTGACTGTGCTGAATCTTTCGATTCAATGGTCACTTCGTTTCATTGAAACCTAATTTGAAGCCGAAGCTTCTAATTGGATTATCATCAACGAGTGCCCACACAGATTGATAGGTTTATATTGTTAAAGAGCTTTGCTTTGCGAGAAGTTTTCTCTCAAAGCGGAGGTGCATTCTAACGAGATAATTTGAAGAGTCAAACACTTTTTCAAATTTCTTTTCTCAGAAGATTTTCACCTCTACGACCTTGGCTAAAGCCTTGTGGCGTCTGCCGTGTCAGTGGAAGCGCATTATAGGGAGTTAAGCTTTTAGCGCAACCCCTTTTTCAAAAAAAATTAAAAAAAATACCATTTCGTTGAATAAAGCAGCAAAAAGGCAAAAAAGAGAGCGTTTTTGCTCTCTTTTTTCTGAAGTTAACTAGCTTTTAAATGAAAGCATAAGCATCTGCAAACATGTGTTCACTCTTTGCATTCTTGTTTTGCGTAAACTGTTCACGCGCAGCCCCTGCCATTTCAAAACGACCTGCAATATAGATATCGTAATCTTCTAATGATTCGAAGTCTTCAGTAATGGCTTGCAATACATTACCCACTTTGCCTTTCCATTGAGTATTTGCTTCTTCCACTACAGGAACAAAATGAACATTACTATGATGTTCAGCGATCTCATTCAGTTCCTCTTTTGCATACAATTGGCAATCATCACGACCACCCCAGTATAAATAGATGGTGTTCTTTTTATTTTGTGCCACACAATGGTCGAGGATCGAACGAACATAGCTAAAGCCTGTTCCACCGGCAATGAGTAGCAGAGGACGTTCACTTTCTTCTCTTATCCAAGCTTCACCATGGGGCGCATCAATGGTGATCTCACCGTCTTCCGCCAGCGCTTTTTGCATTGCTTCTACCACTTCAATCGCATAAGCATTATGTTCTGCAGCACCAATATGCAATTCAAGCTCACCTTGATGTCGGCAAGGACTACTTGCGATAGAGAAAGGACGTTTATCTTTCTCACCCATAACAACCATCAAGTATTGTCCCGCTTTGAAGCTTACCGGACTTTCTGGGTGAAGTAGGATTTGGTATGTATTGCAGGCTAACGGCTGAATAGACTTAACTTTACATTGAATGCTCATGGTCTTCCTCTAATCTTACTCTTCAAAAGTAAGTACTAAATTACTTTCTGCAAAGGCCTGACAAGCAAATATCCACCCTTGTTGCTGCTCTTTCTCTGTGAGCATAGGTTCAAGGTGATATGTAACTTCGCCTTCTATTTTTCTACATAGGCAGGCTGCACATGCTCCTACCTGACAACGATGCGGGAAGCGAATATTGTTGTTGAGCGCAGCTTCCAGCACCGTTTGCCCATCTTGTATTTCAAATTTTAGGTTATTTGGATGCAAGACAGCGATATGGCTCATAGGATACCTAACTTATTCCATATCGTATCGATTTTCGCCACAAGTTGGGGATCTTTCTTGATAGGTGTCCCCCACTCTCGAACAATTTCTTCACCTTCAACTTTGTTCGTTGCATCCAACACGAGACGTGAAGAGCTTTGCTCAAGATTGGTGACTTGTTTAGTGTCGCGTTTGGGATCCATACGCGTGGTGATCGCCCAAATGATATCGTTCCAATCTTTTGCGTTTACGTCATCATCACAAACAACAATAAACTTAGGCTCTCCTCGCTCTAGAAGAAGCTGCTCAACTTTTTCTGCCAGTTGCTGCGATTGACCAGCATACTCTTTCTTCATCGTTACGACTGCAAAGCTGTTATTCACTACAGTCGGAGGAATATAGATATCAATGACTTCTGGATTTTGCTCGATAAAAACATCAAGTTCTGCTTGGGTTGATTGAGAATGCTGTTGATCACTCTGCTGCGAACCAACCAATTCAGCTTGCCATTTAATGGTCGCATCTAAGCCCATTTTAGAGCCAAGCCCAGCAACTGGTGAGGCGAAATCGAGAGAGTCAATTGGCGTGTTTTCAATGAACAAAGTATCTCGCACTGGGTCCATATGCTCAGTCATCGCTTTGACAACATCATTCCAATTACGCGCATCAACACTGTCATCGCAAACGACAACAAACTTGGTATACATGAACTGACGAAGGAAAGACCACACACCCATCATGACGCGCTTGGCATGACCTGGGTATTGCTTCTTCATCGTTACCACGGCCATTCGGTACGAACAACCTTCTGGTGGCAAATAGAAATCTTCAATCTCAGGAAACTGTTTTTGCAGAATCGGCACAAACACTTCATTCAGTGCTACGCCTAGTACAGCAGGCTCATCAGGCGGACGACCTGTGTAGGTACTGTGATAAATTGGATCTTTACGCATTGTAATGTGCGTAATGGTAAACACATGGTGCTTTTCTTTTTCGTTGTAGTAGCCAGTATGATCGCCATAAGGCCCTTCATCAGCGAACTCGTTAGGATCAATGTACCCTTCGAGAACAATCTCTGCACTGACAGGGACTTCTAAGTCATTGCTTATCGATTTAACCACTTCGGTTTTACTGCCACGCAGCAGACCTGCAAACGCATATTCAGATAGCGTATCTGGTACTGGTGTTACGGCACCAAGAATAGTGGCGGGATCCGCTCCAAAAGCAACGGAGACAGGAAAAGGTTCGCCCGGATGTTTTTCCATCCAATCACGTAAGTCTAGTGCTCCCCCTCGGTGAGCTAACCAACGCATAATAATTTTATTCTTGCCTAACTTCTGCTGACGATAAATCCCAAGGTTCTGGCGCTTTTTGTTTGGTCCACGTGTAACCGTTAATCCCCATGTTAAAAGCGGAGCGACATCGTCTTGCCAGCAACTCATCACCGGAACTTTATCGAGATCGACCGCATCACCACTCCAAATCACTTCCTGACAAGGCGCTTTACGCAAGCGCTTAGCCGGCATATTTAGTACTTGTTTGAACAGCGGTAATTTATCCAATGCATCTTTAAAGCCCTTTGGCGGTTCTGGCTCTTTTAGATAGGCCAACAGCTTTCCAACTTCGCGAAGTTCTTTGACATGCTGGCGCCCCATGCCGATTGCTACACGTTCCGGCGTACCAAATAAATTGGTTAGCACTGGCATTTGGTAACCAATGGGATTTTCAAACAGAAGAGCAGGACCACCAGCACGCAAAGTACGATCGCTGATCTCAGTCATTTCATAGTGAGGGTCTACCGGGTGAGTAATGCGTTTTAATTTGCCTTCTTGCTCCAAGTGGCTGATAAAATCGCGTAAATCCTTAAAACTCATAGGCCTTTTACTGGCTGGTTAATCTTCGGGCAGTATACCAAAAAGAGGAACCTGACGATCCCTCTTTTTAGTGTGGTTTCTATTACCAATCGTGTCAGGGATTTAGCACGCCCAAAATAGCACGATGTTTTACATTGGGATTTTGAGCAATTAACTCTTCTAACCAAGAACGATAACCCTGCTGTGCCAACGCTTGTGCAACTAGAGGTGCTTCTTCTGATAAGGTCATACGCGACACTAAAAATGCTTTCACATTTTCTGGCATCGGTTCAACACGGCTCAACGCCTGAATGGCTTGCGCTTTCAAGCTCGGATTTGACGCCGCTAGCATGACTTGTTGCAGAGAAAATGTATCAGCAACTCGAGCTAACCGTGCCAATTCATGCTCACTGTTGTAATCGGCACGCATTAACCATAGCAGCTTATACATGTTTGCATCTTCACTCACTTGTGCTAAACGCACCACAACGGCAGAAGAAGGAAGCCAACTGGTTACCGCTTTTTCTGTTAATTGCTCAACTAAGAAAGAAACGGCCTCTGGTGACAAGCTGTCCATTTCTCTAATAAGCAATGCTTCTCTGGTTTGTACCAAAGACTCACTGCCACGCAACCAATCTTTTAAATTCAACTCTTTTCGCTCAGCTTCAAGTACAAATTCTAATGTGGATTGATCTTGTTTCCACCGTTTGAGCAAGCGGCTCGCGATAGCAGGATAATTAAAGGCTGGCACCGTAAATTCATAGCCATCACCGCGCTCAAGGATTTTATAGGTAGGAACCATGGCTTTTTGCTGCTCAACAAACATTGCCATATGAGGGGATAATATGATCTGTTGATTTTCTATTTTCTTAAGCAGTAGGTAACGGACAACTTCTTGCTCGGGCAAGGCTAAGCGCTCAAGCGCAAAGCTGAGAGAGTCTATCTCATCTTCAACGACATACTGCAGCATTTCAGCGACCTTTTGCTGCATTTGTTCGTCTTGTAGCCACTGCTCAACCGTAGCGGGTTGCATCTCAGTGGCAGAGATAACAGGAGAGCCTGTCATTAACGTAAGTGACAGGAGAACTGACGACAACATTCCTTGTTGCATGTTAACCTCCTTGTAACATTTCATCCATTGTGAAGACTGTTTAACAAGAATGCAAACAAAAACGCCACCTCGAATAGAGGTGGCGTTTAAAAACTCTTATGAAGAATTACTGACGACGCATCGCGTCAAAGAATTCATCATTGGTCTTGGTCATTGCTAGCTTATCGATCAAGAACTCCATTGCATCGATTTCGCCCATTGGGTGAACAATCTTACGCAGAATCCACATTTTCTGTAGTTCATCGTTCTTAGTAAGCAGCTCTTCACGACGAGTACCAGAGCGATTGAAATCAATCGCTGGGAAAACACGTTTTTCAGCAATCTTACGGTTCAGGTGAATTTCCATGTTACCTGTACCTTTAAACTCTTCGTAGATCACTTCATCCATCTTAGAGCCAGTATCAACTAGAGCCGTTGCTAGGATAGTTAAGCTACCACCCTCTTCAACGTTACGAGCAGCACCGAAGAAACGCTTAGGACGGTGCAGTGCGTTTGCATCCACACCACCAGTGAGTACTTTTCCTGATGAAGGCACTACGGTGTTGTATGCACGAGCTAGACGCGTGATAGAGTCAAGCAAGATAACCACGTCTTTCTTATGCTCAACAAGACGTTTTGCTTTCTCGATAACCATTTCTGCAACTTGTACGTGGCGCGACGCTGGTTCATCGAATGTTGACGCAATCACTTCACCTTTAACTAGGCGCTGCATCTCAGTAACTTCTTCCGGACGTTCGTCGATAAGAAGTACCATTAGCTCACACTCTGGGTGGTTGTAGGCAATACTTTGAGCAATGTTTTGCAGCAGCATTGTCTTACCCGCTTTAGGCGGAGCAACGATCAGACCACGCTGACCTTTACCAATTGGAGACGCAAGGTCTAGAACTCGAGCCGTAATATCTTCAGTAGAGCCATTACCACGCTCCATCACCATGCGCTCATTGGCATGCAGAGGAGTCAAGTTCTCAAATAAAATCTTGTTACGCGCATTATCCGGTTTGTCTGCATTAACCGTGTTAACTTTCAGTAGCGCAAAGTAACGTTCACCATCTTTTGGTGGGCGAATCTTACCGGCAATCGAATCACCAGTACGTAAGTTGAAACGACGAATCTGACTTGGAGATACGTAGATATCATCTGGACCAGCAAGGTATGAGCTGTCAGCACTGCGTAGGAAGCCAAAGCCGTCTTGAAGAATTTCCAGCACCCCGTCGCCAAATATATCTTCACCACTTTTCGCATGTGCTTTAAGGATGGCGAAGATGATGTCTTGTTTTCTCAGACGCGCCAGGTTTTCCAGGCCTAAGCTTTCGCCAAGTTTCACAAGCTCAGACACAGGTCTGTTCTTCAGTTCTGTTAGATTCATGGTGGTGGATACTTGTTTAGTCAAAATAGGATCTGTTTTCTAGTTAAGATGGATTTGGTCACAGGATCGACCAAGAAGAGAATTCTGTTTAATTAACGTGCGATAAATTAGCACTAAATACTAGCCTAGTCTATCTTTTGTTGTGGTTCAAAAATAAAACCGTGCGCAATTTTTTGGCACGGTTTTATTTTTGCGAGATTAAAGGTTTGCGTCTAAAAACTCTTTTAGTTGAGTCTTAGACAATGCGCCAACCTTTGTTGCCGCAACACTACCGTCTTTAAATAGCAGCAGCGTTGGAATACCACGAATACCAAACTTAGGTGGAGTACCTGCGTTATGGTCAATATTCAGTTTACCGATAGTGAGTTTGCCTTCGTACTCATCTGCGATTTCGTCAAGAATCGGCGCAATCATTTTACAAGGACCACACCACTCTGCCCAAAAATCGACTAGAACCGGGCCTGCAGCGTTGATTACATCGTTTTCAAAACCGTCATCAGTTAGCTGCAAAATCTTGTCACTCATCTTCCACTCCAATGTGTTTTTTCTGAACTGGTTTAATGATAGCCAGTAAATAGATGCCCTATTGGAATGTATTTACTTTCGTATTGCAAGCTTAAGCTGATATTCTATAGCAATGAAAAAGACGCATATCACAGAGCAAAAGTTCGCCGATTTGGGTTTACACCCCCAAGTTACTGAAGGATTGGAGAAAAAAGGGTTCGAGTTTTGTACCCCGATCCAAGCCTTGGCGTTGCCGGTACTGCTCACCGGCCAAGACATTGCAGGTCAAGCTCAAACAGGCACAGGTAAAACCCTGGCTTTTCTGACCGCTACTTTTAACCATTTGCTAAATACGCCAGAACATGAAGGACGTAAGCCAACGCAGCCACGTGCCATTATTATGGCTCCAACCCGTGAGTTGGCGATCCAAATTTTCAATGATGCGGCACCATTAATTGAGAGTACGGGCATCAAAGCCGCACTGGCTTACGGCGGTGAAAGCTACGATAAGCAACTCGGTAAACTAGAAAACGGCGTTGATGTACTGATTGGCACAACTGGCCGTATTATCGATTTCTACAAGCAACGCGTGTTTAACCTAAATCACATTCAAGCCGTTGTTCTTGATGAAGCAGACCGCATGTTCGATCTGGGCTTTATTAAAGACATTCGTTTCTTGTTCCGTCGCATGCCTGAGCCAAAAGAGCGTTTGAACATGTTGTTCTCGGCAACGCTGTCTTACCGCGTACAAGAACTAGCTTTCGAGCACATGCACAACCCAGAGCATGTGGTGGTTGAGCCAGAAGTGAAAACGGGTCACCGTATTCAAGAAGAGTTGTTTTACCCTTCTAACGAACACAAAATGGCACTGCTACAAACGCTGATTGAAGAAGAATGGCCAGAGCGCGCGATCATTTTCGCCAACACCAAACACAAATGTGAATCTATTTGGGGCCACCTCGCTGCCGATGGTCACCGTGTGGGTCTACTAACAGGTGACGTGCCACAGAAAAAACGTGAGCGAATCCTAGATCAATTTACCAAAGGGGATGTTGACCTTTTGGTGGCAACCGATGTGGCAGCTCGTGGTTTACATATTCCGCAAGTGACGCACGTGTTCAACTTCGATCTTCCTGACGATTGTGAAGATTACGTTCACCGTATCGGCCGTACTGGTCGTGCTGGTGCAAGTGGTCACTCAATCAGCTTTGCATGTGAAGATTACGCGATTAACCTTCCACCGATTGAAGAATACATTGAGCACGCGATCCCGGTATCGGATTACGATCCAAGTGCCCTAATTGAAGATTTACCTGCACCGATCCGCATGCGTTCAAATCGTCCGCAGCAGCGTCGTACTAACACAGGTGGCTCTCGTTCGGGTAACCGTCGTCAAAACAATCGCTCTCGCCAACGTCAACAAAAGGATTCTTAAGTAGACTATGACTCAAGCTGTTTCCTCTCCGCTCTACGCAGCCATCGACCTCGGGTCGAACAGTTTTCATATGCTCGTGGTGCGTCACATCGATGGTAGCGTACAAACCATGGCAAAAATTAAGCGCAAGGTTCGCCTTGCTGCTGGTCTGGACGAAAATAATGCGCTCAGTCAGGAAGCCATGCAGCGTGGTTGGGATTGCTTGAGTCTGTTTGCAGAACGTCTCCAAGACATTCCACAAGAAAATATCCGTATTGTGGGAACGGCTACCTTACGTACCGCAACTAATGTTGCGGTATTTTTGGAAAAAGCCAATCAGATCCTTGGCCACAATATTGACGTCATTTCTGGTGAAGAAGAAGCCGCAACTATTTATAAAGGGGTGGCGCATACATCGGGTGGTTTAGGTCGCCGCCTTGTGGTCGATATTGGTGGCGCCAGTACTGAGCTGATCATCGGTGAAGGTTTTGATGCCAGTGCACTCACCAGCCTAAAAATGGGCTGCGTCACTTGGTTAGAACGCCATTTTAAAGATCGTCAGCTAACCGCAACCAACTTCAACAATGCCATTGCCGCAGCAAAAGAGACCTTACAGCCTATTCTTGAGCAATATACAACTCTTGGTTGGGATGTGTGCGTAGGTGCCTCAGGCACGGTACAGGCATTACAAGAAATCATGTTGGCACAAGGGATGGATGAAGTGATCACCCATGCCAAGCTCAAACGGCTACAAAAACAAGCCATGCTAGCTGATCACCTAGAAGAGCTTGAAATTGAGGGCTTAACGCTGGAGCGTGCTTTAGTGTTCCCAAGTGGCCTTTCGATCCTGATCGCGATTTTTGAACTGCTTGAAATCGACTCAATGACACTGGCTGGCGGTGCACTACGTGAAGGTCTGGTGTATGAAATGGTGCAAGAGCTACGTCAAGATGATATCCGAGCCCGCACGATCAGTAGCGTTCAACAGCGTTACCAGCTTGATGTTCAGTACGCAGAACAGGTTTCCACTTTAGCCAGCAAGCTACTGACACAATGTGGTGGCCGAAACTGGATTGAAGAAGCGCACGCGGAAATACTGTTGCAAACCGCCGCCAAGCTGCATGAAATCGGCCTAACCATCGATTTCAAAAAAGGCGGCGAACACAGTGCTTACCTGCTGCAAAATCTCGATTTACCTGGTTATACCCGTGCTCAAAAACATTATTTGGGTGAAGTGGTCCGTCGTTATCGTGAACAACTCACCTCGTTGCCAGAACAGCACGCTTTATCAGGCAACAGTGGTAAACGGGTGCTACGTTTGCTGCGCTTAGCGGTGTTACTAACTCACAGACGTAATCCTTCACTTGAGCCGCACATTACGCTACGTGCTGAAAACGACAAGTTAACGCTTTCCATTGATGAGCAGTGGCTGGCACGTAACCCACTCACCGCTGCTGAACTGGAAATCGAAGCGAACCGCCAAACCGACATTGGATGGCCACTCGCTATTCATGCTCAGTAATAGCAAGGCTCCTTAAGGAGCCTTTTTTGTTCCTATCGCCGCCGTTGTACAGCTCTCATAGTATTTGGACACCCATGATCCAAATGCTTCATTCAAGTTTATCCCTATCAAAAAAAGCCGCCTTATTTACAAGGCGGCTTTTACTTTCAATAAATTAGACTCAATGTTACATCGCAGTCGTCGGTTTAAACTCGGGATTGGATGCCGTGATCTTTTTAATCAGGTAGTTCAACAGCACACCATACATTGGCACAAACAGGCCAAGGCTAATCACAAGCTTAAAGCCATAATCCACCAGTGCAATTTCTTGCCAGTGTTGCGCCATAAATGGATCTGGACTTTGGTAAAACGCTATAGCAAAGAAAGCGATGGTATCGAGGGCATTACCAAACAAGGTGGAACATGTGGGTGCAACCCACCACTGTTTCATTTGGCGTAGGCGATTAAACACATGCACATCCATAATTTGTCCAAGCAAATACGCCATGAAGCTAGCGATTGCGATACGTGCAACAAACAAATTAAATTCGCCAAGATGAGCGAGCCCCTGAAACTGACCTTCGAAAAACAACACCGATAAAACGTACGACACCAAGAGCGCTGGGAGCATCACTAAGAAAATGATTTTACGAGCCAGCTTAGCGCCAAAAATTCGCACCGTCAGATCCGTGGCCAGAAAAATGAATGGGAAGGTGAATGCACCCCAAGTGGTATGAAAACCAAAGACGGTAAAGGGCAGTTGAACCAGATAATTGCTCGATGCAATGATGATCAGATGAAAAATGACCAGATAGAAAAGGGCGTTGCGCTGCTGCGCAGGGGTAAAGTTACTCATGCGATACCTTTTTAGTTTGGTTTGGGGGTGAGGGAACCCAAATCGAATCAATTTGCACCGCAAATGGACTCTTACCAACAATGTCAAAATAAACGCTGACAATCAGCGCAATAAAGTTTGCTCATAAATGAGCGGGCGCTGATTATACATTAATCAAATCAGGCTGCAATGGTGGGACAAGACGCAAACGTTTAAGAGCTAAAATCCGCGGCGAAATAAACCAGCAAGATAATCGAGCTCTTCTTTACTGTCGCAGATGGACAGGGCTTCCAACCAAACACATTCGCTGTAATGCTCCGCTTTTAAAAAGAGCTGGCAACCTTCAAAGTCAATCAACCACGAATGGATATCGGCATCCCATTGTTTCTCCACTGGCGTAGCAGATAGCAATGACAGCAGTTTATCACCGAGTATTGGGAAGCTGTCGTAGTCAAAGCGTGGGGCAGTTATAATGATCCGGCCTTGCTCAGCATCATATTCTGCTAAACCAAATTCCTTTTGTGCATCAGCCATGATGAGTAATGTGCTCCTGAATTAAATCTAAAAATGGATCGGCGTATTTTTCTAGCTTACGCTCCCCGACCCCATTCACTGCCAGCATTTCACCGTAAGATGTCGGTAATATTTCTGCCATATCAATCAAGGTAGCGTCACTGAATACCACATACGGTGGCAATCCATCTTCGTCGGCAATCGACTTACGCAGCTTACGCAATTTGGCAAACAGCTTCTTATCGTAATGCTTGTTGGACAATTTTTCTGACTTCGCAGCACGCGCCGCTGTGTCTAAGCGTGGTACAGCCAGCTCGAGTTCAATATCTCCCCGCAACAATGGCCTCGCTTCTTCCGTCAGCTGCAAAGTCGAATTGCGGGTGATGTTTTGGAACAGCAATCCTTTGTGGATCAGTTGACGGAAAATACTCACCCAGTAGTCGTGGCTATGATCGCGCCCGAGACCATAGGTTGAGAGCTTATCATGACCATTTTCACGTACCCGAATATTTTGCATACCGCGCAACACTTCAACCACATATCCCATACCAAAGCTCTGATTGACTCGATAAACACAAGATAACGCTTTACGCGCTTCATCAGTGGCATCAAATCGCTTCGGGGGATCTAGGCAAATATCGCAGTTGCCACAAGGTTGCTCGCGGTATTCACCAAAATAGTTCAGCAATACCTGACGACGACAGGTTTGCGCTTCCGCAAAGGCACTCATTGCATTCAGTTTATGTGCTTCAACCTGTTTCTGTGGCCCTTCGTCTTTCTCATCCAACATACGGCGCAACCAACTGATGTCTGCTGGGTCATACAACATCATCGCTTCGGCTGGTAGGCCATCACGACCAGCACGTCCCGTTTCCTGATAGTAAGACTCAATGTTACGCGGGATGTCAAAATGCACCACAAAGCGCACATTGGGCTTGTTGATGCCCATGCCAAATGCCACCGTCGCTACAACGATTTGAATATCATCACGCTGAAATGCTTCCTGAACATACGCACGCTCATCGGCGTCTAGTCCTGCATGATAACTTGCCGCTCGAATGTGGTTATTGCACAGTTTTTCTGTCAGCATCTCGACTTTCTTGCGGCTACCGCAATAGATGATGCCGCAATTGCCCCGCTGCCCATCAAGAAAACGGATGATCTGAGAAACTGGCTTGTGCTTTTCCACCAAGTTATAGCGGATGTTCGGCCGGTCAAAACTGCCAAGATAACTATGAGGGTCATTGAGGTGCAGACGATGAGTAATGTCAGTGCGAGTTGCATCATCTGCGGTGGCGGTCAGTGCCATGAATGGTACGTGTGAAAACTGCTGTTTTAGCTGACCAAGTGCCGCGTATTCCGGACGAAAATCGTGTCCCCACTGAGAAATACAATGTGCTTCATCAACTGCAATCATCGAAAGTGGCAGGTTGTGCAAACGCTCGATGAAATCTCGCATCAACACTCGCTCGGGTGACACATACACGAGTTTAATCGCACCGGAATGCATCCTGTTGTACACCGACAACAGCGCCTCTCGACTCATTGTGGAATTGATGCATTCGGCTGCAACACCATTGGCCTTTAGTTGGTCGACCTGATCTTTCATCAAAGAGATCAGCGGGGAAATAACCAGAGTGATCCCTTCTCGCACCAAGGCTGGGATTTGGTAACAAAGAGATTTACCACCACCGGTAGGCATGATCACCAGACAGTCTTGCCCTCGAACCACCGCATCAATCACCTCTTGTTGACCATCACGAAATTGCTGATAGCCGAATACGGTTTCTAATACAGTTTGAGGGCTGGTTGATCGCTCAGGTTGTTCGGCTAACAGTGTCGAGGTCATTCAATTCTCAGTTGGATATCGAGTGTCGTTGCAGGTGCAAAGCAAAGCGCACATTGTATACCCAACCACTCACAATAAGCGAGCTTCTCGACGATTCCTTAGTCCATAGTTATTGCATGGTTATTCGATAAGGTCATGACGACTATCGCCGCAAATTGTTAGGAAGATTGCAAGTTACCCCCGTATACTTCGATTCTGCTCAACCGATTTAAAGGGGATAAACGATGACACCCGAAGAACAACAAAGAGCGCGTCAGGGTATCTTCCTCGCTATTGGCGCTTACACCATGTGGGGCATTGCACCAATTTACTTTAAAGCCATTAGCTCGGTCTCTCCGCTTGAAATATTGAGCCATCGCGTGGTGTGGTCATTTGTATTGCTCGCCGTATTGCTGCATTTTGGCCGCCATTGGCATAGTGTCCGTGATGTTATCCAAAATAAAACTAAGCTGCTGTTTTTGATTTCAACAGCGGTGTTAGTTGGCGTCAATTGGCTAATTTTCATCTGGGCGGTCAATGCGAACCACATGCTTGATGCCAGTTTGGGCTATTACATTAACCCGTTAATCAATGTGGTGCTGGGGATGCTATTTCTCGGTGAGCGCTTACGTAAATTACAGTGGTTTGCCGTCGGATTAGCTGCATGCGGCGTATTGGTGCAGCTCATTGCTTTTGGTTCTGTTCCTATCGTCGCGATCGCACTGGCTTGTACTTTTGGCTGCTACGGCCTGCTTCGCAAAAAAGTCAGTGTGAGTGCACTGACAGGCTTATTTATTGAAACCTTAGTAATGCTGCCTGCTGCGGCCATTTATTTATTGTGGCTTGCTGACTCTCCCACCGCAGACTTTGCCAACAACCCAACAACGCTCAACTTATTATTAGTCGCTGCTGGGGTAATCACCACCCTGCCACTGCTGTGTTTCACTGGCGCAGCAACCCGATTAAAACTTTCAACCCTTGGCTTTTTCCAATACATAGGACCCAGCCTGATGTTTTTACTTGCCGTACTTGTGTATGGCGAAGCATTTACCTTAGATAAAGCCATCACCTTCGCCTTTATCTGGGGAGCCTTGTTCGTATTCAGTTTCGATGGGTTAAAAACGAGTAAGCAGAGTAAGCTGAAAGCTCTCAAACAAGAGTGATCGTTTTTTACAAGACATCTCAACGCAACAGCGATAAGCTTGGTGAAAAATTCACCAAGCTTTTTTTGTGTCATGGATAAGGTCAGCTATCACAATACTCATAGCCCATCGATAAGTCTGATAGAAGCAAGCTATCAGCGCTTCGCTTTTTCACGTCACTATCATCTCGATCTTCATATTGGCCTTATCACGCATGGGCAACAAAAGTTTCACTACCAAGGTAGCTCACATCAGGTCAATCAGGGCCAACTGGTTATTATGCAGCCCGATGAATTGCATGATGGTCAATCTATCCTTGATTCTGGTTATCAAACCAAAATATTTTCGATCGACCCACTCTGGTTTAGCGATCTGGCAGATCCTAAGCAAAGCGGTCAAATTATCAGCTTTAATCAATTGATCATCTCGGATCCAGATATCTTTTCACACTTGTGCAACTTTCATCGACTATTGAATGAACAATCCATCAGTCAACTGGCTAAAGATTGTCTTCCTTTTGAAGGTCTTACCTTGTTACTCGAACGCTTTGGATCATTTGATCCTCGCCCATCACGACCTCTTGGTAAAAAGTCGATTTCTCTGCTAAAAGAGTATTTGCTAGCCAACTTAGATCAGGCTATCCGGCTGGAACAACTGGCTCAATTATGTCAATTAAGCCCAACTCAATTCCAGCGTCATTTTAAAGCCCAAATGGGCATGACTCCTTACGCGTGGCTTAGCCGGCTTCGCTTAGAACAAGCAATGAAGTTACTCAAAGCGGGAATCTCTGGAACAGAGGTTGCACACCAAGTTGGCTACTACGACCAAGCGCATTTCAGCAAAGCCTTTAAGCTCTCGTTTGGGATTTCCCCTTCCCAGGTTAATTAAAGTCTATTGACCTCTCGAGCTGTTTTTTTGCAGCGAAAAATCAACAGACCTTAGTGTCGATTATTTACAAGTCCCCTATCGCTGCTTGCGGCATGATGCTTATCATTGATCATCAACGGAGTCTTTCATGAACGAGCTCACCATCCTTGCCACCTTAAGTACTGTCCATATTGTTGCCTTAATGAGCCCAGGGCCAGATGTCGCTTTAGTGGTTCAAAATGCCTCTCGATATGGTCGCCAGACTGGGTTATACATCGCGTTGGGGTTATCTTGTGGCATCTTGATTCATTCACTCTTGAGCCTAACAGGCGTCAGTTATTTGGTGCATCAACAACCAACGTTATTTGCCCTATTGCAAGTGATTGGTGGCAGTTACTTGCTCTATTTAGGTATCACAGCGCTACGCAGCGCACTTCACAACCGCGCGATTGGCTCAGAGAACAAAGAGCAACCTGCCCATTTGTTGTTAAGCAATAAACGACAAGCCTTCACTAAAGGGTTTGCCACCAATATTCTTAACCCCAAAGCACTCGTCTTTTTCGTCAGTTTGATGTCGAGCCTGATCCCAGCAGGCATGTCACTTGAAGGCAAAGCCAGCGCGTTAGCTTTATTGTTTAGCTTATCTTTAGGCTGGTTTTCTTTTTTAGCTTGGGTTTTATCGACCCACAAGCTACAACAAAAATTACAAGCCGTCACAACCTACACTGACACCGTATGTGGTTTTGTTTTCACCTTGATTGGTAGCGGAATATTATGGCAATCAATAATCCCACTGATTGACCAGTCTAAATTTTGATTCAATATTACAATTTCATAACAAACAGCTAGCTATTCAATTCGACCACTGCCAATCTGAGTTGAGTTCAATAGTGCTCTGTTGAACCCAATCAGATCTGCATATAACAAGGAGAAAAACCATGCAGTGGAAAAACACCCTCTTATCGACGTCTCTACTATTTGCTTCCACCACCCTCTGGGCTAACCAAGCCGCGGATTCCGTTGCTCCCGAACAAAGCAGCGGCACACAAGAAAAGCCATTAGTTACAGCAAAAAACTGGATGGTGACCGCAGCCAACCCAATTGCGACTCAAGCTGGCGCAGACATCTTAAAACAAGGTGGCAATGCCATTGATGCAATGGTGACAGTTCAGCTCATGCTTGGGTTGGTTGAACCTCAATCATCCGGGATCGGTGGTGGTGCCTTCTTAGTCTACTGGGATGCGAAAAAACAAGCTCTCACCACTTATGATGGCAGAGAAACCGCGCCGTTAAAGGCCACACCAACACTATTTCAAGATGAAAAAGGACAACCGTTGGCGTTTTACGATGCTGTCGTTGGTGGGCGTTCTGTAGGTACCCCCGGCACCGTTAAGCTGATGTGGGACACCCATCAAAAATACGGCAAGCTACCGTGGAAGCAGCTCATTGAGCCTGTCATTCAACTGGCACAACACGGTTTTGAGATCAGCCCTCGTTTAGCCACATTGATCGCCAATGACGCCGAGCGCCTAAGCCGCTTCCCAACCACTAAAGCGTATTTCTTCAACCTTGATGGTTCACCAAAGACAGCGGGAACGGTACTGAAAAACCCCCACTATGCTGACACGCTGACCGCCATCGCAAAGCAAGGGGCGGCTGCGTTTTATCAAGGCCCAATTGCGGCTGATATTATCGATACGGTGAAACATGCCGCAGGGAACCCGGGAGTACTGGAACTCAGGGATCTTTCAACGTATCAGGTAAAACAACGCGATGCCGTTTGTTCACCCTACCAGAGCTACGAGATATGTGGCATGGGCCCTCCGAGCTCCGGCGCATTAACTGTCGGGCAGATCCTAACCATGACAGAGCAGTTTGATCTTAAAAAATGGGGAGCTGACAGTGCCACATCATGGCAAGTGATTGCAGATGCTTCTCGCTTAGCCTTTGCTGACCGCGGCATGTACATGGCTGATGAAGATTTTGTGCCAATGCCAACACAAGGCTTACTCGACCAAGCTTACCTCAAAGAGCGAGCCAAACTGATCACCACAGGTAAAGCACTGGAAACCGTTTCGGCGGGAACACCACCTTGGTCCTATGCACAAATACAGAGCCAAGATGAATCCATCGAGCTGCCTTCGACAAGCCACTTTAATGTGGTGGACAAAGAAGGCAATGTGGTCTCGATTACCACTACCATCGAAAATGCATTTGGTTCACGCTTAATGGTTCGGGGCTTTTTGCTTAATAACGAACTGACCGATTTCTCATTCCGCACCCATAAAGAAGGTCATCCAATTGCCAACCGCCTTGAACCGGGTAAACGTCCTCGCTCATCAATGGCGCCAACCATTATCATGCAAAATGAAAAACCTTATATGGCTATTGGCTCCCCTGGCGGCAGTCGCATCATAGGGTATGTCGCACAAGCTATCATTGCGCACACCCAGTGGGACATGAATATCCAACAAGCGATCAATCAACCGCATTTGCTCAATCGATTCGGCGAACTGGATATCGAGCAAGGAACTTCTGCAGAGAAATTCGCACCAAAGCTAGAAAGTATGGGCTTTAAGGTCAATGTTCGCGACTTGAACTCAGGGTTGCATGTGATTCGTATGACTGAGTCAGGCTTAGAAGGTGCCGCGGATCCGCGCAGAGAAGGTTCCGCCATCGGAGAGTAAAAAGAAACGCCCCTTGCTTGAAGCAAGCAAGGGGCAAAATGTAGTGCCATTTATACAAGTAAGGTGGTTACTTGCCTTGGACTAAGGAGTGATAAAAGAAGACCGGAATACCAATCACATAGCGTCTAAACAAACGTTTAGGCTCAAGCGCCAAACGGTATAACCACTCCAAACCAAACTTTTGGAAGATTTCTGGAGCACGAGAGAACCGTTTCGCCTGAAAATCAATAACGGCACCACCGCAAAAAATAAGTGCCGGCGAATCAGCCGTTATCTTTAATAGCTCCGCCACTCGTTCCTGCTTTGGCATCCCCATCGCCAATACGATCACTTTTAAAACGTCATGCTCAACATGCTGAGCATAATGTTCAGCGTAATCGGATTCTTGCTGGAAACCATCCAAACTCAAAAATTCACGTTGTTCAAATAGCGACGTCGCGCCTTTTTCTAACCATGGCTCTTGTGTGCCATAGGCAAAAAATTGGAAAGGCCTTTCCGAACGAATCAACTTGGAAATCACAAAAGGGATAAAATCAGCACCATTCATATTTGCTTTTGGATCCACCTTACGGCAGCGACACGCAATTTCGATTCCTTTCCCATCCCTTAGCAGATAATCCAACTGTTCAAAGTCATGTTTAATCCGAGTGTTTTTTACGATCAGGTTATATCCATGCTGATTCAAAAAGCCTACTGACACCGCTTGAGTCGTATTAAGGAGCTCTTCAGTAAATGCCTCTCTTTTACCTTCATCAATCAATGTCTGTTTATCTAAAATGCTTGCCATAACAGTAAACCGAGCAGAACACATTTTGGCATTGTATGGCGGCCTAACCCTGACCTCTACAGCTTGATGTCACCTTGTAGGACATCACTGACCAAGTTTCCAGTTCAATATTGAGAATGGCATACGAAAAATAGCAGATCGACCAATTGCCTTGTGCGAGATCTCTCACAACAAGGTGAGCAAAAGTCTCTTTGTTCTATAGGCAAACAGCAACAAAAACGCTTAACTTATTAATTTTAAACAAGATTAATAAATATATAACTCTGCTAAATTAGAGAAATCGTTTGCACATCATTGCTGAAAATTCGGGAAACCGTATTATGGATGGTGTCGGAAGGATGCTGACACGGAACAGGAAATTACCACGGATTAGGTAATCTTCAGGAAGAAGATACGGTTGTTCAGGATGAATAATCGGCATGGAAAGCAAATAGGACATTGAACGGACGCAATAGTGACTAGGATGGTTGCTACTAGGGAAGACAATGGACACCTCAGGATGAGGCAAGGACTGAACATCAGGATGATGTAAGGGACACCGCTCACGGAACAAGTGATGTGCGCTAACGAGGATTGTTAGCAGACCAGGATAAGGTCATGGACACCGCTAGGAAGGCGACGCAAGGACTACGCTGAAGGATACAGCAACTATCATGGATTAGATGCATGGAGCACTTTTAGTAGCCGGATTGCTGCGAGTAAGACTATAACCCCGACGGGCGCAAGCCCTCGGGGTTTTTCTTTATCTTAAAATCACATGACAATAAGCTTTAGCAATCCTCATCAACCACGTTCGTGGTGATCGAAGCATTAGCATCTGAAACGCTTGGATAGAAAATCTCCACCATACAACGAATGTTATCCGCGGGTGGGCGATTCAAATATGAAATAAGGAAGTAAGCCGTACTAAATGCCTCACCCGGGGATTTGGTGATGGTTAGCGATGGATCCAGCCCTGACAATTCTTCCGCGGGTATCACATACTTGATGTGACCAAAATAACCAGCTACATCAGCGCTGCCATTGTTGTCGAGATCGATATTAAACGTGCTGGCATCGACTTCAGTTTGCCCTTGTAGGACTGCCTTAGTGTACACCAAAGAATCGACAGCGAGAAAAGCAGATTTAGCACCGAGCAGCGCTGCTACTCGGGCGTCTTTCTGTAAATTGAGAAATCTAGGGGCGACTGTAATCGCAAGAATGCCGATGATCACAATCACAACCACCAGCTCAATCAATGAAAATCCTCGTTGCTCTTTCCGCATTTAGCACCCATTCAATGCCTTCCCTTATACCAGTATAGAAAAAGCATTACGGTAGCGGCTTATCACTTCCCTTAAAGTTTCTCTAGCTTAGCGTAAGCCGTTACTAACCATTTAATGCCTTCACCATTAAACGCAACTTGCACCCGACTTTGCGGGCCACTGCCTTCAAAATTAATAATGGTGCCTTCACCAAATTTAGGGTGCATCACCCGTGACCCTAAATTAAAGCCAGTTTCATTAAAACTCTCTTTCACAACTGTTTGACTAAAACGACCTGAGCTAGCTGGGCGGCTCACTTGCGCCTTCATGCGCACTTCGTCCAAACAACTTTCAGGTAGTTCACGAATAAAGCGCGAAGGCTTGTGGTATTTGTCCTGTCCATAGAGGCGGCGCATCTCTGCATAAGTGATGTACAACTTTTCCATTGCACGCGTCATTCCCACATAACAAAGGCGACGCTCTTCTTCCAAACGGCCCGCCTCTTCTGCCGACATCTGGCTCGGGAACATCCCCTCTTCCACACCGACCATAAATACCAATGGGAACTCCAGACCTTTCGCACTGTGCAATGTCATCAACTGAACTGCATCTTCAAATTCATCGGCCTGACCTTCACCTGCCTCAAGTGCCGCATGAGTTAGAAACGCGGTCAGCAACGTCATTTCTTCCGCTTCTTCCGGTTTTTCAAATTGGCGCGTTGCAGTAACAAGCTCTTCCAAGTTCTCAATACGCGCTTTGGATTTTTCACCTTTTTCTTGCTCGTACATTGCGTACAAACCCGAATATTTGATCACATGATCGGTTTGGTGGTGAAGCGGTTGTTCGATGGTGTCATCTTCGAGCGCAATAATAAGTTCAATAAATCGACTAAGTGCACCTGCCGCGCGACCAGCAAGCACTTTCTCTTCAAGCAATGCGATGGAAGCTTCCCACATGGTGCAGCCACGATCGCGCGCAGCAAAACGAATGGTTTCTAAGGTTTTATCACCCAGTCCACGAGTGGGAGTATTCACTACACGTTCAAAGGCCGCATCATCATTGCGGTTAGCGATCAAACGCAAATAGCTCAGCGCGTCTTTGATCTCCTGACGTTCGAAGAAGCGCATGCCACCATAAATCCGGTATGGCAGACCGGCTTGGATCAAGGCTTCTTCCAAAACACGTGATTGGGCGTTGTTGCGATACAACATCGCGCTATCAACGAGCGCACCACCTTTATCTTGCCACTCTTTAATTTTATTCACCGCAAAACGGGCTTCATCCAATTCGTTATACGCCGAATAAACCGAGATCAGCTCCCCTTCTGCGCCATCCGTCCACAGCTCTTTACCCATGCGTTCAGTGTTGTTGGCGATCAGCGTATTCGACGCTTCTAGAATCGTTTTGGTTGAACGGTAGTTTTGCTCCAAGCGAATCGTACTGACGCTTGGGAACTCAAGAGTAAATTTCTCAATGTTTTCAACTTTCGCTCCACGCCAACCATATATTGATTGATCATCATCCCCAACAATCATTACATGACATTCAGGACCAGCCATCATCCGCAACCAAGCGTATTGAATGTTGTTGGTATCTTGAAATTCATCGACCAGAATATGCTTGAAACGCGCTTGATAATGTTCACGGACAAACTTGTTATCACGCAATAGCTCATGCGCACGCAGTAAGATCTCAGCAAAGTCGACCAACCCAGCACGATCACACGCCTCTTGATAAGCGGTATAAAGTTGAAGGTAGGTTTTGGTCACAGGATCGTGATAGGCATCGATGTGCTGCGGACGCAGGCCTTCATCTTTTTTGCCGTTAATCCACCAAGCAACCTGACGTGCTGGCCACTGTTTGTCATCCAGATTTTGCGCTTTGATCAGTCGCTTCAATAGACGCTGTTGATCATCACTGTCGATAATTTGGAAATCTTCCGGCAGCTTCGCATCAAGATAATGAGCCCGTAGAATTCGATGACAAATGCCATGAAAGGTACCATTCCACATCCCTGAGGCACTGCCCATCATCAGTTCTTCAATTCGACCACGCATTTCTGCCGCAGCTTTATTGGTAAAGGTGACCGACATAATGGAAAACGGTGACGCTTGTTCAACCGACATCAACCAAGCAATACGATGGACCAGTACTCGCGTTTTACCACTACCAGCTCCAGCCAACACCAACATATTTTCTAACGGTGCGGCCACGGCTTCGCGCTGTTTGTCGTTAAGGCCGTCGAGTAATAAAGAGGGATCCATCATGAGCTCTGCTACTGGTTATTTATACATGAAGAGCGATTATAACCTAAACACTCAACCAATTTCAGAGCAAAATCGATAAATTTTTTGTTCTTTTTTTATCCATAAAATCAAAATGTTAAATAACTGGTCGTTATATAAAAATTAAAATCTATGATTTTTTTGAAAGTTTTTTCACCACTTTTCTATCCTTTAATTTAGGCAAGCCAATGAAATGGTTTGCGATTTCAAAGTAAAGGAAAAAGTCTGAGGATATAACTATGAAGAAATCAAATCTTGCTGTAACTGCTGCTGTAACAGGTTTACTTGCGCTAGGTGGCACCATGCTTACTGCAGCACCAGCGGTGGCTGCTGAAAAAGAGAAATGCTACGGCGTGTCTAAAGCAGGCAAAAATGACTGTGCAACCAAAACCAGCTCATGTGCTGGTACAGCAAAAGAAGACAACCAAAAAGATGCATTCGTAGTCGTTCCAAAAGGACTATGTGGCAAGCTAACAGGTGGCAGCACGCAATCGTCTTAAGCTCCACGCTTAGTGAAGTGCGTGGCGCTCAACCAGCGCACTTCACTCTTTCCGTTTTTTATCGTTTCAGGGTGGCATCGTGAATACAGAAAATTATCATAACAAAATAGGTGTCGGTCTACGTTCACCACATATTGCCTTCTTTACCCAACAACAACCCAATTTAAGCTGGTTGGAAATCCATAGCGAAAACTACTTCCAACCTAAATCAGCCGCTAGGCAGAGCCTGCTCAAATTGACTGAACATTACCAAATCAGCTGTCATGGTATTGGTTTATCACTTGGCAGTGTTGAACGAGTGAACCCAAAACACTTAGCGCAGCTCAAAGCCCTAGTTGATGAAACCAATCCATTTCTCGTCTCTGACCACTTAAGTTGGAGTGAAAATGGCGGACATTATTTCAATGACTTATTACCTCTGCCCTACACAGAAGAAGCCTTAGCGGTATTTTGTCGTAATGTGATGGAAGTTCAGGAGTATTTGGGGCGACAAATGTTGATTGAGAACCCCTCCAGTTACCTTAAATTTCATCACTCAACCATCAATGAATGGGAATTTTTGACTGAAGTTCAGAAGCGAACCGATTGTCGTCTACTGCTTGATCTGAATAACGTATACGTTTCCGCGTTCAATCATGGTTTTGACTGCCAAACTTATCTAGATGCCCTACCCGCACATGCTGTTGACGAAATTCATTTGGCGGGTTTTACCGTAAAAAAACTCGACAAAGGGGAAATCTGGATTGATACCCACAGTTGCCCAGTGTGCGATGAAGTTTGGCAGCTGTTCGAGCAATGGACGGAAAAACACGGTGTTCCTCACACCTTGATCGAATGGGATTTAGACATTCCCGAACCACAAGTGCTACTTGGCGAAGCGCGCAAAGCCAGTGACCGTATGTTCAATGCAGAAACTAGGCAAAGGAGAGCATCATGAACTTCTCTCTGACCACACTGCAAAACCAGTTTGCCAAAGCACTGCATTATCAAGCAACAGGCGAAGAGTGCAATATCGCCAGCGATAACTTCACCGCAGATGAGCGAATGCAGATCTATCGCAATAACTTTGTCATGAGTTTAACGGAAGTACTGCAAGCCACGTACCCTATGGTAGTAGCATTGGTGGGTGAAGAGTGCTTTAACGGACTCGCACGCCAACATGTGCTTACCCATCCATTAGAAAGTGGTGACGTCACCCATTATGGCGAACACTTTTCCGACACCATCACCCTGTTTCCAGTGGTTTTGGAGGCTGCGCCCTATTTACCTGAAGTCGCACGTTTCGAATGGAGCTTGGATTTATCTCAGCAGCTGCATGGCAGCGTCCATTTAACGCAAACCATTTTGCCAATCAGCAAACTGGCTGACGTACCGGCAGAGCAGCATGATCATATTCAGCTGCATTTAACCCCCTCGGTGATGACGTTTGCCTCGCACTATGGCGTATTTTCACTGCAGCGAGCCATTCATGCTCAACAGTTAGATGGGTTAGAGATCAATCAGGCAGAGGCTGGGGTGATTGCTTGCCAAATAGATGGAACCCCGTGGAGCCAACCACTGGACGAAGGTGCTTATCAGCTACTTTCCCACCTTCAAGCCGGGCAACATTTAAGTGAAATTCCCACCCCTTTGCTGGCGCATTTAAATCAAATTATGGGGCTTAGTCTCATCGCAGGCTTTTCGCTCACTCAATAAAAAGGATAATGGAATGACGACTCCAGTGAACAACCTACTTGCCACTTATGACAGCTGGATAGAAAAAGCTCAAATGGGTTTTGTACCACTGTTGCTGCTTTTTTGTCGCGTCTGGGTAGCCTATGTCTTTTTTAACTCAGGCCTAGTTAAGATTGCCTCTTGGGACAGTACCTTGTATCTGTTTGAACTAGAATACCAAGTTCCGTTACTGCCATGGGAATTGGCTGCCTATTTAGGCACTGCGGCTGAGTTGGTGTTACCGGTATTTTTAGCACTTGGTTTGCTCACAAGGCCAATGGCAGCGGCACTGTTTGTGTTTAATATCATTGCCGTGGTTTCTTACCCAGTATTGTGGGAGAAAGGCTTCTATGACCACCAGCTGTGGGGATTAATGATCCTGATCGTAGTCGTGTGGGGAGCAGGACCACTTTCTATCGACAAACTAATTCGCAATAAACTAGCAAAATAACAGCAATATACCCAAGTGACATGATGTGACTTGGGTATATTTTAATTGCCTTCACCACCTTCACTCAAATCATCTTTGACTGAGTTAACCGCATCACGTGATGCATGACCAATCGCTTTAGTGGTATCACGAGTAGCATGACCAATTGCCGTGGTTGCATCGCGCGTCGCGTGGCCGATACTCTTGCCCGCATCTTTCAGCTCCGCGCAACCAGACACGCCAAGCAACATTAATGACGCAAGCGCCAACCCTTTCATTATTTTCAACATACGACCTCCTTGAATGCATTGACCGCATAATAACACTGAACACAATAAACCCACCAATGACGGTGGGTTTATTCAGCAAAAATTAACCTGAATTCACAGCAACTTTACACGGCAATCCCTGCATGACGTAGCAGTGCATCGATTTGAGGCTCACGACCACGGAAGCGCTTGAAGAGCTCCATTGGTTCTTCACTACCACCCATTTCAAGAATGTTATTGAGGAAGCTTTGCCCTGTTTCGGTATTGAAAATCCCCTCTTCCTCAAAACGTGAGAATGCATCAGAAGAAAGCACTTCAGCCCATAAGTAGCTGTAATAGCCCGCGCTGTATCCACCCGCAAAAATATGGCTAAAGCTGTGAGAGAAGCGATTCCACTCAAGGCTTGGCAGCACCGCGACTTTCGCTTTAACTTCAGCAAGAGTTTCCAGCACTCGTGGGCCAACTTCTGGGTCATATTCAGTGTGCAGAGTAAAATCAAACAAACCGAATTCTAGTTGGCGCAGAATAAACATCGCTGACTGGAAGTTCTTAGCCGCTAGCATTTTTTCTAGCATCGCCTTAGGCAATGGCTCACCCGTTTCGTAGTGACCAGAGATAAACGCCAGCGCGTCTTCTTCCCAGCACCAGTTTTCTAGGAACTGACTTGGTAGCTCAACCGCATCCCACGGCACACCATTAATGCCCGATACTGAACCGGTTTCCACTTGCGTCAGCATGTGATGAATGCCATGGCCAAACTCATGGAATAGTGTCACCACTTCATCATGAGTAAACAGCGCCGGCTTATCACCCACAGGACGGTTAAAGTTACAGGTTAGGTAAGCCACTGGTGTTTGCAGTTCACCTTGGGCATTGATGCGGCGTACACGACACTCGTCCATCCATGCCCCACCTCGTTTGTGTTCACGAGCGTATAAGTCGAGGTAGAAACTGCCGCGCAACGTACCTTGGCTATCGAAAATATCAAAAAAGCGCACTGACTCATGCCAGCTATCGACACCATGACGCTCTTCAACGCTCATACCAAATACGCGCTTGAGCACCTCAAACAGGCCATTAATCGCTTTTTGTTCAGGGAAATACGGGCGCAGCTCTTCATCTGAAATCTGGAACAAGTGCTGTTTTTGTTTCTCACTGTAGTAAGCGATATCCCATAGGTTTAGCGTCTCAACACCAAATTCGGCTTTGGCGTATTGGCGTAGCTCTTCCACTTCGCGTTCGCCCTGCCCTTTGGCTTTACTTGCCAAATCGTTGAGGAAGTTCAGCACTTGGCTTGGGTTTTCAGCCATTTTGGTTGCCAGAGACTTTTCGCTGAAGCTGTTAAAACCAAGCATACGTGCAATTTCATGACGCAGTTTCAACTGCTCACTGATGATTTCGCTGTTGTCCCATTTGCCTGCATTTGGACCTCGATCAGATGCACGAGTCACATACGCTTCGTAAAGCTCTTTACGCAGCTCTTGATTATCACAGTAGGTCATCACTGGCAGGTAGGATGGAATATCAAGTGTGAGCAGGTAGCCATCCAGCTCTTTCGCTTCAGCCGCCGCTTTCGCTGCTGCTAATGCGGAGTCCGGCATACCTGCCAGCTGGGTTTCATCCGTCACGTGCTTGGTCCAGCCCATCGTGGCATCCAGCACATTGTTTGAGAACTTTGAGCCAAGTTCAGACATCCGCTTGCTGATCTCACCATAACGGTGCTGCTCATCAGCAGGCAAGCCAATGCCAGATAATTCGAAATCACGCAGTGAATCGGTGATGGTTTTCTTCTGTGCTTGTGTCAATGTTGCAAAGGCATCACTGGCTTTGATGGCTTTATACGCTTCAAATAACCCCTTGTGTTGACCAACCCAAGTACCGTATTCAGACAGCAGTGGCAAACAGCTTTCGTACGCTTCACGCAGTTCATCGCTGTTGACCACCGAGTTCATATGGCTCACTGGTGACCATAAACGGCTAAGGCGGTCATCCACCTCTTCAATCGGAGCAATCACATTGTCCCAACTTGGTGTGGTATTACCATCAAGCACTTGTTCAATTTGAGTTCGGCAGTCAGCAATTGCCTGTTCAACCGCTGGCTTAACATGTTCCGGTTTGATCTGAGAAAAAGGAGGTAAGTCAGTGAAGGCTAAAAGTGGATTTGGCATAAAAGCATTCCTTTTGTAGGCAAAAGCGAACTGACGAGTTCGTCTATTGATTGTATTTCGCGTCTTAAATAGTAAATATAGGTAGGTTCAGCAATTTTCAATAGTGGCGTATACTATCAACCATTATTGATCATGCTCACGCAGCCATTTCGAGAGAATTATTTTGTTAAGTTATCGCCACAGTTTTCACGCAGGCAACCACGCAGATGTGGTCAAGCACATTGTACAAAGCCTGATCCTGAATGCGCTAAAGCAAAAAGACAAACCCTTTGTGTACCACGACACCCACTCCGGTGTTGGGCGTTATGACTTAACCCATGAATGGTCAGAAAAAACCGGTGAATACAAACAAGGTATCGCACGAGTCTGGGAGCAAGCTAACATTCCAGAAGACATTCAAAGCTACCTTGATGCCGTTAAAACACTGAACAACGGTGATAAGCTACGTTATTATCCGGGTTCTCCTCGTGTGGCACGTGCGCACATTCGTCCTCAAGACCGTATGGTACTCACTGAACTGCACCCAGCGGACCACCCACTACTAGAGCAAGAATTCCACCGTGATCGCCAAGTGAGCATCTACAAGGAAGATGGCTTTAAGCGCCTGAAAGGCAGCCTGCCACCACAAGAGCGTCGTGGATTAGTATTGATTGACCCACCGTATGAACTGGCAAAAGAGTATCGTGATGTCGTGCAAGCGATTTACCAAAGCCACAAACGATGGGCGACCGGCATTTACGCAATTTGGTACCCAGTGGTGAACCGCTGTGATATTGAAGACATGATTGAAGGCTTAGCTGGCTTAGGTATTCGCAAAATTTTACAGATTGAACTTGGTGTTTCTCCCGATACCAATGAGCGCGGCATGACCGCCTCAGGCATGATCGTGATTAACCCACCGTGGAAACTGGAAAACCAGATGCAAACCATTCTGCCATTCTTGAAAGAAGCAATTGCACCGGCAACGGGTCACTGGAAAGTTGACTGGATTGTACCGGAATAAACCTAGAATTTAATCGAGGTGGATTGAGTTCAACCAATCCAACCTCATATAGAAAGTATTAGCTTAGACTTAAACGCAGGGAGCCAGAGGCAGTACCCATTTACACATAAGCCTCACCCTAACAATAATTGGAGAAAGTAATGGCGACTCATTTTGACTATATCTGTATCGGTGGCGGCAGTGGCGGCATCGCATCGGCAAACCGCGCGGCGATGTACGGCGCAAAAGTAGCGCTGATCGAAGCACAAGACCTTGGCGGTACCTGCGTAAACGTCGGTTGCGTGCCTAAAAAAGTCATGTGGCACGGCGCTCAAATTGCAGAAGCCATGCACCTTTACGCCGAAGACTACGGCTTTGACGTTGATGTAAAAGGCTTTGATTGGAGCAAGCTGGTGGAAAGTCGCCAAGCCTACATCGGCCGTATTCACCAATCTTACGATCGCGTACTTGGCAACAATAAAGTTAACGTTATCAAAGGCTTTGCAAAGTTTGTGGATGAGAAAACGGTTGAAGTTAACGGTGAGCACTACACCGCAGACCATATCTTAATTGCCGTTGGTGGCCGTCCTACCATTCCAAACATCCCGGGTGCGGAATACGGCATCGATTCAAATGGCTTCTTCGAGATTGCTGAGCAACCAAAACGCGTTGCTGTGATCGGTGCTGGCTACATTGCGGTTGAAATTGCTGGCGTTTTAAATGCATTAGGCACGGAAACACACCTGTTCTGTCGTAAAGAATCTCCGCTACGTAGCTTTGACCCAATGATCATCGAAACGTTGGTCGAAGTGATGGAAGCCGAAGGCCCTACGCTACACACCCACTCAGTGCCAAAAGAAGTGGTGAAGGAAGCCGACGGCAGCCTAACGCTACACCTTGAAAACGGTAACACACAAAATGTGGATCAGCTGATCTGGGCGATTGGCCGCCACCCTGCAACTGACGCAATCAACCTTGCATCTACAGGTGTTGAAACCAACGACCGTGGCTACATCAAGGTAGACGAATTCCAAGCAACGAACGTTCCTGGTATCTACTGTGTCGGCGACATCATGGAAGGTGGCATTGAACTAACACCTGTTGCGGTTAAAGCGGGTCGTCAATTATCTGAGCGTCTGTTCAACAACAAACCAAACGCGAAGATGGACTACGATTTGGTACCAACGGTCGTATTCAGCCACCCACCAATTGGCACTATCGGTCTTACAACGCAAGAAGCGGAAGAGAAGTACGGCAAAGACAACATCAAAGTCTACACTTCTGGCTTCACTGCGATGTACACAGCGGTTACTAAACATCGCCAGCCATGTAAGATGAAACTGATCTGTGCAGGTGAAGAAGAAACCGTTGTTGGCCTACACGGCATCGGCTTTACGGTTGATGAAATGATCCAAGGCTTTGGTGTTGCGATGAAGATGGGTGCAACCAAAGCAGACTTCGACTCAGTGGTTGCTATTCACCCAACGGGCTCAGAAGAGTTCGTGACAATGCGTTAATTGCTAAATGCAGAGTAACTAAAAAGGCCGCGAATGCGGCCTTTTTTGTCTTTACGACTTCATCGATTTTAATAGCGTATCAAGCTCGTTTAGCAGCTTTTGCGTATCTGGGCTGGTCTTTTTCATCGCACCCAAGATCTGCTTTTGGAGATCTGCGTTTACTTTTTGAACCTGAGGTTTTGCTAAAAATTTCGCGCGCTTTTCCGCTTGGTCATTTTGCTGCTTTTTCAGCTCACCTAAAATGGACTGGCGTTGCTCTTCCGTTAAGCCTTCTTTTGACAACTCACTGCGAGCCGTACGAAGCTTAGCTTCAAATCCTTTTGGATCATAACCGACATCTTTAGCTTCAATTTCTAGTGCGCTATTTGCCGCATCAGCTGCTTTCACCAAATCAGGGTTGTCTTTAAACGCTTTTTGGCGGATTTCAGACAGCTCTTTTTGGATCTCACCAACACGTTTTGCAACCTGAGAGCTTTGCTCAATCGCACCTTTAAGTTCATTTTGAACTGGGTTTGCTGCCATTGTTGGCATCGCGGTTGCCGCAGCAACAGAAAGAGCAAGAACAGAAATAAGTTTTTTCATCGGGGGCACCTTTCACTAATGGGAACAAGTTGTGTGCAGTTTCCCGTTCAGTCTAAAACCCCGATTTGTCTCTCAGTCAGCCAATCGTCATGAATTGTTAGCGACTGGTTAAACATATCGTGCACTGTTCGTTTTGCCGTTAAACCATTTCAGCTTGATTCAAAGGCCGGATCAGTTTGGCAGGAGAGCCACCGTAAAGCGAATCCGGGGGGACATCTCGCGTGACCACCGAGTTCGCCGCAATCACAGAGCGGGCGCCAATCGTCACCCCTTGGTTGATGATCACACACCCACCAATCCAAACATCATCTTCCACCACAATCGGCTTACAAAGTGTTTCCCACTTTCGACGGCTCTGGTAATCCAACGAGTGGCCTGCGCTATAAAACTGAGCATTGGGTCCAATCATCACATGGTTACCGATAGAAATTGGAGCCCCATCTAACATGGTGGCGTTCATATTAATGAAAGTATGTGCACCAACGGATATCGTCTGGCCAAATTCACAATAAAAAGGAGGACGGATCACGCTACCCTGCCCAAACTTTCCAAGCAGCTTCTCAAGCCATTGAACTCGTAACGTATCATCCGACAAGGTATTTAACTCCGCCACTAACATGGTGGCTTTATCGCGAATCCGGCTAACTGAATCATCACTACCATCAAACCGCTGTCCTGTCGTCATTTTTTCAAATTCTGTCATCTCTCCCTTCCTACTGTTACCAGTTTCACTACGCTGGATGCAGTAGAGTTTACGCCTTTTATTTGGAAGAAACAGAGAACAACCTGCCAAGTTTTCGCTCTGCAATTAGAACTTATATCTGGTAAAAGAGAGGTTCAAAACCCAATCAAAGTCACTTTACCTTGTGCCATCTCTTCAAGCTGGCAGGAAAAGTCGACTCGTTTGCTGGCTTCTTTATCATAGAGGGTTTTCAATTTATCAAACGCGGAAGGGATAAAGCTGACACTTTTCAGGCGTAAGCTTTTACGTGAATTGGAATCTAAGAACGCGAGAGAGGATTTGTCCAACACCTTCTGACAGGTATCGAGAATGTCTTTGCTGACCATTTTAGTCTGGATCACTTGCTGTAACTGTTGTGGCGAAATAGCGCTATTGCTGCGAGCAAACACGCACACTGCATAGATATCAAGCATCGCTACGGCTCTTGGCCGCTGGGTTTCACCATCTTCATACACTGCCATTAAGCATGGGATTTTACTTTCATCAAATGCTTGTACACCAATATTGTTGAGTTGAATACTCTCGCCCACTTCCCGTTTAAGCAACTTCTCCAATTGGGAGAGTTTGGGCAGTGCCAGCTCTTTTTGCACTTCCGTAAGCCCATTCAAGGTCTGCTGACTCTCTTCTGCACCTTGAACTAAGGGAAGTAGATGACGATGCAGCTCTTCATCATCAAACGGTTTAGATAATACAAAACTCGCCCCTGCCGCCTTCGCTTGCTTGATCTGAATTTGGTCATCCACCGTGGTGATCATGCCAACTTTAATGCCCAGCCCTAACTTCATCAGCTCTTCTGTCAGTGTTAGACCGGTCATATCCGGCATATACCAATCCGTCAGCACGATCTCCGGCTGCCATTCACTGACTAACGTTAGGGCTTCCACCGCATTGTTGGCCTTTTTTATCGATAGACGACGATAACCAAAGCACTCCAATGCGCGCCTGACAATTTCTAGTGTGGCCTTACTATCATCAACGATCAGTATTTTCACAAACAGCATTCAACCTTGAGCGACAAACTGTCTAAATTATAGGCACATTTTTTCATCACAACTAAACTTAACCACTACAGCGCGTCAACGTTAGGAATGCATCTCATGGACTTACCGCCTTTACTGACTGGCGACAACTTCAACGCCCTCGCGATCAACTTAGGTTTGCTCATCCTTCTGTTTTGGTTTGTCATCTTGCTGCTTATTCTGCGGGAGTTTCGTCAGTTCGCTCATCAGGTGGTGAATGGACAAAACCTTGACCGCACTGCCTATGACTTATGCCAACAGTCCGTCGACAATGCTCTGAATTACACTGCAGAAAACACCGATACTCTCAATGATCTGATCATTATTCAGCAAGCCTTAGAAGCTCAGGTGTCACAAATTCGCGCAGCTAACCATACGCTGAATGCAGAAGACCAAGCCACCATCGATGCACTCAATCAAAAACTCAGCAAATCCCATCATTTGATTAAAAAGCTCAAAGGGGATTTAGATAAAAGCGTGAAAGGACTGCGTAAAGCCAAAAGCAAATTACTCAAGCAACATGATACGGTCGAAAGCCTACAACAGGAAAAAGAACAGCTGGAACAGCAATTTGAGCAGTTAGAAAAAGAATACATCCAGATCAGTGAAGCAGGTGGCTTTAGCGATGTAGAAGAAAACTATCGACAAGAAAAACAGCAGCTGATGTCCGTCATTGAAAGCTACAAACAGAAGCTGTCTGAGCAAGGGGATAGCAGTAAACTAAAAACACAGCTAGAAACGGCACAACAACAGCTACACCACGTGGCAAAAGAGAAAGAATTCGTTGAGAAAAAGTATCTGGAGTTACTAAAAGAAGCGGAGAAAAACAACCAGTAGCCCTAGGCTACTGGTTGTTATTTGATTATTTCACACACATCACGTTGAGTAATGACGTGCCTTTTAAGCGTGTGACTTTACCACTGGTAAAGAGTCCGCGGCGATCGGCTCCCCAATAAGGTAAGTGGATTGGCCATTTTTCTTTCATTACATTTGTCGCTAAGAGGCGGTTCCATTCAGATTCAGAAGGCAATCGCATGTTCAAGTGTGAGCAAACCTGCATCGCACCATCATAATCCAAGCGATTCCAAGGTAACCCATGTTCCATATAGAACTGATCATCGCTGAACATCATGTACGGCACTTTGTAACTTACTCCAGCGACTTCAGTGCTTAGGCGAATGGCAATTTCCACTTGTTTGGCTTTAGGTGGCGACTCGACCACTGGCTGTTTCACCACAGGTTCCGGTTTTGGCTTCGCCGGAGGAAGGACTGTGGTTTTTTGCGCTGGTTTAGCGGCGGTCGATGTCTCTTTTACCGGCTGGCGAACGGGCCTTTTTTTGCCGCTCACCACTTCACGAACAAAAGACTCTTTGTAACCCGGCTGTTTTTTGACACCCACCAAATCTTTTCGAGCTTGGCGAATATCTTCATAAGGACCGATTAGACACCGGTAACCCTTACCCTCAGGCTTTGCCCATACATCGGTAGAAATATGCTGATAAAGATCTTTAGCTTCAGCAAGCGACAAAGGTTTGGCGAATACCCCACATTGAATCCAGAAAATGGATTTTTGACCTTTAGGTTGCTGCTTACCCCAAAGCCCCTGACCAATCGGACATGCCTTATCTAAAATGGGTAGCTCATGATTAGATGCCTGAGTTGCATCACACAGAAACCCTTCAGCCTGAACGGGCGCTGATACAACAGGCACAGCCAAAACAACCAGACTCAATAGCTTCGCAAAAGACCATTTTGGCATTGCGGTCATGTTGATATCCATACTCTTCAATCTAACCTTATCTCTAATAGTGACATTATTGACGGCTCACTGCTGAGATAACAGGATGCAAAAAAAGAGCCGCAAAATGTAGCGGCTGTTAGTTTAGGAAAATTATTGTTATTAAATCTTAGGGTTAGATCACCCTTTCGCCAATTCTTCGTGCTGTGGTTCGACACGGCAGGCCGCAAAGATATCCAATGATGACTGATAGGCTTTCGTCTTCACATCCATGATACCCAACAGTGAATGGAATAAATTATCATGAGAATATTGCCCATGAATGGCTGCACGTTGCTTGAGACAAGCATAATCGACGCTTTTGGCCTGCTGGAAACCCTGCGACATCCAAACAATCATAGGCACAGTGGTTTGATAGTCTGGGGCTAACGCATACGGCGCCCCATGCAAATACATGCCCCCTTCCCCTAATGACTCCCCATGATCCGAAAGATAAATCAGCGCCGTATTGTATTGCTGCTGTAATTCACTCAGACGGTTTATCACCTTACTCAGCACATAGTCGGTGTAGCGAATACTGTTATCGTAACTATTCACAATTTGCTCATTGCTACAATTTTCAATGTCTGCACGAGGGCAATCGGGCTGAAATACCGCCATGCTTTTCGGGTAGCGCTTGTAATAGGTGGGGCCGTGACTGCCAATTAAATGTAGGGCCACCATTCGGTTACCAGAAAGCTTGTTAATATTGCGGTCTAGATTCTCCAATAGCACCATGTCATAACAGGTATTACCATCACATTCACTGTCTTTACGTGAGCGATCCATCATTTGCTTTTCGATATGACGCGCGACATTTTTATCCCCGCCATCATCGTCTTCCCAAATCATCGACACCCCTGCCCGATTTAGAATATCGAGTACATTATCTTGGTTGTTCGCGTGGTCGTGATCATAATTATCATGGGTCAACCGAGAGAACATGCAAGGTAATGAAACCGCCGTTGCGGTGCCGCAAGAGCGTACCTCTTGGAAAGAAACAACATCCAAATCAGCGGTATAAGGGTTGGTTTCTCGTGAATAGCCGTTCAATTGATAGTTTTGCGAACGTGCAGTTTCTCCGACCACCAGCACAACTAGGCTCGGCTTTTCTTTAGCTTGCGCCAGAGCTTCGCTGGACTGATGCGCATCTAATCCTAACTCAATATAAGGCTGCGGCGTCGTAAAGTAGGTTTGTTTGACATAACGACTGATCGCATACACTGGCTGTGTCGGCACAATCATTTTCTTTAAGTAGCTGTGGTTGCGACCAAATGAGGCGTAGTCTTGATAGTAACTGCCCGCAATGACAACCAAAATCAGCACAGAAGCCAATATGGAGAGGAGCTTTTTACCAATAAACTTGAACCAAGGCTCTCGTTTAAGCGGCAGTGAAATAAGCAGTGCGGCAGGTACGAAACCCAATAGAACAACCCACAACACCGAGTAACAGCTCAAGTAAGCACTCGCTTCGCTGCTGTCGGTTTGCATGATATTCGCGATCATGTCGACATTAAAAATGGTGTCGTAGTTATAACCGGCATAACTCACCAAAGCCGATAAAATCATCAGTGCCACAAACAAGGGTTTGGTCAGAAAAGGCCAACTCAGCAGGTTGAATATTAAATTGAGAGCAGCAAAGAAAAACAGCGGGATCGAAAGGATAAAACCAAGCTTTACCGAGTCCATTTCAGCAAAAAGACGATGCAATTCTTTGTAAATGGGAGCATTCAGCACCAATGCAAAATAAAGCGCCAATACCGCAGTTAGCTTCACATAAGTCACCCCATTTGAGCGCCAGTTGAGCCAGTTTTTCATAATAGTGCTCCCACAATAGCGCCCCAAGTCAGCAAGGCAAAACTCAAGGCAATGAACACCGCTGCAGAACCCATATCTTTTGCGCGTCCGCTAAGTTCATGCCATTCACTTCCAACCCTATCGACAACAGCTTCAACCGCCGAGTTCAGCAACTCAACAATCAACACAAGCAAGACACTCCCTATCAGCAGTAACTTCTCGACTGGGGTCACGGGTAACCAGATGGCTACCAGAAACAAAGCCGCGCTTAGTACGGTTTCTTGACGAAATGCAGCCTCATGCTGCCAAGCGGCCACAAGCCCTTTCATGGAATACTGGGTTGCATGTATAACACGCGTTATTCCGGTTTTTCCTGGTTTCACTCACTCACCTTCCTTCATCATCATTGTTATTATTTCAGCCAAGCGGGCCATCGGTGGTACGACAGCTCGATATTTGGCCTGATCATCAGACAAGTAACCCTGCCAAACCGTCCAACCCGATCGAGCAAACATTGATTACTGTTTTGGAATAATGAGGGAAACAAAAAAGCCGCGAATAATCGCGGCTTTTGCTTAAAGTGGAAAATTACCCTTTATAAATCTTAGGGTTGAATACATCTCGTAACCAGTCACCCAGCAGGTTAATCACCAAGACTAAGGTCACTAGTACTAGCCCTGGGAAAGCCGTGATCCACCACGCTCCAGAGAAAATGTAGTTAAAGCCGATGCTGATCAGCGCCCCTAAAGAGGGTTGGTCTACCGGTAGGCCTAAACCTAAAAACGACAGCGCCGCTTCAGACATAATGGCGTTGGCCACCTGTACGGTCGAAATAACCAAAATAGGAGACAAACAGTTTGGCAAAATATGGCGGAACATAATACGAGGCGACTTAAAGCCCATCACCCGTGCAGCTTCCACATATTCTTTCTTCTTCTCAGCCAATACCGATGCACGAATGGTACGTGCATACTGCGGCCATTCGGCCACGCCAATGATCACCACCAGCATGACGACCGCATATTGACTGTAAAACTCACTGCCAAAACTGGCTTTGAAAATGGCCGAGACAATGATCGCGACCATCATGGTTGAAAACGAGAGCTGCACGTCGGCAAAACGCATTAAAAAGCTATCAATACGGCCGCCAAAGTAACCCGCCGACAAACCAATCACGATACCAAGCACCAATTGTAGGCCAACCGCTAAGAAACCAATGGTCAGTGACAAACGAGACCCATACAGAATGGTCGAAAGGATGTCTCGTCCTTGCTCATCAGTGCCCAACAGGAATCGCTCATCACCGTCTTCCATCCATGCTGGTGGTAGCTCTGAGTCCATAATATCGATCGAGGATAAATCGTATGGGTCTGTTGGCGAAATGATCGGCGCTGCCAATGCCATCACTAAGAACAGCATAAAGACGGTAAAACTGGTCATCGCGACTTTATCGCGCTTAAAGTAGTACAAGAAATCAGATTGTTTAAATCGCTCCCAACGCGAAGGAGCTAGTGCTGTTTGACTCATGATTATGCTCCTTTACCTGTTAAATTCACCGTTGGGTTGATGATGCCGTATAGCAAGTCAACAATGGTGTTAGTGACCACGAATATTAGACCAACGAAAATAACGTAAGCAGTGATCAGTGGTGTATCCACTCGGTTGATTGCCTCAAGGAAAAGGAAGCCAGTTCCTGGCCATTGGAAAACCGTTTCAGTCAGTATGGTATAAGCCACCATGGTACCAATCTGCACCCCACCGACCGTTAGTACCGGTAACATGGTATTTTTCAGCGCATGCTGGTAATAAATCTTGTTCAGTGCCAAGCCTTTCGCTTTACCGAACTTGATGTACTCAGAACTCAAGACTTCCAACATTTCAGAACGGACCAAACGGATAAACAGTGGCAGCATGATGGACGCCAGTGCAATACAAGGCAGCACCAAGTGAGCCAAGCCATCTAAGGTGAAATAACCGGACTCCCAGCCCAACACATTCGCCGTTTCTCCTCGCCCATAAGACGGTAACCAACCCAGTTCAATCGAGAAGACGTACATCAACATGATGGCGGTAAGGAATACGGGGATCGAAATCCCGATACTACTGCCTGCCATTACAATTTTGGTAAACAGACTTTTAGGGTGGATCGCTGAGTAAACCCCCAGAGGAATAGAACAGAATATAATGATTAATGTGGCACCGAACACTAACTCTAGTGTTGCCACCAATTTATCCAGAATCACTTCAACCGCCGGGCGCTTGAAGAAATAAGACGTACCTAAATCACCTTGTAGCGCATTGCCAACAAAGCGTGTGTATTTAGTAATGAAGGGATCATTCAGACCTAGGTCGTCACGCAAAGCTTGGCGCTCTGCTTCAGAAACCGACTGACCTACTAGCTCACGCAATGGATCGCCGAGGTTATCCTGAATGGCAAACGCCACTAAACTGATCACAAACATCACTATCAGTGCCTGAAACAGGCGCTTGACCAGAAACGAAAACATTCCCTGCCCCTTTAACTTTCCGTAGATTTCAGTCTTGAACTACCGTGTTCACACTCATCATTACTCCATAGATTTAGCAATGATGAGTATGCTTTCAGCCTTAAAAATGGCACCTAACCCGACTGAAACAGAGCTAAGCACCAAAAAGTTATGGCACCCGAGTCACCTCGGGTGCTATGCGTGATGCCTTACTTAACGACAAGATCACCGAAGTATGGGAAGTTCATACCGTTGATGATTGGACCAATCTCAACGTTACCTTTCGCTGCCCATGAAGGGTCTTGCCAATGCAGAGGAACAAACGCTGCTTCGTTGTATAAGATTTCTTCAACTTTCTTCAGCGCCGCACTACGCTTGCCAAGATCCGTCATCTTATTGGTTTCTTCGATCAGCTTATCGACTTCAGCATTTGAGTAGTGGCCACAGTTGTACTGACCTTTACCCGTATCCGTATTACGCGTCATCGCTAGGAATTCAGTGAAGTTACCTGAATCTTCCGTATCTGGGTGCCAGCCGATCATAAGCATGTCTGCCGCACACTTATCGAACTCAGGCCAGTACTGCGCTTTTGGCATAGTCTTCAGATCAACCTTAATACCAATCTTAGACAGCATTGCCGCCGATGCTTGAGCGATCTTATCGTCGTTCACGTAACGGTTGTTTGGCGCCATCATGGTTAGCGTGAAGCCTTTCTCGTAACCCGCTTCTTTCATCAGCTGCTTCGCTTTCTTCAGATCGTAGCGAGGTTTCAGATCAGCATTATGACCAACGAAGCCAACTGGGCTCTGCTGGCCTGCTGCTGTCGCTGCGCCTTTCATGACTTTTTTAGTGATGCCTTCGTTGTTGATGGCATACACAATAGCCTGACGCACGCGCGCATCTTTCAGTGCTGGATTGCTGTTTTGGTTCATTTGGAAGGTGATCACACGTGTACCCGGCATGGTGTACAGATCAACGTCTTTAGCTTTCTTAATACGCTTGTAGTCATTTGGCGCTACAGGTGCAATCATATCTACATCACCAGAAAGAAGTGCTGCAACACGAGTTGCGTCTTCTTTAATTGGCACGAGCGTTAGCTTATCAACGTTACCTTCAGAGCTGCTGTCCCAGTAATCATCAAAACGCTCAAACGTTACTTTTACGCCCTGTTCACGTTGCGTGATGATAAATGGTCCTGTCCCCGATACATTGGTTGATGCGTAAGAGTTGCCGTGCTTCACTAGCTCAGCCTTGTCTTTACCATCTTCTGTTTTACCTGAATAGAACTTGCTATCCATTGGGAACAAGTAGGTCATCACGTTTTCAACTAGCGGGTAAACGCCGTCTGTTTTCACTTCAACTTTGTAATCACCTGCTTTTGTGATTGACGTGATTGGGCCGAAGATACCTTTAAAGTCAGGTGAGTTTTTCAGACGGTCAAATGTCCAAACAACATCATCAGCCGTCAACATGTTGCCTGAGTGGAACTTAACACCTTGGCGGATATTAAAGTGCATTGTTTCACCGTCAATACGCTCCCAAGATTCAGCTAAGCGAGGTTCAAATTCCATCTTCTGGTTAAAGCGGATAAGCGGATCAAAGACCATGTGAGACATTTGCAGTGTACCGCCAGACAGTTGCTCATGCGGGTCAAGTGACACCGGATCAGCATCATATGCGACAGTAATGTCTGCTGCTGCTGCACCAAAACTGAGGCCTGCAGCCATCAAAGCCACTGCTAGTTTGCTTTTCATGGTTTTCATTGCATAACTCCTTATGCGGGAATCCAAATCCCTAGTTGTTGTATTTGCTTCTGTTTATTCGTCTGGGCAAAACGCCCGACAATTACCTACGACTTACGCCGTTTTTATGTCTTCTCTGAGCCCAGTAAATTCGGGCATCAGTGAAATCAGTTGTTTACTGTATTCGTGTTGAGGGGATCTAAAGAGCTGCTCGGTTGGGGCGACTTCCAATAACGTCCCCATTTGCATCACACCCACTCGATCGCACATCTGGCGGATCACAGGTAAATCGTGACTGATAAACAGCATGGTTAGATTGAGCTCATCTTGTAAATCTTTTAGCAGGTTGAGAATTTGCGCCTGTACCGAAACATCCAGTGCAGATGTTGGTTCATCACAAATCAAAAGACGTGGACGGGTTGCCAGCGCACGTGCAATCGAGATGCGCTGACGCTGACCGCCAGAGAATTCATGTGGGTATTTAACTCCTGCCATTTTGCCCAAACCCACATGATCCAACAGATCGTTAACGATCTGTCTGGTCTCCGCTTCACTGTTCGTCAGTTTATGGAAACGGATAGGTTCCGCGATGATGTCAAAGATTTTCATGCGCGGGTTCATTGAGGTGTATGGGTTTTGGAATACCATCTGCATCTGGCGACGCAGTGGACGTCGTTCACTTTCCGATTTCAATGACGTCAGATCAATGCCTTCAAAGGTCACTTTACCGGAGTTTGGTTGATACAAGCCTGCGATCACTCGGGCAATGGTCGATTTACCCGATCCCGATTCACCCACCAACCCAAACGTCTCACCTTCAAACACTTCAAAGCTGACATTATTGGACGCCTGAACATACTCACGGCGGCTTTCAAATAGCGAATCCTTGGTAACAAAACGCAGGTTAACGTTTTCTACGTTCAATAGCGACCCGGAGTAATCACGGTGATCTTGGCTTTGACCTAACCAGTGATTCTTCACATCCAGCGGCTCCATCTCGTGCGCTTCTTCGATGTAACTAACTAATGGGAAGCGATCGAGTTTGATATCAGAACGAGGTACCGCAGAAATCAAGCTACGTGTGTACGAATGATCTGGGTCGCCCAGCACTTTTGCTGTTGGGCCAAATTCAACCAAATCTCCTCGATACATCACTGCGACACGATCAGTCACATTGGATACAACACCCATATCGTGAGTCACTAACATACAACCGACGTTGTTTTTAATGCACAGTTCACGGATCAGGTTGAGGATTTGGTCTTGGATAGACACATCCAGTGCGGTGGTAGGTTCATCCGCAATGATCAGATCAGGCTCACCAGCTAAGGCAATCGCAATCACTACACGTTGGCGCATACCACCAGAAAATTGGTGCGGATACTGTTTTAGTCGGTTTTCTGGTTGGGGAATCCCAACTTGCTGCATCAGAGACAACGCACGCTGATACGCTTCTTCGTCGGAAACCGTCATATTGGCATGAATGGTTTCTTTTAATTGCTGTTCAACGGTGAAAAGCGGGTTAAGCGACGTCATCGGATCTTGGAAAATAAAACCGATTTTTGAGCCGCGAACACTGCGCATCTGCTCTGGAGAAAGACCTGAAATCAGCTCTCCATCGAGATACACATCACCCGTAGCGATACGTCCCGGAGGGCTAAGCAGATCAATGACGGCATTGCCGACCGTTGACTTACCTGCACCAGACTCACCAACCACACCGACAATCTCTCCTCGTTCAATATTAAAAGAGAGTGATTTAACCGCAGCATGTACCCCGTGGCGTGACGGATATTCAATACGAAGATTTTTTACTTCTAAGAGTGACATTAACCAGACCTCTACTGCTTCGGCAGCTTTCTGCCCTGTCTGAACATTTGAATCCATTCCACCAGAATATTGTTCTGGTAATTTATAAGCTTATCAATCTGGCAAATATTTCACAGAAAAGCAACATATATAGTATAAAAAGTCGAAATTGAACACTTTTAGAGCAAAAAACTAAAATATTTATGCACTTAAACTGCATTAACTGTTGAACTATAACTTTAAGAAATTCCATTAACCAGCTAAGTGAAAGTCATTTAAATAGCTATTTTGGCTCATTTTTCTAATAAAACAGGTTTTTTAGTCTAAAACGAAAAAGATAAAGTATTCACACTATCCACTTTTAACAAAACAGAAACAAAATCCAAAAAAATACAAATAAACAGAAGTACAAACTGGCATTCAAGTAAATACATAGAATATAAAACCACAACCATACTCTGAAATTATAGGTGGATTTAACCAATATCTCTGTTTAGGAAAAATAGGAGGAACGAGGAAAAGTGCCAGATTCGATTGCACAAATCGTGATCTAAACGTGTCTGAAATATTTGTCAGAATGAATGGTAGTGAAGGGCTGGTTCGAATCAAGAGCAAACGCTAGAAAGTAAAAAACCCTAGTCTTTCGACTAAAGCCTTATTAGTTGTCGGTGAAGAGCCATGTTCTGAATATCAGGCGAACCCCATCTTGGGTTCGAATCAAAGCTCAAACGCTAGAAAGTAAAAAAGCCCTAGTCTTTCGACTAAAGCCTCAGTAGTTGTCG